>JAPPOR010000164.1 GCA_028817905.1 Myxococcales bacterium
GTCAGTTGCGGCGGCGCCCCGCTCGAGATCGTCCGGGCATACGTCGAAAGACAGCGCGGCGATTCCTCCCCTCCCTGAACGAAGGGGCTCCCTCGCCGCATTTGGTGGTCACAGCGAGAACGCTGAAACCAATACAAAGAAACGCGATGAAATACGCCACCTCGGTCAGTCCTCAGTCGTCCACGCACCGACTCGGAAGTCGGAGCCTCGCTTGTTTACTCGGGGCTTCAGGGCTGCTCCGCACATCAGTTCACGTCCCCCTTCGCTTGTTTGGCGCGGTCGTGCTCGTCCCAGTGCCGCACATCTGCCGCATGCTCTACGAGGCTGAAATGCTCAGGGATGCATGAGCAGGCTTCGGGGCACGCACTGCTCGGGCCTGTGATGGGCTCCTCAAGCGGCCGGCCCAGGCCGTCGAGCCGCTTATGTCCACGCTCCTTGATTTCGGTTTCCGAGGCGCCACAGGCCGGGCAGGAGGCAACCTCTCGCCTCTCACCCATCACACCCTCCCTTTCGCTCGGTGGCCCCGTGTGCCAGCACCCGTAGGTCGCGCCAGCGCACGACGGAAACAAACCCCAATGCCCCCCACCAAGCACAGAACTCCAGACTCAGGCTGCGGCCTCGCGCAATGGCAGTCACACCGACTAGCGTCGAGGCGACCAGCAAGACGACCGCCCCCGCCGTGATACCCGGGCCGCTCGCTACCAGGTCTCCCCGCGTTGGAACGAGTTCGCGCCACCCGACGCCGCGAAAGAACACCACCGCCGCAAGAGCCAACAAGGCAAGGAGGCCAGCGAGCAAGCCCAACGACCCCAGTGGAAAGCCGAGATACCACGCGCCGATCCCGCAGATTGCCATACCCAGCCCTTGGTAGAACAGCCGACGCGTGCGCTCAGACTCGACGACAACCCCGTCGCGCGTCTCCGTTGCCCTATCCTCAGCTGATTTGCTTTCCTTCATTCTGCTGATGCCAAGGCTCGCTTGTGTATCAACCTGGTCAAGCATCGACTCCCCTTCCCTGTTTCCGCCGGATCTGAAGCGACTCGGCGAATGCACTTCGTGAGAGTGCCTGCAATCTATCCTCCTCGCAGACACTGAGCAAGTGAGCAGACACACCGAGATGCTCGAAAAACTGACTCCAGCGTATTTCCGAAATTTGATATACGCTAATATCGATTAGCGGAGACGCTGTACGAGATGGCCAGCAAGAAGAAGCGCTTGATGAAGGAGTGGAAGAAGAAGGCCCAGGCTCATAGGGCGGCCAGGCTCTCGGAGCGTACACGAGCTGCCTACGCAGACCAATGGCGTCGGTTCAGTGAATGGTGCGAAGAGCAAGGCGAGTCACCGCTTCCCAGCACTGGTGAGCTCGTCGTCGCGTATTTCGTCGCCCGCGTGGAGGACGGTTGGCGAGTCAGCTCCCTTTCACAAGCGCTCGCGGCGATCTGCCACGAGCACTCTGCGGCGGGCCACCCTACCCCGCGATCGGACCCGGAGTTTGCAGAGGTGTGGAAAGGCCTGCGCAAGTCGATGGTAGCGCGACCTGTTCAGAAGACCCCACTGAGCGTGGACTGGCTGCGGGAGATGCTCGAAGTGCTGCCAGAGGGGACCCGAGGATGCCGTGACCGGGCAATCTTGACAATCGGATTCGCGGGGGCGTTTCGACGCTCCGAACTGGCGAACCTCCTCGTGGAGGACGTACAGTTCCATCCGCAGGGAATCGAGCTCCTAGTCCGCAAGAGCAAGACGGACCAAACGAGCAAGGGGCACGTCAAGGTGATCGCGTACGGCCAGAGCGCGGTCACGTGTCCCGTGCGGGCGCTGGAAGCGTGGCTCGAACTGGCCGGACTTGTCGAGGGACCCATATTCCGACCGGTCGACCGACACGAAAACGTCGGTAGCCGGGCGATCACGCCGCATTCCGTCGCAAAGGTAGTCAAAGACGCGGCAGCACGCGCTGGACTGGACCCGGCCCAGTTCAGCGGCCACTCCCTGCGCGCGGGGTTCATCACCACGGCGACGCTCAACGGCGCACCTGAAGCGGCGGTGATGGATCAGAGTGGCCATCGTTCGGTCGAGATGGTGCGGCGGTACACCCGCCGGGTCGACGCCTGGCAGAAGCCTGCGAGCGCCAAACTCGGACTCTGACACTCTCCGGAAGCAAGCAAAGAATCTGGCCACCTGGACCAGCGTAAGCCGCGGCCCTGGCTCCCCCCCCTCTGGCGTTCAAGCATCAAATCGCTACCGAAGCGAGGACTGCACCACTCCAAACGTCGTCGTCGCCTCGACCTTGAAGAAGCCCCTCGCCGATCGCCCTGAGGGTTAGCTGGTCCCCGCAGGCGTCGTCTGGCCATGGAACTGGCTGTCGTTGCGCCGAGGGGTGCCCTCTACCCGCTCGAAGATAAGCTGCGCGATCGCTATCCCCGGGAACAGCTGGATGTCGTGCTGACCGAAGTTCATGATCTCGAGAGTAATCGTTCCTGAAAAGCCGGCATGGATAGTGGGCGCCGTGAAATGAACGAGCAGCCCGCAACGAGCAAATGAGCTCCGACCCTCGACACGCGCCGCATAGACCGGCCGGTTAGGCTTGATGGGAAGCGTCACGGCCTCGTTTGTGCTGCCGAGGACGAAGCGATTCGGAGCGAGCGAGTAGCCTCCCTCGGGATCCATCTCGTGATGCTGGTAGACTTTGTTAAGAAGGTTGGGCAGGCCAGGTTTCCGTAGATCGAAAGCGAACGGGCTGCTTGTGCTGCTAACCGCAAGTGCCCGCGAGAGATGAAGGTTGACTGCCGTCGTGTCGTATGGGGACTTGGGCTGCTGAAGCGACGGAAGGCGCGGTAACGGCTCCGGCGAGATGACGATATCACCAGCGTCTAGAGCGTTGTGGATCTGGACGTTTGAAAGAATCATGGTGCCTACGCAAGCACGTTCGAGCGGCTCACCTTCGCGACCGTACCGCCCCCGTGAGACTGCACTTGAACGAGAGCGTGCTCGGCATCCTCATCAAGAACGACCACCCTGAGTTTCCCCGCCTCAAGCTGGTTGGACGAGACAAAGACAGAAATCTCACCCTCTACGGTGTCGAAATGTACGGTACGCTCGCTTGGAAAGAGTCCTTCGTCGACCCGCACCTGAATCCACTTGCTCACGTCAGCACCTCCTCCACCTACGGCACCACGAGGATGTTTGTTCAGTGGATTTCGGTCAAGATATTGCCATCCGAAATTGAGGATTCTGTCAGACGGCCTGCCCCCTGGTCCCTCGAACGCTGGCTCAAAACTGTCCCATGAACCGTACAGCTCCGGGAACTTTCTGGGCTCGCCCCCCGCCCCCTCGTGTGGGGAGTTTGCGCACAGTCTAGCGGCGCCCGGGTGGGTTCATCGTCCGCGGGCGGGGCTCTAGCTGACTTCAACCTACTCAGCCACCGACCTGGTCCTGCTCGCGATCCGATTCGAACCTACTCAGTTTCGGATCTGGACCTGCTCAGCTGACCGGGCGTTGGACATGAACCCACTCAATCGGCGTCGCTCCGACTGACACGGACCCACTCAATGGCGTTTCTACTCGCCGCTGAGCCCATAAGTATTGGGCTTCGAAGGCGGTGCCCCCGTTCTGCCCGCAGCATTGAGCAGGTCCAGATCCGATACTGAGCAGGTCTGTGTCCTATGGTTGAGCAGGACCAGGTCAATATGGCGCCAGGTGGACTGCCACGAACCTGCTCAATGGAGGTCGGGCAGGGTCCAGATATTGCTGTGATCGCGTACGGTTTCAGGCGCCGAGCGGGAGATTCCCCGGTGCATTGAGCAGGTTTGTGTCTCTGATTGAGCATGACTAGGTCATTTGGAACGAACGTGCGCCCCGAGGTCTAATGGGGTTGAGTATGCTCATGTCTCTGTTTGAGCAGGAGCAGGTCAAATCGAGCTCGGCACGGGCTTGCCCTACCCCATGGGATCGAAGCCGTGGTGCTCGCTGAGCGCTTGGCGTAGCGTCGCCTCATCCGGGTAGGCGCAAAAGGCGTCTTGATCGAGCGCCTCCATCCGCAGCCGGACGAGCCTGGCGAGTTCGGCCTCGACGGTGTTGTCGAGCAGATGCTTGGGCACGGAGGGCATCTTGGCCAAAGCCTTGGTGGCGATCTCAAGGGCCTTGGCCTTCAGTTCGCGCTCGGCCTTGCGGCCATGCTCCAGTGGAAACGCCGCAAGCAGGCCGTCCTCGTACCGTTGCCAAGCCTTGACCTTGTCGAAGATGTCGCGGGGCTTCTGGCCGTGCCGCACCTGGGGTACCGCGCGCTTCTGCTGGTCAGCTTCATAGGCACCGCAGGCGGCGGCTTCATAGAGCCGAAGGCCTCGAAACAAGAGAATGGGATCGTTGCCGGCCTGTCGCTGCAAGTCGACGCAGTGCTTGACCATCCAGGTGGCCTTATCAACGCCGTAGGCATCGACCCACTCTGCCGCTTGCTTGCGGTCCGCTCGCGCGATGCGTGCGCGTTTCTGGTCGCGTGGCACTTTGTGGGCGCGGAAGTGAAACTCGCGGATCAGGTCACCCGCCTGGTCGTGCTCCCGCACCTCGTGCGCTTGTTGCGGCTTCGGGCTGTCGATGCGCTCAAACGTGACGCTGAAGACATCGGTAGAGCGGTCGATGGTCATCCGCACAGTGAACTGTTCGCGACTCAGGCGGGTGAGGGCTTCTCGAAGCAGTTTGGCGATGTAGCTTGAAGCGGTCCGTCCACCTGCGCTGATCTTCTGGCCCTGCATCCCAAGCTTGAAGCGCGCCAGATGGATGATGTTGGTATACTTTTGCCTGGGCTTGCGGTTGAGCTGGCGATCGAGGAGGCGGTAGAGCGCGAGGTCGAGGGGCTTTTCGAGTGTCTGGACAAGGCGGGCGTCGATCGGCTTGGTGTAGCGGTTGACGAGGCTCTGCCAGAAATACTTCCCCCAGGTGACCTCGAGCACCCTGGGTCGGTTGCGACCGCCCTCGTCCACGGTTACCACGCCATCGATAATCGAGATGTCCACCTCCTTCCGGGCGCGGCGGGAGATATCCCACCAGCGGTCGGTGTGGATCTGAGAACCGGCGACGCAGTGGATCTGGCGCTCGACGGATTGGAGCAGATCTCCGCTCGGTGGATATCGCTGAAAGCGCTCGGGATACATGAACTGCTGGACCAGGCGTCGAAGCCGGAACGTGAATGTCTGCGGCTGGTCCGGGTACTCCCTGCCCCAGAGCCACATCAGCCCAAGGATCACTTTGGGCGCGAGCGCGTTGGGTAAGCCGTATTTGCTGGAGTTCGCGCACACGAGCCTGCTTTGCCCGTCTGCGGACAGGGGGATCTCGTGGATGCCCTTGGTGTCGCGAGTCAGCAGCGCGATAGGCATTTCGACAATGTTCATCTCATCGAACGCGAACTCCTGGCCGGTGCTGAGCTCTGCTTCCTCGAAGAGGGAGTAGTTCTCGTTGTCCGGCTCTGGCGGGTCAGCCCTCGGCATAGACGGGAGCGTACGATTTGATTTCGAGCTGCTCAATACGCACTGAGCAAATGATGGGTTGACGGGCGGGATCCGCGGGATTCTGCCAATCGGAGCTTGCTTCAGGACCGCCCTTCCCTGCTGCTTCGCAGATCGCGAAGGTGCAGCGCGCATCGGACTAACAGCACGACGATCACAAGGCAGGACGCGATCGTCTGGCACTCGCGTGGCCGGAGCCAGGCAGCTGATGCAGCCGTTGCACGAGGCAATGGGCAGCGCCTGCCCTGCCCCCTCCCGGAGTCGACCTCCGTTTCTGAGTGCGCAACCTCTTCGTCGCCGACACAAGCGGGCCGGGGGGGCATGAGCGCTACGCCGCCTAACCAGCCTGCAACACGGCCCCCGCGCACGGGATCACGCGAATGCCAGTGCGCGGCGACAGCACCCACACCGCTGAGGGCTGCCCTGCCCCTGTGCCACCTTGCGAACGTAGGGTACCAAGCAGATCAGTACACCAACTCGAGCGTGTACGGTGGACCCAAGTCGTTGAAATCGCGCATGGTTCAATGAGTGATATCAGAGGACGAGCTCGCCGAGCAGTGTCGCAGGGCGACGCCAGAGCACGCCACCGCGTGGCTAATGGCAACCAGCGCCATCGTGGTCTGAGACCGCATGGTGACGTTGCATTCACGTGTCAACGCCAACCGTGGCAGAAGGCTCCCAGACCCAGAACAACCATCAAGCGTGCACGCAGCATGAAGCAGCGCGAGCGACGTCGCTACGTACCGCTGACAGCGGGACCTTGCATGGCGCCCTACTTTCAGTGGCAGAAAGCAAGCTTTGTCGCGGACGTGAGCTGGCGGGTAGTCGCAGAGTCGAGAGTTGCCGCCAGCGGCAGAGCCGCCCTGTAGACCACCATCAGGACTCGCTACGACCTTCAGCGTCGCACCGGGTGGCGAGGTCAGTGTGGCGGTCAGCGTGCACCACCGGAATTGGAACCGACAGTCCATGACAAGACCGGGCCTTGTCTCCGACACCAACGCGTGGTCCCGGGTGCGAGCCCGATGGCGGGCGTACAACTACGACGGCCACCACGGTCGGTCTCCGCACTGCTTCAGCCGGCGGGCACTACTGCCCATATCAAGGACTGGCCCCGAACAGAGCCCCCAGTCCGGACGCCAAGGGCGCTACCCGTTCGCACACTCGGTTCGGGCACCCGCGTCGACACGAGGCCTCGAGCCCGGGCGTGGAGCAAACGCCAGCTCGGCGGCCCAGCCCCGAGGGTGGGGCTGCCACTCGAAAGTCGGGCTGGGTGCGGGGCCAACGCTAGACTCCCGGACTAGACCCGTACGGTGAGGCTGCGATTTGAGGGTGGGGCGGCAGGCTGGGCTCGGGTTCTGACTCAGGCCTCACGCTCACGAGCGGGTCCTGCCGCTGACATCGGGACGACAGCGCGACCTTGCCACTTTTTTGGAGGCTCCGGGCCCCTATGACTAGACTCGACTTCATGGTCATAACTGTAGTCGGAACCAAAGGTGGGGTAGGGAAGACCTTGCTGGCGTGTCAGCTGGCGAGCTATTGGCACAGCCAGGGCTTGCGGGTCGTGCTTCTTGACCTCGATCCCCAAGGCACCGCGCGCCGTTTCGCCAACGCCGCCAACCAGGCAGGCAACTCCTGCCCAACAACGCTCGGCGTTGGCGGAGACGTGCGCAAGGCGATCCGAGAACAAGCCGAAGTCTACGACGTCGTCGTCTGCGATACTCAGGGTAGGGCGAACGCCCCGGCTGTAACGGCGGTCGTTCTGGCGGACTTGGTGCTTGCACCTTGTGCACCCACGGTGGAGGACTTGGACGCACTCCAAACCTCGACCATGGAAATCATCGAGCAAGCTAGAGGCATTCGGGAGGACCTGTGCGGACTGATCGTCCGCAATCAATGGTCGGCTCAGGACACGAACATGAGCACGACTGTCTATCAGGCGTTGCAGACAGAAAAGTTCCCTGTGAGTCGGACGAAGATCCGTCGTCTCGTGGCGTTCAACGAAGCGGTCAGCGCCGGTGTCGCCGTCACGAGCAAGGGCCGTAGTGGCGCGGCCGCGGACTTGCTCAGCTTGGTGGCGGAGATCGAAGGCATCCTGGGAATTCAGCCTGTTCAAACACCGGAGGCAGTTGCTTATGCCTAGAGCGCTTCCACTACCTAAACGTCGCCCATTGCGCGAAATCGACGAGGAGGCCCTGGCCAAACTCGAGCAGCAAGCCGAGGTAGCTGGCGGCGGTCAGGTTCCCCCACCGCCAGTGCCCCCGGGACCAACAGCCGTCACAACCGCACCCACGCCTCCCGAACCTGCTGTGCCTCCGCGCCGCGTTGAACCGAAGGATTTACCCTCGGCCTTTGCGGAGCTGCTTGAGGCGCCGCGAGCAGTGGCGAGTGGGCGCGGTACGGTCGCCGATCCCCGAGTGCGGATGGTCGATGGCCGCGCTGTGCGCGCTTCGACGGTACACCTGCCACTCGAACTGTATGATCAAGTGGATCAGATCGCCAAAGCTACTGGTCGTAGTCGAAGTGCAATTATCGAGTGGTCGTTGCAGAAGTTGCTCGCCAGCTAGTAGTCAACGTGCTACGCGACGGGCGCGGGGTTGCGCACGTAGCTTTAGACGTCAGCTTCGAGCCGCTTGTGGGCGAGGCATTGACCCGTACGAGGAAGCTCCGGGTCGTCGAGACGTTCGAGGAGAGCGTGAGCGCGGCCCGAGCTTAAGAGGATGATCGAGGCTGCACACCGGGGCGCGTTCGAGGTGCTGCTGGTGTGGTCGCTCGATCGGCTGGGCAGGTCGATGACGGGCAACCTCGTCGAGGCGGTCCTGGAGCTCGACCGCTATGGAGTCGCGGTTATGAGTGTGCGCGAGCCGTGGTTGGACACCGGCGGACCGGTGCGCCCGTTGCTGATCGCCATCTTCGGCTGGGTTGCCGAGCAGGAGCGCGCTCAGATTGCCGAGCGCACGAAGGCGGGGCTTGCTCGCGCACGGAAGAAGGGTGTCCAGCTCGGCCGGCCCAAGCGCCGCGTCGACAAGCGGCGTGCCAGTAGATGATGCACGCCACCGAGCTGTGTCAGCGGCACGACTTGAACGTTGGGGGTTCGGGCCTGTGGGGGTTTTCGATGAGGTTTTCAATCAAGCGACTTCCGCGTTAGTTGCTATAGAACTACAGGCCCGCAAGGGCCGTGAAGGCGCGGAGCGCCGTCCGCTGTAGGGTATGCAATGCGACCTGTTGGAGAGAGGAAGAACCGTGCGACGTAATTTTTTATCGGGGGAAGGCTTCCTCAACGCGCTATTCGCTTCCTCTCCTCTCCTCCCACCTATCCTTCCCCCTTGGGGGAAGGGGAGCACACAGGTCCTGTGCACTAATTATGTGGTACGTGGGGCCCGCTGAGCGCACCCCGGGGGTGGATCGGTGCCGCGAAAGGGAGCCGATCAGCCACCGAACGCGCACATGCTGCCCGACGGCAGCGGAACACGTCGAATTCGGGCGTAGCCCTGCCTTGAGTTCGCCGACATCAAACAGGGGCAAGGGGTCGCGAGCGCGATTTAGGTGGTACTCGGCGGGTCGCTGCCGCCAGGCAGCACCTTCGCGACTTCCTCCAGCAACGCACGCGTGAGATCGTCGCCGGTCGGCGTAGGTCCCCTCCACCCGTACGGAGAGTATGGAGAGCTACTGCGTGCTGGGGCAGGCTTCGGCGCAGGCGTACGGGCCGCCTCCAGGTCCCGCAGGAGCGCCTCCTCGGGCGACGCGGAGCGTGACAGGATGCTGCTCGCAGCGGCGGCCAGCGTTGTCGCGGGCGCTTCCGAGGGCAACGTTGCCACTGCACCAACCAAAACGGGCTCGCTGGGCTCGACCATGACAGGCGCCATGGCTTCGGGAGGGGGGGGCAGTACCCTGCGCTGCAGCGGTGGAGGCCCGAGCTCGAGCGGTGTCAGCCCGGGCGTCGGTATGCGAAGAAAGATCTCGCTGAACGCCCAGCACTGGATCTCACCCTTGTCGTTGATTCGCATCGGCCCGCGATGCTCCGGCTTGACCTGGTCCCAGGGCAGCTGGAGGACGCGGAGCAGCCCGGCCTGCACGAGCGCCGCGAAATAGCCGACTTCCGCGCGGTCAAAGCGCCCGCCCACGCGGTGAGTGCCATAGACCGTCGTTTTGGCCGGTTGTCGGCGGCGCATTCCCCAGTGCTCATACCAGCCTAGCAGTGCCAGGAACGCACCCGCGGGCAGCCCGCGCACGACATAGCCCCATTGGCCACCGCGCTTGGTCGGCCGCGCGAGGAACCACAGCAGCACGCCCAGGGTGAGGATCGATCGCGCACGTCGCGAGTCGGCCGACCGATAGCTCCCGTCAAAACGGAGCATCGCGACCGCGAACAACGCACAGAGCCAGTTACTCGGCACTTTCATCGCAAAGTACTTCAACGCTTCCAGGCCCAGAAAAGGGTGCATCAGCAACCGCGACAGATGCCAGATGCCGGATGCCACTAGGCGCGGACGATCGCCATCAGTAGTCTCGGCAATTCGCGCCCGCTGTTTTTTGACCCATTTCCGATCGTCCCGGGACCACACTGCGCCGACCGAACCTGGGGACAGTTCCTCACCCTTCAAGCGCAGGATGCCGCGAGCCAAAGGGCCACCGATTTCAACTAGTTCCGTGAAGATTGGCAGGTGGGTAGGGGAGGACTCGTAGGCCGTTAGACGGACCTGTCCAGACGCCCCTTGCCCAGGCTTTTGGGCAGGCGCAGGATGCACTCCACCTGTTACGCGCTGGCTTTCGCCCGCGCGCGCACGTATATTGGCAGTCATCCGGTCCGTCGAGGTCTGTTCGTCGGCTGGTTAGGTGAGGCGACCGAGCTGGCACTCGGCGCTCCACCGAAGCTTTTGAGCCGCTGACTTCCCGTTGGCGGCTCTTTTTTTGGGTTCTACTGCTGGGTCGCTGACCCTCCTCCTAAGTCCGCGAAGGCGAAGGTTTGGGGACATGCAAACGCTGAGCAGCCGCGGATGCAAGCAGTCGGCGAGTAGATCGCTCGAAACCACGTCGGATCCGGTGGTTTGCCGCACGATCTGGAGCGATCGACCCGATCGTCTGCGAGTGCAGGGAGATCGCGAGCGGGTCTGCTATGTGTAGAAGAATGGAACAGGCACCGGATCTGCCCGCCGACGTAGCGGCTCGGGTGGTCGAGCTCGACAGCATGGAGCTCGAGCGGGCAATCATGTTGTTGGGACATCTGCGACAAGGTCGGCTGAAGGCGAAATCGCTGGCTGAACTGGCGCAGCTGCTCGGCCTGGCGCCGGGCCAGGCCGAGGCCGCCGAATGGAAAACGGTGCTCAAGGGTCTCCGTCGAGACGAAATATTCAGTGGCGAACCTCTGACTGATTGGCCTGGGGATCGCTCCAGGGACCGCGCGGCGCAACCTGGTGAGGGTGGAGCTCGGTAGCACGGGGTTGGAGCAGACCATCATTCCGCCTCGGCTCTTGCTTGCAGCCGATCGCAAAGCTGCGCTTCATAGAGGGACGACGGCACCAAAGCGCCTTGCCGATGCTCAATGTGACCTCGAGGTCCGGGGAAGGGTGCGTCGAAGTCGCCTTCGCCTCCGATCGTGTAGTTCTGTGCAAGTGGGCGCTTTTGAATTGCGGCCGATGCTGTACCCAAATCATTGTTCCACGCGACGAAATGGGCCGCACCCCAGCCGTGGCCGGTCCCGTACTCTCCGCGATTGTACAACCCAAGCAGGCGTCCAGAACCGCCACTCTCGGTAACTGTGCTGGATGGCCCGCGTCGCGACGAAACTTTCGTCGGAAATCGACCACGAAGATTCGTGGCAAAGCGAGGCGGTATCCCCTTCCAGAGGACTCTACAAGACTTGAGCATGGGCATGGGCATACTCGCTACCGCGCTAGGCGCTCCTCTTGGACAGCCACGAGCCGATTCCAAGCGCACGTCGACGGTCCGCCACGGTTGCTCGGCCGACACCTAGCTGCTCGGCGATTTCGCGATCGGGCAGCGTTCCCAACGTGTCGGCCACCTCATCCCAGTCAACAACCTTCGAGCCAAAAGATGGGATTCCCAGCTTTTTCCTTGCCCGCCAGACAACGTCAGGCCGGACGCCAAGAGACCGAGCAACCTCAGGATCTGGGGCCTTCCCCAACGCCCGGACGGACCTCCAGTCGATCTGCCGACGACGACGGCGACGACTGGGTAGTGAGGTCTGCCCGACTGCTGGAATTCCCATCCTCCCCCGCGCCCTGGCGACGGTCTTCGGATGAACGCCAAGTTTCTTGGCTATCACGTTGTCCGGCACCGCACCCAGGTCGGCAACGCCCTTCCAATCGACCCGAGGCGTTGGATTCGCAGCAGGTATCCCGAGTTTCTTTCTGGCCCGGTGCACGCTCGTGATGGTCACACCAAGACGTTCGGCGACGACGCGATCTTCCACCTGACCAAGGTCATCGACGGCTTCCCAAACGATCGGCCGAGCTGCATAGCCTCTTTTCTTCTTCACCATCGAGTATCCCCCTAGTCGCAAGCTGCGGCCGCCCGGCACTGCGCTGTTGCACCATCGCACTTGCCGCTGTAGCACTGCTCGTCTACGAGACAGACCTCGCCGATGCGAGCCATCTGAAGGCAGTAGTGGTCTGTGACCCCGTCCAACTCGGCCTCCAAACAAACATGCTCTTGAGCGCAGACGCCGTTACGCATGGGATCGCAAGGCGACCCGTGGATCTCCCGGAGCCTGCAAAGCCCACTGGTGGTGTTGCAGTATTGCTCGAGCGGGCAAGGATCAGGCTTGCCCCGAGAGCAATCGTCGTTCGACAAGAGGTCCGGGCGGCAGGTCGTTGTAGCGCTCGAGCAATGGAGGGCGGTACCGGTGGAGAGATCTTTTTCGCAAAGGACACCGACACTTGGATCACACGCGTCGTCCTCTTGCCCAGCGTAGACAGAGTCCAGCTCCTTGCAGACAAAGGAGCCATCGCTCTCGCTTGCGCGGAAACACTCGAAGCCTTCGGCGCACCAATTGTCATCGAAAGCACGGCAGTCCTCTCCTTCAACTCGTGGGCGGGCGCAGATGAATTCGTCGTCGGTTTCCACGTCCAGGCAAACGAGACCCGACTGGCAGCTTCCGTCTCGTCCCGGTCGACAAGTCGCGCCCTCCTCGCCTCGCGTGACGCACAACCCTGGGCAGACCAGCCCATCGCCATGATCGCAAAATGCATCTCCGTCGCAGTCAGAGTCGGAAACGCATTCTTCGCCAACCGTGGCTATGCCAGCGAGTGCACTCCCGCAACTGGTGGGCCATCTCTCTGCAACGACTTCGCACCCCTGGGCGCGAATGTCGGCAAAGCAGTCGTCGGTAGTGCTTTCGTCGTAGAGCGTCAGTCCGCTCTCAATCGACAGCGCAAGATTGCTCAGCGGCCCGTCCAGCAGTTTCGCTGCCGTCTGGTCTACGCATGGGTTTCCGTCAAATAGCGCGGCTAGACGAGGCACACCAACGCATGCCTCGCGGGCGTCGCAAACAGCTTGCGCTAGTTCCCTGCCCAGGGCCTCCACGTCGACACGTCCTGTTCCGCTGTCGCGCACCTCGCCATCCCTCTCACTAGCGTCCGTCTCGCTAGCGTCCAACTCCCCAGCGTCCTGGCTGCTATCCCCGTCCCCGTCGCCGTCCCCATCCCCGTCGCCGTCCCCGAAGTCCGGAGCGTCGAAGACACTGCTGTCGATAGGATCACCGA
>JAPPOR010000293.1 GCA_028817905.1 Myxococcales bacterium
TCGGATCGCACAGGGATTCGGCTTCATACAGCTTTTCGGCGACCGACGGGAAGACTCCCCGTATTTCCCAGGGCGCCGAAAGCGGTGTGAAGTCGAGGAACAAGCGAGGCGATGCGGAGTTCTTGAATAATCCGGGCTAGGCTTCGGCGGCTAGGGTCATCCCACAGCCACCGGAAAGACGTGCCCGCCGCGTGCCAGAGCATGCGTGCCATGATCTTGCGCGCAGGTCCACCACCCCTGACACCGGCGACCCAGCCCCGAGCGGATTGCCGAGAGAAATGACAATGCCTACGACGAACCATGCTCGAACGTGCCCCCTGTGTGAGGCTGCCTGCGGCCTGAAACTCCGCGTAGAAGATGGCCGAGTCGCCGGGGTGAGAGGAGACGCCGAGGATGTCTTCAGCCGCGGATTCATCTGCCCAAAGGGCGCTAGCCTCGGGGCGCTGCACGACGACCCGGATCGGCTACGCACACCGATTGTACGACGGGCCCAAGACCCGGACACAAACAGCTGGGAGGAAGTCACGTGGGAGGAGGCGTTTGCCGAAGTAGAAAGGCGCTTGACCCCCGTACTGCAGAGCGAAGACCGCAACGCCATCGGCGTGTACTCGGGCAACCCGAACGTGCACAACCTCGACGGGCTGCTCTATGGCCGCGAGATGCGAAGAGCCCTCGGAACCGAGAATATCTTCAGTGCGAGCACGGTCGACCAGATGCCCAAGGAGGTCGCCTCCGGGCTCCTGTTTGGGAGTACGGGCTCTATCGCAGTCCCCGACCTGGACCGCACCGACTTTCTGATCATGCTGGGCGCAAACCCCTGGGAGTCCAACGGCAGCATGTGCACGGCTCCAGACTTTCCCGGAAGACTGAAGAACATCCAGGGGCGTGGCGGGCGGTTCGTCGTGGTGGATCCGCGGCGGACACGCACGGCCGAGCACGCCGACGAGCACCTAGCCATTGTCCCGGGCACCGATGCACTGTGGCTGATGGCAATGATTCATGTGCTGTTCGATGAGGACCGCGTACAGCTGGGCAAGCTCGCTTCCCTTACCGTAGGCGTGGAAACGATCGGTCAGCGCAGTGAAGCCTACGCACCGGAGGTCGTGGCGCCCATCACAGGCATAGCAGCGGACACGACTCGTAGGCTCGCCCGGGAACTCGCAGCGACGCCACGTGCGGTGGTCTATGGCCGCATCGGCACGCACACGACGGAGTTCGGCACGTTGGCCGCCTGGGCTGTCGACGCACTCAATCTCCTGAGCGGGCATCTCGATGTGCCGGGAGGGGCGATGTGGCCCCTGCCAGCCCACAGAAGACCGCGCGTCGCGGGGCCCGGGCGTGGCTTCACCATCGGCCGCCGACACAGCCGCGTCATGGGCTATCCGGAGGTGCGCGGCGAGTATCCAGCGGCGACGTTGGCCGACGAGATTCTCACGGACGGGCCGGGCCGAATCCGCGCACTGTTGACGGTAGCCGGTAATCCCGTCTTGTCGACGCCGGATGGCGCTCGCCTGGCCCGCGGTCTTCGCACACTTTGTTGCATGATAAGTGTGGATCCCTATCTCAACGAAACCACTCGCTTCGCCCACGTGATCCTGCCGCCACCTTCCCCACTGGAACGAAGCCACTACGACCTCGCCCTCTATGGCCTTTCTGTTCGGAACGTGGCCAAGTGGTCGGCGCCGGTATTCAGGCAGGCGGGGCCGAGCGAAGCGGACATTCTCGCGCGCCTCACCTTGATCGCAAGGGGCCAACCCGCCAGCACCGACCCGACAGTCGTGCATCACGCGCTGGTCAACGGTGCGCTCGCGCGCTGCCAGCGGCAAAACGCGGCGCTCGCAGGGCGGCCGATCGAGGAGCTCAGCGCGTCGCTGGTAGCGGAGCGTCCAGTAGATCGACTGGTCGAGATCCTGGTCCGAGGCGGCGCCTACGGTGACGGCTTCGGAAGCCGCCCCGGCGGCCTGACCTTCGAGCAACTCCGGGACACGCCGGAAGGCATTGACCTGGGACCGCTGATGCCGCGACTTCCCGATCTGTTGGAGACCCGAAGCGGTCATGTCGAGCTTGCCCCTCAACCGATCGTGGAAGATCTCGCCCGCCTTGGGCAGAGGCTCAGCGGACCTCAGGGGGCCGGGTTGCTGCTGGTAGGACGCCGCGACCTGCGTTCGAACAACTCTTGGATGCACAACCTCCGTCCCCTGGTGAAGGGCCCCGAACGATGCTTCCTGCAAATGCACCCCGAGGACGCCAGTGAGCTGGGCATCGAAGCTGGGCACGAGGTGCGGGTAGCGAATGCCACCGGAAGCGTCACAGTCACCGTCCAGCTCACCGACCTCATCATGCGGGGTGTGGTGAGCCTGCCCCACGGATGGGGGCACAACGCTCCGGGGAGCCGGCTGTCGGTCGCGGCCGAGCGACCCGGCGTCAACAGCAATAGCCTGACCCCTAGCACGCGGCTCGACCCCCTGTCGGGCAACGCAACACTCAACGGGATCCCGGTCCAGATATCGCGCGCCTAGCTAGTTCGCGGCGCGCATAACCACTGCTGAGGCGTTGCCATAGTAGCCGAGCGCAAGCACCAGCACGTGCTTGAGGGGACCCAGGGAACGTCCGGCGATCTGGACGTGCACCGGGGCGCCCTCGAGCCAGGCGAGCCCAGCTGCCATGGCCAGGGCGCCGCCGGCACCGAGTGTTTCCCCGAAGTAGGCTTTGGGTGCCGCCACCGGCACGTCGCCGACGGCAGCCTGGATCCCAGACAGCTCCGGTGCATCGAAGGTGCCCACGCCGGCGGCGGAGCTGACGACCAAATCGATCTGCTCGGGGGCCAAGGAGGCATCGGACAGGGCCATCTGAAGCGCGCGCGAGACCGCGCGGGACGAGCCGTGCACCAGGACGGCCTCAGACTCGGGCGGCTCCACTACGTTCCCATAGCCGACGACTTCCGCACGTACGCTGGCCCCCCGCGTGCGCGCGAACGGGGCGGCCTCGAGCGCAAAATAGGCAGCTCCTTCGCCCAGCCTCGTACCCTCGCTTTCCGGGTGCCCAGGACGAAAGCACCGCCCGCCTTCCGAGAGGAGAGATAGTTTGCGGAACGCCAGGTATAGGGGCTCTGACAGGGCTTCGCCGCCTCCGATCAGAAACGCGTCCGCCCGGTCGTTCATCAGATGCGTCTCCGCCGTCAGGACCGCATCCAGCGAACCACAGTTGCCGTCGACCACGGTAACGTTGGGCGCGCGCAGATCCTCCCAGATACTCACGTATCCGGCTGCCGAGTTGATCACCGTATTCGGGAACTTGCCCGGATTCATGAAGCGCGGGTCCTCCAGCGCGGCCACCTTGGCCATCTCGCTGATCACGTCGAGGGACCCATAGGCCGTCGCGGAACACAGGCCGAGACGCTCCGGGGGCACCAGGTGCGCCCCGTCCCGTTTGAGCCCAGCGTCCAGCAGCGCCTGCTTGGCCGAGACAATCAGGAACTTGGTGAGGCGGTCGAAGTTCCGCAGGCCCTTCTTGCCCAGATACTCGCGCGCATCGAAACCCCACACCTCGGCAGCAACGGCATCCGGTATTCGCTCCTGGGAAAGCACCGTCGGCTGGCCACGGAAGACCTCGGCGGCGGCGGGCGACTTGCCAAGCGCCCTGCGAAATGCGTCGTAGCCGACGCCGATTGGACTGACGAGGCCGAGCCCTGTGATCGCGTAGGGTTTCACGACAACAGCTTCAGCAGGTTATTGCACGGCCGGCGCCTGCGCCGGCACGCGACCGGGTCGCGCGAAGGCCACAACTGCATCGTAGCCTCCAAAAGCAAGCGAGTTGTTGAGAACCACCTCTGCGGGCCCGCGGCCCGCCTGGTTGGCCACGAGGTTTACGTCGCATTCGGGGTCAGGTGTCTCGTAGCTGACGGTGGGTGGATAGACCCCTGTCTGAACCGTCATCACGCACGCCACCGCCTCCAACGCGCTGGCGGCTCCCATACAGTGGCCGAGCATACTCTTCATGCTGCTGATCGGAATGGATCGATCACCGAACACCTTGTGCATGACTTGGGACTCAACCCGGTCGTTGTGATGGGTGCCGGTTCCGTGGGCGTTGACGAAGTCGATGTCCGCGGGGGTCACACCCGTCCGCGATATCGCGTCCATCATGGCCAGATAGCTGCCCTCGCCGTCAGGATGGGGGCGCGTGATGTGATGTGCGTCGCACGCGATGCCGTAGCCGCCCACCTCCGCCAGGGGGGTGGCGTGGCGCCGCACGGCATGGGCCTCGGACTCCAAGACCAGTACGCCTGCGCCTTCGCCAACGATCAGGCCCTTGCGATTCTTGTCAAAAGGCTGGCATCGATCGGGTGCCACCGCGCCAAGTCTCACGAAGCCAGCGAACTGGATCCGCTGCAGCAGCTCGCTGGCTCCGGTGATCACGACGTCCGCGCGACCCGACCGAATCAAGTCGCTGGCATGGGCGACGGAGTAGTTGCCGGCAGCACAGGCCGCCGGAAGGGTCTGCGCCATCCCGCGCGCCCCGAACGCGCGCGCCAAGTGGATCGGAAGCAAGGTCGTTCCATAGCGCGGAATCTTCTGGGCATCGATCGCGTCCGGACCCCGGTGTATCCACGCATCCTCAAGCTCGGCAATCACGTCAGCCTCGCCCATCGTCGTCCCCATGATCACCGATGTGCGCTCCCCTGCCAGGTGCTGATCGGTGAGGCCAGCATCGGTGACCGCCATGCGCGCCGCGGCAAGCGAATAGGCGGAACACCGGCCCATCCGCCGGGCCTCTGCTGCGGTCAGAAAATCGCGCGCGACAAAGCCTTTGACCTCGCCGGCCACCTCGCGCCCGAGGTCCGTCGAGTCGAAGCCCTCGATCGGACTAAACCCGGTGGCCCCCTCGGTGATGGAGCGCCAAAACTGATCGCGACCAAAACCCAGCGAGCTCACCACGCCCAAGCCAGTAACGAATACGCGCGTCATAATCTGCGCAAGCTATACCGACTCCCCGAGTTGCCGCAACTCATTGAAAGCGCACGGATTTTGGCCGGCCGGCCGGTATCTCATGGAACGTCCGAGCGGGTTGACAGACGAATCGCCCCCCTCCTAAAACCGCGCGGTCATGGGCCTCGAACATGCCACGACGATCGTGGAGGCGCTGGCCGCGCTACCACGCGGCGAGGCGCGCGGGTATACCTTCCGCGGCGTCGATGGAAGCGAGCGGTACTATTGCTTTGAAGCGGTGGAGCGCGAGGCTAGGCAGCGCGCGGCACGATATGCAAACGCGGGCCTCAACCCCGGCGACCGCGTGGCGTTGGTCGTGGCTGATCCAGCCGAGTTCGTGCTTTCCTTCCTGGGCGCGGTGATCGGCGGATTCGTCCCTGTCCCCATTTACCCGCGCGCCAGTTTCAAGGCACGAAACGCCTACGTGGACACGGTCGGCCACATCGCTCGGGCCGCAGGTGCGCGCGCCCTGCTGACCATGGAGGCCACGCTTGCGGTGCTGGAGCCAGTAACCGCCGCCCCCGACGGTCCGGAGAAGGTCCTGGTGCTGGAGCGCTTTCTGGAAGGTGAGGCACCAACGTTCGAGCCCCCGGAGATCGCCCCCGACGACCCTTGCTTCCTCCAGTTTACGTCCGGCAGCACGTCAATGCCCAAGGGGGTAGTGGTCACCCACCGGAACCTGGTCCAGAACGCGCGCGACTTTCTTGGCCCCCACGGGCTCGATCGGCGCCCAGAAGACGTGGGCCTCTCGTGGCTGCCGCTTTACCATGACATGGGCCTGATCGGCTTCATGCTCGGAACGCTGGTCTGTGACATCCCAACCTACTTCGTGCCGACCGAAGCGTTCGCGCGTCGCCCGGGCATGTGGCTGGAGCTCATCTCAGAAAAGCGCGCCACGATCACCTTCGCGCCCAACTTTGGCTACGCCCTGGCGACCAAGCGCGCGCGCGACCGTGACCTCGCGGGGCTCGACCTGAGTTGCGTCAGAATCGCTGGCTGCGGGGCGGAACCGATCAACCCCGACGTGATGCGGGCATTCGCGGACCGGTTCCGGCCCGCAGGCTTCGACCCGGGGGCCTTGTTGCCCTGCTACGGCATGGCTGAAGCGACCCTGGCGATTACGTTCACGAAACACGGCGGCGGCTTCCAGACCGACCGGGTCGACGCCTCGCAACTACGCAGGCGTCGGGCGACCCCGGCAGGCCCAGACGCCGACGGCACCGTGGAACTGGTGAGCTGCGGGTCTCCCTTCCCCAGTACTTCCCTGTCAATCGTGGACGGCCAGGGTCGGGCGTGCGGAGAACGTCAAGTCGGTGAAGTCGTCGTTCGGGGGCCGGGCGTGACGCCGGGGTACTTCAACAACCCCGAAGCGACCGAAGCCGCATTCCGCGACGGAACGTTGTGCACGGGGGATCTCGGCTACGTAGCCGATGGTCAGTTGTACATCTGCGGTCGTCAGAAGGACCTCATCATCATCCGCGGCGCCAATCTTCACCCTCAGGACATCGAGTGGTCGGTGGCTGAAGTGCCGGGCGTGCGGCGCGACAATGTGGTCGCCTTCAGCAGCCTGATAGACGGCGAAGAGCAACTCGTGATCGCAGCCGAGGGGAATTCAAAAGATGCCCCGGAATTGCGGAAGTCTGTGGCGACGCGAGTGGCCGAAAGGCACTCTCTCAAAGTGGCCCACGTGGCCGTTGTGCGGCTAGGCAGCCTACCCAAAACCTCGAGTGGCAAAGTCCAGAGACGCCGCACCCGCGAGCTATTCGAAGATGGACAACTCGAAGAACACGGCGAGTAGGACGGGGATCTGACCGATCGGCCGAAGCCCGTCCGGGACGTGGACGCCGCACCTGATAACGCGTATAAGCACCCAACTGTACCACGGAGAGGCTATTGTCATGACTCGAGCCAAGTTGCTTGAGATATTTCGCTCGACCGCCAGCGAGATCGCCGAAAAAGATCTCAGCTCGGTAGGGGAAGATGGGGTGATCGCCGATCTCGGGATCGACTCGCTGGAGCTTCTGGAGGTCATCGGCACGCTGGAGCGTGACCTTGACGTCCGCGTACCAGACGACCAATTGGTCGGCATCCAGACGGTGCGCCAACTTCTCGAGTTGGTCGAGACAAAGCTCACCCCGGCCTGAACGGCACTGGACGCACACACGGGCCAACAATGTCAGAAGATTTGCGAGAGAACTTGAGAGCGATCGTTGTCGAGGTGGCCGAGATCGACGAGGTCGCGGACGACGAGCCCTTCAAGGACATGGGCGTCGACTCGATGATGGCGATAGAGATCATCGCCGAAGTCGAGCGCGCTTACCGGATCAAGGTGCCGGAGGAGGAGCTCCAGAACATCGTGGACCTGAACTCCGTCGTCAAGCTAGTTGAAAGCAAGCTGGCGTAACCACCGGCAAACCTTGACCCCGGGCTTGCGGGAGCCGAAGCTTGTTTTGCAAGATGCAAGGCGAGCC
The DNA here is from genome assembly GCA_028817905.1 of Myxococcales bacterium. Taxonomy (GTDB): domain Bacteria; phylum Myxococcota_A; class Polyangia; order Polyangiales; family JAFGIB01; genus JAPPOR01. The sequence continues at coordinate 7,460 of JAPPOR010000293.1, forward strand.
CCGATATGCCTGACGGCGCGCAAGGTCAGGAAAGCGTTAGCGTGACGGAAGAAGGCGCGGCGCGCCCAAATGGGGACCAACCCAGTGGAGCTCGCGGCCACCGGTCGGGAGGGGCCCTTGAAAGCCGAGGGGGGGTGTTCGCCGACGCTCCTCCCCTGTCCCTGTTGGCGGCGATGGGCGCATGGGCTGCACTGGTCATCCAGAAGATCGCGCTGCCCATGGTGAGCCGCAGTGCCGACCACGAGCAGCTGCTACGCGTCGCAAACTGGGGCGAGTTCGGGGCCAATCTGGCGGCGGTCGCAGGCATCCCGGCGTTGATCCTGGGCGTGCACGCCTTCGTGCGACCCAGCGCCTACGTGCGCCCGGGACGGCGGACATTGATCGGAAGCTTCACGCTCTTGCTGACGACTATGACCATGTGGGCGACGGTCTTCGACCGATCCACGACGACGCGTGAGATCGTACTCTATGGGCTGGGTGCGGCGCACGTATTGAGCGTACTGGTCGTGATGGGCGCGCTCCCGTTCTGCCGCTCGGGAGTTGCCTACGCAGTGGTGTTGGCCGCCGCCGCTACCGGTCTTTTTGGGCTGATGGGTCACGTGCTCGAACTGCTCGCCAAGGAGCATCTAGGGCTGGGAACGGGGGCCAAGTGGATGCGGGGCGTCGGTGAAGTCGGGTATTTGCTCACCCTTGTGAGCGCGGCCGGCTACGTATTGCGGAGCGCACGCAGGCATCGGGAATGGATCCCGAGCTTCGTCACCTTCTTGATCTTCGGCGTGCTGTGTGCCGCCTTCGTCCTCGCATCACGCACGTTGGGCAAGGACTTTAGCCTGATCGTCTACCACGCGCAGCGGCTGCGACTGCTGCTAGATGCATCGCCGGTGCTGTACGCCGCACCGCTTTCCCTGGGCGCGTCGGCGGCCCTCGGGGCGCTGCTGTCCAGCGATCCCGCTCAGCGTCAGGTGGCCGTGGGTACGCTGTTGCTGCTGGCGGGGGGATACACACCACGCTCCCCTGTCCAATTGCTGGTGATGGCCCTGGGCGCGTGCCTACTAGCCCGGTCCGTGATCAGTCGCGGATAGGCCAGATAGGCGAACGGCGGCCTGCTTCAGGCGTGCTATTCCCTCAACAATGTCGCCTTCTGCGGTCGCGAAAGAAAGACGTATATGACCGGGTGCATCGAAGGCCGAACCGGGAACCACAGACAACCGCACGGCATCCAGCAGGAAATGGGCGACCGCCACATCGTCGTCCAGCACGCCCCCCGCGTGCCGTGCACCGAGCCAGCCCCGTACGTCCACCCACGCGTAAAAGGCGGCACGGGGCCGCAACGATAGCGAGAGGCCTGGCACCCCCTGCAAGCCGTCACATAGGAGATCCCGCTTGGTCTGAAGGACCCGGCGCACCTCCGCCACGTAGCTCTGATCCCCGGTCAGCGCAGCCTGTGCAGCCCACTGTGAGAGCGTGGAAACATTGGTGGTCACCTGTCCCTGCAGGGCCGTGGCCGAGCGCGCTACATCGGTCGGCGCGAGGACCCAGCCGATGCGAAAACCGGTCATCGCGTAGGTCTTGCTCACCCCATCCACGATGACCACGCGATCCTGCAAATCGGGCGCAACTGTCAGGAGAGAGGCTTGAACGAAACCGTCATAGGTGAGCTGCGCGTAGATCTCGTCAACGATCACAACCACGTCTGGTGCCCCACGTAAGACATCCGCGAACTCACACCAGGTCGCACGGTCGACCACGGCGCCGGTGGGATTGGAGGGCACGCACAGCACGACAGCCTTTACGGGTTCCGGCCCAGACAGCGCTTGGGCGAGCATGGCAGGTGTAGGGAAATATCCTCCCACTGGGCTGGTATCGAGCCGGACGGGCGTGGCGCCGGCGAGGCGGACCTGCTCCGTGTACGTGCCCCAAGATGGGGCAGGGATAACGACGCGATCGCCCGGATCGAGCAGAACCTGGGAGAGGTTGTAGAGGGCATGTTTCGCGCCTGCGCTCACCACCACCTGGTCGGGTGAGTGAACCACCGTCCGACGCCGGGCGGAGTCGGCACAGATCGCCTCGCGAAGGGTGTGGAGGCCCCCAACCTGGGTGTACCCGATCGCGGACTCGGACAAACCGCGGACCGTAGCGGCGAGCACATGGGGCGGTGGGGCGTAGTCAGGCTCGCCCACAGATAGGGACAAGACCGCCTCGCCCTTGCGCCTGAGATCGGCGACCGCCTCGAATACCGCGCCTGTTCCGGATGGGCGGAGCCTCGAAATTCTTTGAGATAGCCGCTTCAGAACAACCCTCACCACCCCGAAGACGATCGCCCCGGGGTGCGCCCGAAACTCGGTTGGAGGCCCTCCTGGCCGCGCCCCGACGCCGACAACACCCTGCAGAACATGAGTATTTTGGACTCTACGCAGGGGGATGCGCGTTGACAACCTGGAACAACTTGGGCTAGCCAGGGGCCGGTGACGTGCCCCCGGTGGAATGGGCCAGGAGGAACAACGTGGTGAGCGAACGCATTAGCAGCCGTGACTCGATGGGGCTCCTCAGCGCCCTCGGATGGATCCTCTTCACCATCGTCGGCGCCAGCTGCGGGAGCCCGGAATACCCGAACTGCGACACCGACGAGGACTGCCACGCCGGGGAGTTCTGCATCAACAAGATGTGCCAACAGTGCCGGTCGGACGAGGACTGTGCTGCGGGTCAGACGTGCATGGGTGGGGCGTGCGAGGCCATCGCGGGCTACTGCGAGAGCGCCAATGATTGCGCGGCCGGCGAGACCTGCGAAAACAATCGCTGTGTCGCGGCCCAGACCCAGACCACGCCTCCACCGCCCCCTCCCCCGGTGGCCGCCGGGCCGTGTTCCCTCAAGTCCGTGTACTTCGCCTACGACTCCAGCGATCTGGAGGGTGGTTCGCGTTCGGACCTCCAGGTTAACGCAGACTGCATTCGCGAGCGGAGCATCGGCAGCGTGCATCTGACCGGAATGACCGACCCGCGCGGTACCGAGGAGTACAACATGGCACTGGGTGACCGCCGCGCCCAATCGGCCATGAAGTATCTGAAGTCCCTGGGCGTAGACGCCAATGTCACCTACTCCTCAATGGGCGAAGAGATGGCCACGGGCCAGGACGAGAGTGGCTGGAGCCGCGACCGTCGCGTTGACATTAAGGAACGCTGAGCGAATGCCAATCCCGCGGACAGCAATCGCGGTTGCAGTCCTCGGCACAACCCTCTGCGGCTGCTGGGTCTCCAGCGGAGAGGGTGAGCGCATGCAGGAGGAAGCCCGGGCGCGGGACGTGCGCATCGAGCAGCTCGAGGAGCAGAGCCGGATCAATCACGCCCAGCTGGACGACAAGGTCGCGGAGCTGGAAACCGTCCTGGAAAAGGCCACGCGCGTCCTGCATCGCGATAGCGCGGAGCTGGTGGCCCAGGTCGACAGCATGAGCTCAAAGATCGCGTCGCTCGAAGGCGCGCTGGCCGAGTTGCGGCACGAGTTCGAGACCTTCGCACGCGAGGAAGCGGAGAAGCGCGCGGCCATTGAACAGCGTCTCAGCGGCGGCAGCGGCGGTATCGTACCCCCGCCAGCGAGTGAGATTCCTGCCGACAAGAAAGCCCACTTCGACAAGGCCTACCAGCTATTCCTTACCAAGGACTATGCGGGGTCCCGGGCCCTGTTCAAGGCATTCGTCGATCGCTACCGCAGTGACCAGCAGGCGGGTAATGCGCAGTACTGGATTGCGGCCAGTTATCTGCAAGAAGGCAAGCCAGCCACCGCGCTTGGTGAGTACCGCAAGGTGATCTCCAACTACGCCAAGAGCGGCGCCGTGAACGTCGCGCTATATGGCATGGGCGATGCGTTTCACCGACTTCACGCATGCACCGACGCCAGGGCTGCCCTGCAGGCGCTCCTGAAGCGCAAGCCAAAACCCGACCTCGCCAAGCGGGCACGGGCGCTCATCAAGAAGATTCGCAAGGAAAAGAAGGGCTGCACCTCTTAGCGACCTTGAGTCAGCGTTTCGTGGACCTTTGCGTCAAGTTTGGTGACGTTGCCTTGATTGGGTGCGTCTGGACAAGGTCGCTAGCCTGGTCTTCGGCTTGCTACGCAGCGGCGGGGGCCTATGTTGGGCTTGGAGGCAAACGCTATGTTGGTCCGAGACCTTATGCAGCGACGGGTAACGTCTGTCGACGCGAGCGAGCAGGTTGGCTTGGCCATGCAATTGATGCTGTGGCGCGAGATCCGACACCTACCAGTGATGAAAGGTGGACGGCTGGTAGGAATCCTCACGGAGCGGGACCTCCTGCGGGCGCGCGCCAGCGCAGACATGCCACTGGACACTCCGGTCGAGGCGATCATGGTGGCACCGGTGCAGCACATCCACCCGAACGCCGAGGTGGCGGACGCAGCCGCCGACATGTCGACCCGCAACCTCGGTTGTCTCCCAGTGGTCGATGGCGGCGAGCTAGTCGGAATTCTCACCCGCACCGATCTGCTGGCCAATGCGGCTCAGTATGAGCTTCCAGGGCCTAGCACCACCACCAAGGACGATCCTGGCCTATGCGCACGCGACGTCATGACGCCCAGCCCGGTGGCCGTCACTTCGGATGAGCCACTCGTGGAAGCCGCCGCCAAAATGGCGGGAAAGGGAATCCGGCATCTGTGCGTCGTGGACGCCGAGCAGCGCGTCGTGGGCATGTTGTCGGATCGTGACCTGCGCAGTCAGATAGGAGAGTCGATCAATGTGGCCACCGCCAATACGGAGGTTGCGTCTCGCCGACTCGGTGCCCTCAGCGTCTCCCACGCCATGACCGAAGGGGCTCGCACGGCCACGCTGGAGACCCCGTTGGCAGACCTAGTCAATATCTTTCTCACTGAGCACATCGGTGCCGTACCGGTCATCGATGCAGAGGATCGCCTCAAGGGCATTGTCTCCTATGTCGACGTGCTGCGCGCCTTCGCGGCGGGCGTCGCCTAGAAACCCAGACCCATGACCGACCCGAGCAAGCCAGCGCATTTCCTCAGCCGCGTCAAGGTCCTCACGGGGACCCCGGTCGAGGCCGAGGTGACACGCGTCGCTGGGGCAGTGCTAGCTGTGCTCGCCGAACAGTTGCCGCAGGATCAGCGTCGGACCTTCGCCGGGCATGTTGGCTGGGACCTCGATCCAGCCACCCTCTCCCGGGCTCCCCTGGTCGCCGATACACTTGATGCATTGTACGCACGCGTTGCCGATCGGGAGGACGCCCCGTCGGGGCTCGCGCTCGAACACACCCAGGCAGTGTGCCGGGCCCTCGCGGAAACGCTCAGCGGCGATGCGCGCATCTGGCTTGCAAGCCGCCTGTCATCCGAGCTTGCCACCCTGCTGGAACCGCGGCCGCCCCCCAACGTACCAGACGTCGACCATCACCCTGCCCATGCACGCAGTACCCTCGCCGAGGGTCGGCCCGGCAGCTCCCACCCGCTCAGCGAAGCTGCGCCTGAAACAGCCCATAGCGAGTCGATCGCGCGAGCCCGAGAGCCACACCGTGACAGCAAGTTGTCCTCCAGCGAGGGACTGACCCAGGAGCGCGAGCGGGAAACATTGGCGCGCGGCCGTCCGGACGCGGATAAGCGCTGAGCGCAACAACACCTGAGACGAAAGCACTGCGGGGTCGAGCGCCTGTGCGAGGCCTCGGGAGTCATGATAGGTCACCAATGCACGCACCCGCTCGGGACCGTGCGGCTCCGACTTCGGCGGAAAGATCCCC
>JAPPOR010000921.1 GCA_028817905.1 Myxococcales bacterium
GCTAGCCCGGATTATTCATGAACGCTGCGTCGGATCGCGCAGGGATTCGGCTTCACACGGCTTTTCGGCGACCGACGGGAATACTCTCCGTATTGGCTAGGGCGGCGAAAGCCGTGTGAAGTCGAAGAACAAGCGAGGCGATGCAGCGTTCATGAATAATCCGGGCTAGAGCGCTTTGTCGATCGCGGCGAGGAGTTGCTCGGTGGAGGGCCGGAGCTTGTAGTCCGCTTCGGCGTGCGCCCAGCGGATTGTGCCCTGGCGGTCCACGACGAAAATGGATGGGACGGCCAGCATGTGATGCTCCTCGCCCGAGGCCGCCTCGATGTCGATGTCGTAGGCTTTCAGTTTCTCCACCATGGGGTCGTCGACCTTGAACGCGACCTTGAAGGCGTGGTGGGCGGTCAGTTTGGGATCCGAGAGCACTGGAAACGGGATGTCGTAGGTTGCGCGAGTCTTCTTGGCTTCCTCTGCCCGGTCGACACTGATGGCGACGGGGGTGACGCCCCGCTTCTTGAACTCGGCAGCGGCCTCGGTCAGGTCGTGAATCTGGAAGTTGCAGTAGGGACACCAGCCGCCCCGATAGAAGACGACCATCAGGGACTGGCCGCTGGCGAGTTCTTTCAGGCGCACGGGCTGCCCGTCGGTGCCCGCGACCGCCACATCCGGCATCGGCGTGCCCGGGGGCAGCCCCACCCCTTCCGGCAGGGTTCCCACCGCAGAGGCATCTGGGTTGCGGTAGGCGATCCTCTTGGGCATGGAGGGCCGCCCCTCGGCCGCTTGCTTTGGGGGGTGAGCGTTGTCCGTGGACCGCCCGTCGTGGGCCGATGCCTCGTCTCGTGTTGCCGCCTGGGTTGAAGCTTGGGTTGAAGCTTGGGTCGCCGCAGTCGCCTTGTCGTCGCCGGCAGGGCCGCGATCGCATCCCGTGGCGAGGATTGTGGCGAGGATTGTGGCGAGGATTGCGGCCAGAAGCGCGTGCCGCAGCAAGCTTGTCGATTCGATGCCCATCGATGCGCTCGTGATCTTCATGGTTTTCTCCCCCGTGGGACCGCCCGTACGCTCTTCACCCTTACATGTTACAGGCAAAGCGCGCTTCGGCGTTCTGCGATATAGAATCCTTGATACAACGCCAACCGACAATGGCCGGCTCGTCAAATTTGACTCATATGTACACGAGCATGTGACCCAGCGCCTCCGGAACCCGCGGTCGTTTGCAGCCCATCCCCGCTAGCGACCTTGTCCAGACGCATCTGCATCTATTGGAGGCAACGCGATCGAACCTGACGCAAACGCCTACGAAACGCTGACTCAAGGTCGCTAGATTCGCAGTGTGGTGTGAGGCAGGTCGAACGCCTCAGCTACCGCCTTGTAGGTGAGTGCGCCCTGGTAGCAGTTGATGCCCCGCGCCAGCGCGGGATTGTGGCGGGCGGCCTGCACAACGCCCTGTTCCGCGATCTGCAGCGCGTAGGTCAAGGTTGCGTTGGTTAGGGCGTAGGTGGAGGTCTGGGGCACCGCGCCGGGCATGTTGGCAACCGCGTAGTGGACCACGGATTCCTCCACGTAGCGCGGATCGTGGTGGGTCGTCGGGCGTGTGGTCTCCACGCAACCCCCCTGGTCGACGGCGATGTCGACGATCGCCGAGCCGGGTTCCATTTGCCGAAGCATTTCCCGGGTGACCAGGCTTGGCGCCTTGGCACCCGCGATCAGGACTGCGCCGATCACAAGGTCGGCTCGTCGCGCGGACTCCTCCACGTTTGCCCGGTTGCTCATCAGGGTCGTGACATGACCCTGGGCGACATCACGGACGTAGGCCAGGCGCTGTGGATCGATGTCCAGGATGGTTACCTCCGCCCCCAGGCCCGTCGCGACGCGGCAGGCGTTTTGGCCCGCGATGCCGGCGCCGAGGATCGTGACCCGACCACGGCGTACCCCCGAGACCCCCGGCATGAGAATGCCCTTGCCGCCACAATGTTTCTCGAGCGAGCGCTGCCCAGCTTGCACTGCCAGGCAGCCGGCCACTTCGCTCATTGGCAGGAGCAAGGGAAGGGTACCGTCTTCGAGTTCCACCGTTTCGTAGGCGAGCGCGATCACACCGCGCTCCAGTAGCTTTTCCGTGAGCTCGCGACTGGCGGCCAGGTGCAGGTAGGTGAACAGCACCTGGTCCCGTCGCAGGAGCGGATACTCCTGTGGCAAGGGCTCCTTGACCTTGAGCACCATGTCGGCGTTCCAGACCTCGGCCAGCTCGGGGACTACGCGCGCCCCGGCTTTCGCAAAGGCCTCGTCCGACAGGTTGCTCCCCAGCCCGGCACCCGCTTCCACCAGCACTTCGTGTCCCTGGGCGGCCAGCGCGGTCACACCGGCCGGTGTGATGGCCACGCGATTCTCGTCGTCCTTGAGCTCCCTGGGTACACCCACCCGCATCTCGGCCTCCCTGGTTCCGTGGTCGCAAAGGTCATCTATACACGCGTGGCGGCCGCGCCACCGCCCGCCACGCCCGCGAATACTACT
>JAPPOR010000694.1:0-10300 GCA_028817905.1 Myxococcales bacterium
ATGTCCAGCAGGGCGCGATTGGTTTCGTCGATCATGGGTTCATCGAGCCCAAGCATGCGGGCATCGACGTCGAGTTCGAATGGGTCCATGTTGGAGTCCAGGGCGCGCTCGGCCATCCATCCGGCCTGGATCACCAGGCGCTCGAGACTCTTGCTGGGACCGATCGTAGCGCTGTCCAGGGTGCCCAGACAGTCGGGAAGGTCGAGTTCACGCACTAGCAGGCCGTTGAGTTGACCGCGGTTTTCGAGCGCGATCTGGTCGAGCGCGTTGGGGGCGATGCCCTTGACGGCGCCTTGCTCGAAGAGAAGCGCGTAGGTGTAGACAAGGAAGGTGGGACCGATGTTGTGAAATAGCCCGATCGTGTACGCCTCCGCCGCCTGAGGATGGCGAGAGCGGACTGCAAGGTGCTCGGCAAACATGGCGGTCAGATAGGACTCCTTGAGCAGCCGCCTCAGTAGCGCGCGCGTGCGGGCATCCGAGCCCACTTCGTACTCGAGCGTGGCGACCGCCTGCAACAGCGCTCCTGCCCGCTCCAGGCCGATGCGAGGCAAGGCCTGACGCAAGCTCGCGGCAGGCACCGCGCGACAGTAGTGCGGACTGTTCGCAAGGGCCATGACACGCGCCGACAGCGCCTGATGGGGCCTGACGAAATCGGAAAGGTCGGCCAGCGAGAGATGGGGATCGCGCAGCTTTTGTCGGAGCTTCAAGAGCAACTGGGGCATCATGGGCCCTGGGAGGTCCTCGCTCTCCACCCGCTTGACCACGTTCAGCAACAGGGCCTGGGCCTTGTTGAGCTCGCGGCGCGCGTCCAGCTGGCGCTCGCATTCCTCGTCGTCACGCGCTGGAATCATCCACTCGAAGTCGGGCATCTGCGCACAAACCGCCGTCGCGGCTTCGCTCATCAATGCAACTGGAATGGTCGTCAGATCAGAGGCATCGCGGTCCGTGATCACCACCATGGGCACAACTGGAATCCCCAGCGATCCCAGGCGCCTCTGGACCGTGCGCGCGTCAGACATGGCCCGCTCGCCTAGAAAGACGATCTGGCGCAAGCAAAACCCGATCGCGAAGATCGCGATGGCGTGGAAGCCGTCGCGCGCTTCTCGACAGCGGACCTCTTGCTTGGCGACGGCCGCGGCGAAGCTGCGACGGAGGGTAGCGGATCGGCTGACGACGAGCAGCTCGGTCCCGGCGCCGGCCTCCAGTTCCGCCTCGGCGGCATCGAACGGCGAAGCGTGCATGTCCATGTAATCGGCGAGAGGGCCGCCGGACAATAGGGGCACGCTGAGCCGCCGCCGGCGCTCGCCGGGGTCCAGATCATCGGGCCGCGGTCACCGCTGCCAGGGTTCCGGCTTCACAGGGCTTTTTCGAGAGCCCCCAAGCCCCTGTCCGCACTCGCGACAGAGACCGAACCACGGTGTGCCCGGGGATCAGAAGAGGCGATGTGGGGTTGGCGAATGATCTGAGCTAGGGTCGCGCACCCACGAGCCGGTTGTCCCACACCCCTCAAAGCGTAGGTCGAAGGGCCGTCGTCCCGACAACCACGAAGACCGCATGCCAGAGCCAAAGGACCAGAATCCACGAGTGCACCGCCTTCCGATCTCGACCGGCCCGGTGGAACTGGCCGGCCTGACGTGGGACCAGCTCAAGACGATTGCGGCCGAACGCCTAGGAGGCGGCCACGGATTTGCCAGGCGTGTGCACGAGGACGCGCTGAAGGGGGGACGTTTTCGCCCCGAAGCCCTGCCCGGCACGCACCACAACCGAACCGCCTGGGCAAACCACTTCGCGCTGAGCTTGCCCGAGGTCGGCTCCGTGCAGGAGGAGCCAGGCGATCACGGTGTCACCGCCAAGGTTGTACTGCGCTGGCCGGGCGGCCTCGAAACCGAGTGCGTGTTCCTGCCCATGGGGCGCGGTCGCACGACCTTGTGCATATCGACCCAGGTGGGCTGCAAGATGGGCTGTGGGTTCTGCGAGACCGGCCGCATGGGACTGCTGGCCCACTTGCGTGCGGACCAGATCATCTCGCAGCTGTTGGTCGCGCGCCATCAGCTCGGTTGGGACTTCAAGAACGTGGTGTTCATGGGGATGGGAGAAGCGCTCGACAACGCCGAGGCCGTGATCCAGGCGCTTCGCGTGATGACCGACTCGGCCGGTTTGGCAATCGCGCAGCAAAGGCTCACGGTATGCACCGTCGGCCACGTGGATGGCATTCGCAAACTGTCGGCAGCCAACTTTCGTCGACTGAACCTCTCGGTGAGCCTGAACGCACCCGAAGATGCACTCCGCGATGAGCTCATGCCCATCAACCGCCGATACGATCTCACGGAACTACAGGCTGCACTGAAGGCCTACCGCCCAAGGCCGAATTTCGCCCTGGGCGTCAACTATTGCCTGCTTCCCGGGATCAACGACGGGCGCGAACGGGCGCGTCAGATCGCACGCTTCTGTGAACCCCTTGGACGCGTCCTCTTGAACCTGATCCCCTACAACCCGGGCCATGCGCCGATTACGCGCGCGCCGCGGGAGGATGAGATCACGCGCTTCACCGGGTTCCTGCGGGACGAGGGTCTGCCCGTGCGGCGGCGGGTGACCAAGGGTCGGCACGTGATGGCGGCCTGCGGCCAACTGGGCAACGTCGACCTTCGGACCAGGCAGCGGGCCCAGCAGCTGGCGAAGCATGGAAAGCGTCCGCCCAGCCAACCCGAAGCCCGGCGCGACCCACCCGCGAGCTGATAGGGGGATTCCGCGGAAAGGGGGAGACGCCTGGGTGATGGATGCGGGCTGCCCGGATTTCCCTTCAGGTTCTCTGTTCTTTCCACCCATCCCTGGTCGCGGTGGCTGCTCGCCGCGCGTTTCAGCACCAGTGGACTTGCACATCGGGCGGGAGCGGTGCATACGCGAATAGCCATGGTAGTACCGCAGTCCAGATTCCCCGATACCAACCCACAGTGTCCTACGTGTAGGCGACCCATGACACCGCTCTTCTTCTCGGCCGCCTGCGACTTTTGTGATGGGCGCGCAACCGTGCAGTACTACGAAGGGTTCGTCGTGTACCGTGGCGCGCGGGATGGGCTTGTCCACGAGGAGTACGTGTTCCGGAGCCTGCGGGACGCGAAGCGCTTCCGCTCCCTGCGGGACATGGATGACGTGGAGATCCGCCGCGTTCGCTCACACGAGCCGTTCCACTGGCGGCGCAGCGGCGGTAGCGTGAAGGGCCTGGAGCTGGCGGATCATCGGTACGCGATCTTCCCCGACCACCGCTACGAACCGCGACCGTTCCGCGCCCACGTAGGCTGACCCGGATCCTCCGCGGCTTCGGCGTTGGGTCGCGCGGGGTTTCGACGCCGCAGCGCGAGCCGTGCCACCACTCTATCGAGGTGCGCGGTTGCGGCGGGCCCGGCGGGGAGCACCGAAATTCTGGGTCCAGTACATGGCCCGTATGCGACGGGTTCCGGCCTCACCGACGTACAGACCGACGCCTATCTCCGTGAAGTTCTCGCGCATGATGTTCTCGCAGTGGCCGGAGCTCTCCATCCAACCTCGCACGACCTGCTCGGGCGTTGTCAGGCCCCAGGCGATGTTTTCGCCGATCGCCCCGCCGTCGAAGCCCGTAGCGGCGATCCGCTCGCCAAACTCGCGCCCGTCCTCGCTCGTGTGGCTGAAGTACATCGTGACCGCCATGTCCCTGGAATGCAGGCGAGCTGAACAGCGCAACAAGGTGTTCATCGTCAGGGGCTCGACCGGCAGCATTTCCCTGACCCCGCACACCGCGCCAGCGGCACGATGAGCGTTCGTCAGTTCCAGCACGCGCTGCTCGAAGAGTGACCATTCCGGGTCCCAATCGGCCGCTTGTGCGCAATGGGACCCCGCCGGGAAATCGGTCTCGTCAGCTTCGGCGTCTGGCCGCGCTTGGCGTTCCATCGCTTCCTCGCCCGGGGCGACATCCGTGCCCATCGGTTCGCCCTGAGGTAGCGCCATAGTGTCGGCCGGCGGAATGACCAGGCCGGGTGCGGAAGACCCGGCGGGATCACGAATCGCCCGCGGGTCGACGGACATCGAGTCCTGCGCAGTTCCCAGCCCAGGTGAATCGGAGACAGCCTCGCCAGGCCCGTGAGGCCCCGGAGCGCCCGCACCTGCGGTCCCGCTCGAAGGCTCGCAAACGCACGTCATGTACGCGCCGCCGCTTGCGCAGCTCAGGCTGCCGGTCGCTTGCCCCGGGCAATCGCAGGAGGCTCCGGGCCGACACCTCACCGCGTAATTGGCTTCACCAAAACCCCCCCCATCCGCGCACCCCAGTAGGCCGGTCGCGAGCGCACAAAGCAGCGCCGTCTCACGCATCGACCCAGCTATCACGGGAACACCTCCCCTCCGAACCCAACTGGAGTCGGCGCGTCAGAGTACACAAACCACCCACACTGGAGCCCAGTCTGGAGCATTTCGCCCGCCCGCGAAACCCACAGCTCCGATCAATCGCGAGAAGCCGCGATGTTCGAATAAGCAGCTGAATTCATTAGGGCTTCGACCGCACCGGAAAGGCCAACCTGACCTTTCGAGCCGAAAGCGCTGCAGTGTCGAGTGGTTGCAGGGACGCCCTGCCTACCCCAGAAGAAAGCCGTCAGAATCTGAATACGAGCGGCAATCGGGAAACAGCGTAGGAAAGCGCAGGCTGGCCCGCTGCCACGCACTCGGTGGTACCATTCCGCCAGGGTCTCGAGTGCAAACAAAGCGCCTAGAAACCAACATGTCCGTGCATGAAGGCCGAGAACTCGCCCAGTTGATCGACTCGACGAACAGCGGGCTCGGCCAGGTGCGCGCCTTCCTCGACGATCTGGCCGCCGACCAGCGCCTCGCAGCGGTACGAAGCCTGGGGCCCCAGCAGCAGCGTGCACTCTTCGGACTCGCAGAGGGCTTCATGCCGCTCAAACTGACCGACCTCGTGCCAGCCGCGCAACCCGCACTTTCGCCCGTGCGTCACTTTGGCAGGAACTCGATGCCCCTGTTCAAGTACTTTGAGAAGCGGTTCTATCGCCAGCGGGATGGCGACTCCGACCTGGCCGGCGCCAACTTCCAATCCCTGTCCCCCCTCACGGGTGCCGGCTACTACGTCGCGCGCGAGGACTCCGAGCGGGGAGAGGTCCTGATCGACTACACGCAGGTCCCCGAGATCCCCCCTCCCGGATGGCCGGAGATCACCCGCAACGAACGTGGTGTCAGCCGTCTGGTGTACGGCTTCATGGTGGACACCCTGCGACGCGTGTCGGAGCACGTGACGATCGGCCGGGCGGCCCGGCACGGCAAGCCCATGAACGCCTGGTTTCTTCTGTGCCGCGAGGCGTGAGCCTGAGTGGGCACCGGTGGCCCTGAGCGGAGGCTGAAGAGGCCGTGGCCGCTGTGAGCGGCCACGGTGCCAACGCCTCCCGCTCTAGAGCAGTTTTTGAACCGAAGGCGGCATCTCGTCCGCAACGCGGATGATCGGGATGCCCGTCTGCGTGTTCTCGTGGGTCTCCTGCATACACCGGGGGAGGTCCTCGAACCGGTACACCTCACGGTGGATGGTCGGCTTGAAGACACGCCCGTAGAGCTCGGTGGCCGCCTCGCACCCCTCGGGGGTTTCGTAGTGTGTGTGATCGATGGACACCTGCTTCACGGACTGGACGGTGCTGTTATAGGTCACCTCCTGTCCAAGCTGCCAACCAGCGCTTACGTTGACGCCGCAGCGGGCAGCCACCGCAAGGCCAGCCTCGAAGACCGGGCCACGCAGCATGTCGCAAACCAGATGCATGCCCTCGCCGTCCGTCAGCACCTTGCACGCCTTGTTGAAGGCCTTTACGTCCTGAGGGCTCTGAAAGCGGTTGAACGCCTTCTGGTCGATACCGTGGATGCCCAGTTTTTCGAGGGACTCGCGGCGCTCCGCATTGCCGGCGCAAAAGAAGGCATTGTGCCCCTCGGACTTCGCCAGCATCAGGAACAACTCGCCAACACCGCCCCCGAAACTCATCACATTCAGCACGGCCCGGCGCTCGTACGGCACCTTGACCCGATAGATCCCTAGTGCGCGCCGCCAAAGGTGGTAGGCGGTCGGTGCCCGCAACGGCAGCGCCGCCATCTCCCAAAGGGAAAGGCCGCAATCCAACGGAACCTTGACCAGCTGCCAAGCGCCCACCACAGCTTCCTTGGAATACCAGCCGATCGATTCCGGCTGGTCATAGGCCCAGATGCGGAGCGGGAAGCCATACCGATCGGGCTCGCCGTTGCAGTGCGTCGCCACGATGTCACCGACAGTGAGTTTGCTCACATCAGAGCCGACCTCGATCACCTCACCGATGGCGGAGTTGCCGGGATACATCTTGCCACCACGCGCATCGGCGATATTGATCGTGTCGGCCAGGGCGGCGTGCTGAATGTTGTGCTCGCCGGATACGGCGAGGATGCGCAGCTTGACGTCACCCGGACCAACCGGGCCCAGCTCGAGGTCGTCGAGAGCGATGATCTTTGAGACGTCGACGGCCTCGAAGTCTCCGCCTGTGCGTTTGGCTTCGGCGGCCACCGCTTCGGTCGTGATGCAATATGCACGTGTAGTACTCATGGGTCCTTCCTAAGGCTGGTGGTCAAGATCTACGGCGATACGCTCCATACCCCGTTCCCGCCAAGGAAACCAGACCGTGCTACCCCGACATCGCAACGCCCACAATTGCCGACCTTTTGGAGGGCACAGCGATTGCTGTGAACTACTCGGGTGGACCGCCCCTGTGCGGTAGCCCCGATCATTGACCAACTCGCGGCGCCTCCCTTGGTCTTCGACTTCACTGGGCTTTCGCCTCACGCCGCAAACACGGTGAGCATTCGGTCACTCGCCGAGACCCCCGTGGCCCCGCTTCCCGTGCGATTCGCTCGCGAGTTGATGAATGATCCGGGCTGGGAGAAAATAGGGTCAGCTCGCCGCGGGCGGAAACCCGTTTACGTCGGAGGCATCGCCATCGCGATCAAGGGAATGCTGCTGGTAATCGTCGCCACCCTGGGTGGGCTGGGGTGGCTCGGCGCATCGGAGCTTTCCTTTCAGCAACGGGTCGCCCGTCTGGACGCAGACGTGGCAGCGTTCCGCCGTTTGCGGTGGGAGCGCCCGCTGTTACGGGGCGAACCCGTCGAGGGAAACGCTGCCGAGGCCTTCTTCAACGCACTGGGGGGCCTGAAGCGGCCCAGCCCCGCGCTCCGACAGGGCCTCGCCGAACAGCTGTTCTACGGACAGCCGCTCCTACCGCACCAGGTGGCCCCGCTCAAGCAACAATCCGAAATCCTGGCAGAGCTGGCCGCGAGCCCCCAGCGGACCTGGTCGATGACCTACCTGCGCCCCGAGCTGGGCGACGCCATGCCTGTCCCCCCCTACCCCAAGGCGCTCGACGCGGCCCTCTTGCTACTGGCACGGGCGTCGACGCTAGAACCCGACGCCTGCCTCGCGGCCAGCGCCGATGTCGCACGCATCGGCCAGGACCTAGTACCCGGTGCGCCACTCGAGGCGAGCAGCGTATCGATGCGGATTACTTCGCTTACGGCCTATGCCGTCAGATCGTGTGCCCGGCGCGCCACCGCCCGAGGTCTGCAACGGGCCGAACGGGCGTTTCGAGAGCTCGCCACCCATCCGCCACCCGTCGGCCACGGACTGGAACTGGCCGACCTGGTCGCGGGTGTGGAGGTACGCAAGGCGTCCAGCCTGGGACGCGACGCCGATCACATCGGGATCCTAAGGACCCTACAATCTCGCCCGGAGCGTCTGAAGAGCTGGGCCTACTACGAAGATCCCCACCGCTTCCGGGCATGGTCGCCGAGCGCGTACCCGGAAACCCTGGAGCGATGGCGCGAGGAGGATACCTGGCGAAGCCAGAGCGGGCGACCGGACGTGGCGGCAGCAAGCGCGGAGCGCATCGGCTGGCTACAGGATGACATGCGCGGGCAGGCACTCCTGCGAGCCCTGACCGTGGCGCTTTCAGCATTGGCCGAGCGCGAACGTCGTGGCCGGATGCCCCCCGAGCCGGCCGCCCTGCGGCTCCCCTCGCTGGTAGACCCCTTCTCCGGCCGACCGCTGCGCCAACGGTTCGACCCCGCCTCGCTAGAGCTGACGGTATGGTCGGTCGGCGAGGACTTGCGCGACGGCAACGCGGAAGAGACCTGGAACGAACGGGCCCCCCTCGACGTGATCGTCCGGCTTCGCGCGCCGAAGCACGAACAGGCCAGGCGAAGGGCTGGCCGGCGGGGTCGCTAGCGGATCGCGCAGGGATTCGGCTGCACAGGGTCCGGACGCGTCGCTGACCTCACAACAGCTTGCGGAAGCGATAGAAGAAGAACTCGAGCAGGCGCTCTACCAGCGGACGGTAGTTCCAGTGGGAGAGCTTGACTTCAGGGGACTCTGCAAAATCTTGGCGCAGACGGGTCTCCAATGCGTGCGCCGCCGTTGCGTCCTCGACCGCGACATTGATCTCGAGGTTGTACTGCCACGAGCGGTAGTCCAGGTTGTGCGTGCCAACCGTGCACCAGCGCGAGTCGACGACCGCACTCTTGGCATGCAGAATGCTGTGGGGCCACTCATGCACGTGGATGCCGCGTTCCAACATCCATGCGTACAGGCGTCGCATTGCGTACGCCACCGCCGGCACGTCACTACGACCTGGCAGCAGGACCCGCACTTCAACACCCCGCTTGACGGCGACGGCCAGGGCGCGACGAACCGCGAAGCGAGGCAAGAAGTAGCTGTTGGCCAGCAGGATGCTGACCTTCGCGCGCCGGATCTGGCGAAGATAGGCGTTTTCGATCGCCCGTCGATTGCGGAAGCGGTCGTTCGCCAGCACCCGCACGGGGCAGTGGCCCCGGGCAGGAGGTGGCTCTAGCCCGCGCTCGCTGCCCGCGTCCAGCCCCGCGGCCGCGAAGGCGCCCAAAACGATCGCCCGCATGTCCGAGACCGCCGGCCCCTCAACCCGCACCATATCGTCACGCCAGCCACCGCCCCCTTCACTGAAGGGCGCCCACTCGTCGGCGAAGTTGATACCGCCGGTGAACCCGATCTGGCCGTCCACCACCAGCAGCTTGCGATGGTTGCGCTGGTTGAGCAGACCCAGCCGAAAACGCCGCTGCCAGGGGCGAATCGGGTTGTACTCATAGACCCTACAACCGGCGGCACGCATGCGCGCGAACATGCCCGGGTCGCTGTCCCAACTGCCCACCGAATCGTAGCTGACACACACCCGGACCCCGGCCTGCGCACGGGCGCTCAACGCCTCCGCGAAGGTCCGACCGGTACCATCCGAACCAAACCAGTACATTTCCAGCAGAACCTCGTCGCGAGCCCCCGCGATGGCCGCGAGCATGGCTGGCAGGGAGGCTTCCCCGTCGTGCAGAAATGCCACGTGATTTCCAGCCACCATGAGCGGCTGCTCCGGTGGGCTGCGAAGATTGCCAAAGCGCCTCATGGTGAGCAGGTTGGTCATGGAGGGTCGAGGCGAAGGTCGAGGCGCCCACGGCGGCGCGAGTCGGGTATACTGAAAGGTCCCGGTTGGGAATCGATGCGAGCTTGGACGTGATCAAACTCGTCAGCTACAACATCCGCAAGGGAAAGGGAGCGGACGGGCGCTCCGCGATCGAAATGGCGCGGATCGGCGAGGAACTCGAGCACTTGAGTCCCACGCTGCTGCTGTGCCAGGAGGTCTTCCATTGCTCCCGCGGGGGCCCGCCCCAGAGCAACGGGCTGGCAGAAGCGCTGGGCTTCGACCACTATTTTGGCGCCAACAAGTTCAGGGCCATAGGGGATCACGGCAACACCACCCTGACGTCCATGCCCGTCACGCATCACGAAAACCACGACATTTCGACGAATCCTGTGGAGCGCCGCGGCGCTTTGTACGTGCGCGCCACCCTTGCGGGGCTTCCGCTGCACATCTTCAATGTCCATCTGGGGCTCGACGGCTTCCAGCGCTCGACCCAACTCAAACGCATCGGCCACATCCTGGATGACGCCGTAGCGCACCATGACCCCGTGATCCTCGCGGGGGATTTCAACGATTGGCGCAAGCAGCTGCATGCCCACGTGCACAAACTCGACCTGCAAAGTGTGTTCACGGCCCGCGGTCGAGACATGCCCAAGACGTGGCACGCCCGCCGCCCCGTGTTCCCACTGGACCGCATCTACGTCCGTCACCTGGAAGTGGTGGACGCGGGTATTCTCTCCGGCCAGCCCTGGACCCACCTGTCGGACCACCTGCCACTGTGGGCCGAGCTGCGACCCAGCAGCCAGCCCTAGCCCGGATCATTC
>JAPPOR010000694.1:10351-13170 GCA_028817905.1 Myxococcales bacterium
TCCGGGCTAGAACGGGCAGCGGCGCGGGGCACCGGTTGGGGACGCGCGGAAGGCCTCCCCCAATCCCCGGTTACAAACCGGCGCGGCTGTGATAGACGGGCCCAAGCCATGGGACTCAAGCGAGCATTCGCAGTGTTGGGCACCGCACTGGTGCTCTCGGGCTGCGTCAATTCGAGCGTTCAACAGTGGGCCCTGCTGGGCGCGGCCTCGGGAGCGGCCACCGGCGCAGGTGCGGGCTTCCTGATCAGCGAACCCGACCTACTCGGATCGCCAGCCACGCCCGAGACCGGCGATGTGGCGATCGACAGCAATGCGGGCATCGTCGGCGGCCTGGTGGTGGGCGCGGTGTTCGGCGCAATCATCGGCAGCATCGTGGGGCACCACCGCTACGACCCCGTCGAGGAGGCCTACGAGGAGCAGCTGGAAGCCCAGCTGACCCTTACGGGTGGTGACGGTGAGCCGGGAGAGTTCAGCGACGAGGACCTCGGTGTAGACCTCGGCGACCTCGAAGGCCTCGAGGGCGACGACGAAGAGGAGGGGTCGGACGACGGAGATGAGAGCCTCGAGGGGGACGCCGAACCGTCCGCTGGCGCCGCCGATGACGATGAACCGGGAGACCCCGACAGCGAGGGCTCCGAAGACGAAGACCTGTAGGATCACCGCCTTGAGCAGCATGAGTATGGCCGAGGCCACGCGGGTTCTGACGGGCCCCGGCGGGCCATTCGAAATCGGCCAGGCGACCGTTGGGGGACGCCCGACGCGCATCTGGCAGACGGTGCCACAGACGACCCGTGAGCTGGTCGAATCCATGGTGCGCTGGGGCGACCGGGAATACCTGGTATACGAGTCGGATCGACTGACCTATGCTGACGCGTTCGTTCGGATCGCCACCCTGGCTGCCCGAATGCGCGCCCAACTGGGAATCGCGAAGGGAGACAGGGTTGCGATCGCGATGCGCAACTACCCCGAATGGGCCCTGTGCCTGTGGGCAACCACGAGCCTGGGCGCGATCGCTGTCCCCCTGAATGCCTGGTGGCAGGGTGAGGAACTCGCCTACGGGCTCACCGATTCTGGGGCGCGCCTGCTGTTCGCGGACGAAGAGCGAATCGAGCGACTGCTGCCGCACCGCGCGGCGCTGGGCGTGCAGGTGGTCGCCGTGCGCGCTGCTTCGAGCCACCCTGGCGACCTCGGCTTCGACGAACTGCTCGCAGGGCCCCCAGAACGGGAGCTACCGCCGGCTGAGGTCGCCCCCGAAGACGACGCGACGATCTTCTATACCTCTGGGACCACAGGCCGGCCCAAGGGCGCCCTGGGAACGCACCGCAATCTGTGCACCAACGTGGGGAGCTCGGCTTTCGCTCGGGCGCGCAGGGCTTTGCAGGAAGGCGAGGCGCCGCCGGGGCAAGACCAGCAGGCCATCACACTGGTGTCCGTGCCCTTTTTTCACGTCACCGGATGCCACTCGCGGCTTGCGATTGGCACCTTCCAGGGTGGCAAGATCATCACGATGCGGCGCTGGGACCCGACAGAAGCCTTGCGGCTGATCGACCAGGAGCGCGTCACGGGGATCGGGGGAGTGCCAGCCGTGGTCTGGCAGCTGCTCGAATCACCCGACCTGCAGCACTACGACACCTCCAGCATCAAGGTGGTCGCCTACGGAGGCGCCCCGGCCGCTCCCGAACTGGTGCGCAGGTTGAAGGAGACGTTCCCCCACGCCGTCCCCAGCAACGGGTACGGCCTGACGGAGACTTCAGCGGTGACGGCGATCAATATCGGCGAGGACTACCGGCGAAAACCGGACAGCGTTGGTGCGCCGGTGCCCGTCTGCGACGTGAAGATCATCGACGAGCAGGGCCAGACGCTGCCCGTGGGAGCGGTGGGGCAGCTATGCATTCGGGGTCCAAACGTGATCAGGGGCTATTGGCAGCGGCCCGAAGCCACCGCCGAAGTGTTTCGTGATGGTTGGCTGCACTCCGGGGACGTTGCCCGGCTCGATGACGAGGGCTTCATCTATGTCCTGGATCGCAAGAAGGACATGTTGATCCGGGGCGGAGAAAACGTCTACTGCGTCGAAGTCGAGTCGGCGCTGCACAGCCATCCCGACGTCCTGGATGTAGCCGTGATCGGCATCGCGCACCGAGTGCTGGGGGAGGAAGTCGGAGCCGTCGTGCAGGGTCGGCCCGGAGCGAATCTCACCATGGAAACCCTCCAGGCTCACGCCCGACAGCGCCTGGCCCATTTCAAGGTACCCGCGCGGGTGGCCTTCCGCGACGCGGCCCTGCCGCGCAATGCCAACGGCAAGATCCTCAAGCGCACCCTCCGCGAAGAGCTCGGCTGGGATCAGCTCAGCTAGGCTGAAACTTCCCTTCGGGAAGCTGTCGCGTGCGCGCTACCGCATTCGTGTGATCTGGCGTCTCGGTCAGGTGGTCGGCCCGAGCTGACACGTTCGCTGCACATCTGCCTACGTCGGTCGCGAGCCAGATTACAGAAAACTCTATTTCGATTCCTAAAGTGAAATGATGTGGATGCAAATATGAACGCGGGTAGTGCAAACGAGCCGGCTCTGAGGCACATTAATGCACTGAAACTGGCTACGGGAGTTCCGGCACAGGAAATGCATCACAGGACTGACGATGAGGGGCACATCCCTCCCCATGGTTGGAGTCGAAGTACGATGTTGATCCGCGCTACCCCAGACGAATGCTTTGTGATGCTATGGAACGGCCTGACGCTGGAGCTGTCCTACGGCATCGGCTCGACACGGGGCGTCTGGCTGCTGGGGGAGCGCTTCCTGCAAGAGGTCGTCGCAGGCGAGGCCT
>JAPPOR010000231.1 GCA_028817905.1 Myxococcales bacterium
CTAGAAGCAACGCGGAGTATGCCCGTCGGTCGTCGAAACCTGTGCGCCGTATCCCTGCGCAAGCGGACACCGAAATCATGAATGTTCCGGGCTAGGAAGGGTCCTCTACGATGGTTCAAACCAGGTGTGCAGCGTTGGTGCTCATCACTCTGATGGCGGGTCAACTCGGGTGCCGGAAGGGTACCGACGATGTCCCGGCGGGGTCGGCGGGAATGGGCGGCGACATGTCGGAACCCTCTGGAACGACACCGCCAGCCGGTAGGTCCGCATCACCCGGCAACACCATGCCTGCGCAGAGAGGCGGTGCCAGGACCGCACCCAACGGAGGCGATAGGCCGACAGCCAACGGAGGCGACGCCTCTGCACAGAGCGGTGGCGCCGGGACCTCACCGACGGGTGGCCCGCCGACACCTAGCGGCGGCGACACCTCTGCACAGACCGGAGGCACCAGGACCTCACCAACGGGTGGCGATACGCCGACACCGAACGGCGGCGAGACCTCTGCACAGACCGGAGGCGCTGCAGCCACGTCGAGTGCTGGCGAGACCGACCCGACAGGCGTCTGGTGGACTGAAGTCGAAACCACCGGCTCCGAGACCCTGCCCATCCTGGACAAGCTGACCGGTGCCCTCATTCGGTTCGTAATGCGCGTCGAAGTATCGGGAACGGCCCCGAACCACAACGTCACGTTCGACTTCTGTCAGCTGCAGACAGAATGGATCGACCCGGCAGACCCCAACAACATCACGACCATCGGGTTCCGGCCTGACGCCGTGGCCGCGTTCAGCGAAGCGGTAGAGGTGGACCTTGGCGGCCTGTCGCCGGGGTCCGAGGTCCCCCTACCCAGCCTGACGTTCCGCGGCGGGGTGGATGAAGCGGGCATGGATTTTGACGAAGACGGCGATGGCAACCCAGCGGTCACGGCCTGGGTCCGGACCCTGCTCGGCATCGAGATCGAGGTCTACGAGACGATCACGGTGAGCGCGAGCCTGGACCTGAGTGCCATGGACGACGATACCCTGTCGGGCACGCTCGACTTCAACGCCGACGCGCTGATCCTCACATCGAACAACCCCATCATCTTCGCAGGATCCGTCGTCACCATCACCCCCGACAGCGATGCGGTGCCCCTCACGGTCAGGCGCCTACCGGGCGGCGGCGACTGCAGCGCACTGCCATCCAGGATCTCCTTCACCACGGTCCCACCGCCCCCGCCAGCGCTGTTCCCTCCACCGGTCCCTGAGCCAGCCGCCCCCGCTCCTGCTCCTCCCGCTCCGGCGCTCTGAGAGTCCAGGAGAGGTCGCTCGTCGACACAGAGCTAACCCGCATCCATCACCAAATCACGCGCCTTCGCACAACTGCTCGACTCCGCAGAGCTTTCGCTTCAGTCGAAAAGAAAGCTCTGCGAAGCCGATCACTTGCACGATCATCACGTGCCTTGGCGATGGATGCGGGCCAACCGCGGGGGCGCTTCACGCGGGCGGCACCAGCTCCGAATCGATCGCCGTCCGCAAGGCCTTCAGGAGGTGCTCACGAACGCGAAGTTTCGTGCCCTGATGGGCGGCGAAGTCGAGCTTGAGCATCGCCTCGCCTGCGGCGCGGGCAGCGCTCGAGAGCTCGTCGGCCGGAACGACACGGTCCAGGAATCCGGCCTGAAGCGCCGCACCGGGCGCGTAGATCTGAGCGGTGTTGGCAGCCAGATCGAAGTGAGGCTTGGTCAGGCGGTGACGGCAGAGTTCCACGGCAAAGTACGGAAGCGTCAACCCGATGGCCACCTCGGTCAGGCCATACTTGAAATCACCATCCGCGCCGATCCGCAGGTCCGCGCTGCACGTGAGGAATGCACCCATCGCCAGCGCATGGCCCGTCGATGCCACGACCACCGGAAACGGGAAGCTCAGCATGCGCTCCGCGAGCTCGGCACCACCGCGAAGCATCGACACCATCTGCCCTGGGTCGCCCCCCTGGATGACCTTCAAGTCAAACCCTGCGGAAAACACGCCCGGACGACCCGTAAGGATCACGACCGCCTGATCCCCCTCAGCGCGATCAAGAGCCGCTCGCAGCTGCTTCAGCATATCGAGCGACAGGCAGTTCACCTTGCCATCGTTCATCGAAATGGTGGCGATGCCGCCAGACAACTCATAGCTCAATAGATCGGTCATGGGGCTCTCCCTGTAGGTAGGTAGCGAATCGTTGGCATCGCTCGATCACGGTAGGCCGGCGCGAGCGTACACCGCCGCGGGCAGCTCGGATATCCGTATTGTGAAGGGGCGGTAGCCGGCCGCCGGCTCGAATTTCGACGGGCAACAAACCGGCTTGCTAGCATGGGGGCGATGCTAGCGCGGACATTTCGCCAACTCCGCGGCGCCTTGCTCGGTCTTCGACTTCACAGCGCTCCCGTCCATCGGGCCCCGGGTGCTGCGCAGCCGCGGGGCCGTGGGGTCCGCTCGCGGGTGGCTGGCGCGTCAGAGCGGACAGGGATCGCAGGCGGATCC
>JAPPOR010000785.1 GCA_028817905.1 Myxococcales bacterium
TAAGTTTCCCGCTTGAATGGGACGGGGCGCCAGCCCCGGTGCCTGGGCTAGCTAGGAAACCCGCGCACCACGCGCAGGCAGTCCGACTCCCTGGTTGCGATCGCAACCAGGGAACCATCGACAGCGAAGACAGCGAGCGGCTCGGCACCTACGGGCGGCAGATCCGCGGGACCAGCAGGCTCGAGCACATGGCAAAGGGGCGCAGGCCGCCCGTGCCGAAGATGGTCGGCACCGCCTGGGTCCACTCGCACCGTCGACATGCCGGCGACGCTCTCCGCGAGCGGAAGCATGTGTTCGATCACCCGCTGCCGAGCGGGACCATTCACCTTCGCGGCGCGCAGCGTCTCCACCGCGAGCGCATCATCCACACCGAACGCGCCACTCTGCACGCGCCGAAGGGCAGACAGGTGTCCGACGGTACCGAGCGCTTCTGCAAGATCGCGGGCCAATGACCGCACGTAAAACCCCTTGCCACAGGACACATCGAACTGCACGTGACAGCCCTCGACCCGCACGACCTCCAGGGCGTGCACAACCACGGCCCGCACCGGCGCCGTGACCTTCTCTCCACGCCAGGCCTTGCGGTAAAGCGCTTCGCCCCCCTGTTTGACCGCACTGACGAGCGGCACCCGTTGCTCGAACCGCCCAACGAAGCTACGGGATAGCTGCTGAACTCGGTCGCGATCCAGGCCGCAAGGGACCGGTGCCTCGCCCACCACAGCACCCTGCGCGTCGAGGCTGTCAGTCGCTACACCCAACGTCAGCGTGCCAAGGTAGCGCTTGTTGTCAGCCGCCAAAAAGCGAAGCAGTCTAGTGGCGACCCCACACCCGACGACCAACACGCCCGTCGCCATCGGGTCGAGCGTGCCAGCATGCCCCACGGATCGGGTGCTGAGTGCACGCCGCGTCAGACTCACCACGTCGTGCGAGGTCATCCCGGGCGCCTTGTCGACTATCAGCAGGCCATCCCGCACACCACGTTCCAGAGACATCACGTTCCAGCTAGAGCCCCAGCATCCGGCCGGCCTCCGCCAATACCAGCTCGCGGGCCTCGCGCAGGCCACAGGTCAAGGTGGCGCCCGCCGCGGTCCGATGGCCTCCACCCCCCAACGCGGCCGCAATGGCGGCCACGTCGAGCGCTCCGCCCGAGCTCCGCAAACTCAGCCGTGTCAGCAACTCGCCGTAGTCGGTCTCGTCGGAGCGCGGTCTGCGCTCCCACAGCATGATCGAGATTTCGACCCCACCAAGCATCCGGCCGTACTCGACCATGCCCTCGACCATGCGCTCACTGGCGCCCGCGCGCTCCACCATGGCCAGCGGCACACTTAGGATTGCCACACGACCCGCATATTCGGTCTCCAACGCGTTGATCGCGTAGCCCAACAAGCGCAATCGCGACATGGGCCAGTTCTCGAACACGTTCGACGCCACCTGCCAGGGATCGATCCCAGCGTCCATCAAATCCGCGGCCGTTCGCAATGTCTCCGCAGTCGTACCCGGGTAGCGAAAACCTCCCGTGTCAGCCACGATTGCGGTGTAGAGCGGTAGAGCCGCTGCCGGGGGCACCGGATTGACGCCAAGCTCGCGAGCCAGCTCCAGCACGACCATCGCGGTCGCGCAGGCTTCAACGTCGCGCACCATCAGGTCGCCGTAGTCGTCGTGCGCCAGATGGTGGTCCACGATAATCACCGGTCCCGTCACCGATTTCGGCGGAAAGGAGCGCGGCAACAGATTTCGCGCCGCCGTGTCTGTCACCAGCGTTGCGTCGAACGAGACCCCATGGGGGACGGTGGTTACGACGGCGTCGGCACCGGGTAGAAAGGCCACCGAGTCCGGCAAGGGATCGCGGTTGTAGCAGAACACGTCCTTGCCCATCCCCCGAAGGATCTCGGCAAGACCCAACATGGAGCCCACGGCGTCCGGGTCGGGCAGAACATGGCATGTCAATAGGAAGCGCTTCCCGCGACGAATCAATTCCGCAGCTTGCGCGTAGCACGTCATTCGGACAACTCCCCGGCTGCGCGCAGATCGGAGAGTAGCTCCTCTACGCGACTCGCCTGGTCGACACCCTCGTCCCAATAGAATCTGAGTTCGGGCAGGTACTTCAACTTCAGTCGCGGAGACAGTTCCCGGCGGATGAAGCCGGCTGCCCGCTGCAAGCCCCGCAGGACCACTTTGCGCTGTGCAGGGTCCGACTCTGAGGATGTGCGCACGTAGACGCGCGCATGGCGCAAGTCATCGCTCAAACCGACCGACGTGACAAACACACCTCCAACCGCCGGATCTCGGATGTCTCCTCGCAGGAGCATCTCCATCAGTTCCATCCGCAGACGCACGGCAACGCGTTCCGATCGCTTCGGACCGGCGCTGCTCACGACTGCCCCCAATCCTCGCCGGACCCGCCCATCGTACCCAGAGGAATGATCTCCAATGCTCGATCGGTCACGACCGCATCCACCGAGGTACTGACGAAACCCGCAATGGTGTCGAGCATCGAGTTGGCATGGGAATGGTCGTTGGAGACAACGGCGAAGGCCAGAGAAGCCCGTCGCCAGTCATCAAGGTACTCCACCTCGGCC
Organism: Myxococcales bacterium; assembly: GCA_028817905.1. Classification (GTDB taxonomy): domain Bacteria; phylum Myxococcota_A; class Polyangia; order Polyangiales; family JAFGIB01; genus JAPPOR01. The sequence continues at coordinate 2,580 of JAPPOR010000785.1, forward strand.
GCAGCGACATTGAAACGCGCTCGGACGCGATCCAGGGCACTCCGGACCACCTTGCGCTTGCCCTTGAGCGAGTTGTTTCCTGGCAACGCAAGCACGACCCGCAATACCCCCACGACCATGGCTAGCGTGCCAACCTACAAGACGGCCGAGACTTCCTCGATATCGAAGCACTCGATAATGTCGTTTTCCTTGATATCGTTGAAGTTCTCCAGGCCAACGCCGCACTCCAGTCCGGAGGAAACTTCACGAACATCGTCCTTCACGCGGCGCAAGGATTTGATGGCACCCTCCCACACGCGGACCTCGTCACGCAGCACGCGCGCCTTGGACGATCTCGAAACCTTGCCGTCGGCGACAAAGCAGCCAGCAATGGTACCTTTCGGGATATTGAAGATCTGCCGCACCTCGGCGCGACCGACGGAGACCTCGCGGTACGTCGGCTTGAGCAGGCCCACCATCGCCTGTTTCACCTCATCCAGCGCCTCGTAGATGATGTTGTAGGTCTTGATCTGGACCTGCTCGGCCTTGGCCACCTTTTGCGCGCCCCCGGTGGGCCGCACGTGGAACCCGATCACGATCGCCGACGATGCGGACGCAAGCATCACGTCGCTCTCCGTGATGCCACCCGCACCGGAATGGATCACGCTGACGCGCACCTTGTCGGTCGATAGCTCGGTCAGCGACTTGACCAGCGCCTCCGCGGACCCCTGGACGTCGGCCTTGACGACCAACTTGAGCTCGGCGACGTCACCTTCCTTCATCTTCTCGACCAGCGTTTCCAGCGTTGCACGCTGGGCAGTCGCCTTGGGTGCCGCCTTCTTGCGCCGTTCAGCCAGCTGCTGGGCGACCTTCATATCCGTCACCACGTGGAAGGTCTCGCCGGCGCTCGGCACATCGGACAGGCCGAGCACTTCGACGGGTGTGGCAGGTGGAGCGCTGCTGGTCTGCTTGCCGCGATCGTCCGTCATGGCTCGCACTTTGCCGTATACGTCGCCGGTCACGATCAACTGACCGCTCTCCAACGTTCCGTTGCGTACGAGCACGTTGGCAACGGGGCCGCGACCCTTATCCAGGTAGGACTCCAGCACGATACCTTCAGCCGGAATCGCCGGGTTCGCGCGCAGTTCTAGTATCTCTGCCTGCAACAAGACGCCATCGAGTAGTTCGTCGATGCCCTGTCCGGAAATCGCCGACACGTTGTAGAACATCGTGCTGCCGCCCCAGTTCTCAGGCTGAAGGCCCTCGCTCGCGAGATCACGCATGATAACCTCTGGTCGCGCGTCCTCCTTGTCGATCTTGTTTACAGCCACCACAATTGGCACCTCGGCCGCCTTCGCGTGATGGATCGCTTCCTTGGTCTGCGGCATCACGCCGTCATCCGCGGCCACAACCAGGATCACGATGTCGGTGGCATTCGCGCCGCGCGCCCGCATCGCCGTAAACGCAGCGTGACCCGGGGTATCTAGAAAGACCACCGTGCCTTTCTTGTGGTCCACACGATAGGCACCTAGGTGCTGTGTAATGCCGCCCGCTTCACCAGCCGCCACGCGCGCGCGCCGAATTCTATCCAACAGCGATGTCTTGCCGTGATCGACGTGACCCATCACGGTCACAACGGGCGGGCGTGTTTCCCGCGCCTCCTCGGCATCCACAAACTCGCCTCGAGCATCACTGATCAGGTCGTCATCACTGATCGCAACATTCTCGACCTCAAAACCGAATTCCGATGCCAGAATACTGGCGGTGTCGTAGTCGAGGGTGCTGTTGATCATCACCCCAGTCATGCCCAACCGCATCAGTCGGCCAAGAACGTCCGTCGCCTTGAGGGACATGCGCTGAGCGAGAACCTGCAGGCCGATTTCACCCTCGATGCGAATGACGCGCTTGGCCGCACTGGGTACCGTAATCTCGGTCTTTTGAGCCTTCTTGCCGGGGGCCATCTTGCGCGCACGACCCGGACGCCCCCGTTGCTGTTGGCGCCCCGTTGGACCGATCGCCGACCGCACGAGCTCACGACGACGCGGAGGCTGCCCCGTTGTCCGCGCCGCGTGCTCGGCCACGATCCGCTTGCGGTCCTCCTCAGAAAGCTGCGCTGCTTGCTGACCCACCTGGCGGCCGCGCACAACCACACCGGGAGGCAGATCGCTCTGACCAAGGCGCTCCTCGTAGGACAGGGAGCGGCGCGGAATGGGCGCAGGCGTCTTCACGGCAGCCGTTGCGGCCGACTGGGGAGGCGGAGAAGCAGCCAGGGGTTCCTGCTCGGTGGAAGCCGGACCGGTAGCGGCGACGGCAGCCGGCACGGAAGCGGGCGGGGGACTGGGCGCAGGAGGCGGCGGAGGTGATTCAAAAGCCTCCTGGACCACCGTAGCGGGTGGCTCCGCCGGGGCGGAGGGAGGCGGCGGCTGCGGAACACCCGCATCTGCCTCGACCGCAGGTACCCCGCGTGAGGGTGCTTGAGTCCTCTCGGCAGGCGCAGCAGGTTCAGGCTTGGCGGCAACCAACTCGACGGGCTCTTCAGCTGCAACCACCGGCCTAGGCGTTTCTGTGGCCACGGGCTTAACCGAGGGGGGCGATGCCACAACCGGCGGCTCCACAGTCCTCGCAGGACTCGGAGGCGCCACCTCCGCCGCAGCCTCTGCAACGCCTTCCTCCGGCTTGCCGCGCTTGGAGCGTCGACGCACGACGCGGCCACCCCGCATCCGCTCCTCGACGACGTCCTTTCGCTTGTCCTTATCGAGCGCCCGCTTGAGGCGGTCCACCTCGACCTCTTCCATCGAGCTCATGTGGTTGCGGACCTGGACCCCGAGTGAAGCCAACCGTTCCATGACCTCCCGGTTCTCAAGCCCCAGCTCTCGGGCTACTTCGTACACGCGGGTTTTGCTCATGCTTCCTCCGCAAGCTCTCTTTCATGCTCAGCAGCCTCACGGACCTCGCCGGCGATGCCGCCGTCGAGCACACCCATGACCCCGAGCTCTTGGCGGCCAAATAGCGCACCGAGGTAGCGCTTGTCACCAAACACCAGACAACGGCCTCCCAGCCGCGATGCTGCATCCATCAATTCTCCACGACGGCCCGCCGCGTCCTCGGCGACTATCAGCAGGGGAAGGCGTTCCCGGCTGATCGCTTCGCGTACCGCGTCGGTCCCGAGCGCAAGCTGCCCGGAACGGGCACAGGCCTGCAGCAGCCCCTCCGCGCGACGGCGGTACTGATCCCTAGCCCAACGGGCTAGGTCGGGCGCGGAGAGTTGCATCTTCCGCTTGAATGCACGTTGGAACCCCCCGCCCGCCACAGCCCGCTCGAGGCAGCGATAGCAGGCGTGGGTCGAGGCACCTCGGCCCCGGGCGCGCCTACGCACGTCAGGAACCACCTGCGGCGGATCGCCGGCCAGGACAAAGCGCAGAAGCGCGTCCCGGGAATCTGTCTGCCGACACCCGATACACGTTCGTATGGCGCTCGCCGCCACATTTTGGCCCGCCCGTGTCACGTTGGCGCCTAGCCCTCCGTCCCTGGTCCTGCAGCGTTAGACTCCACGGCAGAATCTCCGCCGGCACCCACCCGCGACTCCGGCGCACCTGCCGACACGTCACCAGGCTCGCCGCCATCCGCACCTTCCTCAGCCCGCCTGGCCGCTGCCTCTTCGTCAGCCAGGCGCTGCGCCTCGGCGGCCTCGGCCGCGCGCGCCGCGGCTTCGCGAGCCCGCGCGGCTTCCTGGCCCTCCTCCACGCGTGCGGCGTCCTCGTCCTTGTATCTGGCGATCGCGGCCTGGACCGCCTGCGCCTTCTTGGCTCCAATGCCGGTCCGGATCGCCAGCTTGTCCACGTCGGCCTCATCGGCGATGGCATCGATCGTGCGATAGCCGGCACTGTACAGAAGATCTGCTATCCGCGGCGTGACGCCCTCGATCAAAGCCATCAAATCACGATCGGTCAGGACCTTGTCGCCGCGCACGCCAGCCTCGATGCGCTCCCGTCGACGACGCTCCATCGCCAGCTCGGCACGTTCACGCAGCGACTTGGCAGCCTGCTCACCACCCACGCCGTCGATCGCCGCGAGCTCGGCTACGGGCGCTTCCGCCACCTCATCAAGCCCCCGGAAGCCCTGCTTGTATAGCGCGAGGGCCTGCACACGGTCGATGTTCTCGATGGAGGAAAGCGCCGCGATCGCCTCCTCCTCCATGACCTTGAACTTCGACTCGCCGATGACATCCAGACGCCATCCCGCGAGCTGCGATGCCAAGCGCACGTTCTGGCCCCTTCGGCCGATCGCCAGCGACAGCTTGTCGTCGGGCACTACGAGTTCCATGGAGGAGTTGGCCTCGTCAATAATGACGCGCGACACGTCGGCCGGGGCAATCGCATTGCAGACAAACCGCGCTGGATCGCGATCATACGGCACGATGTCGATCTTTTCGCCGCGCAACTCCTGCACCACAGCCTGAACGCGCGACCCCTTCATACCGACGCACGCCCCCACCGGATCGACGTCCGAGTCGCGGCTGCTGACTGCGATCTTGGATCGAGCCCCGGGCTCACGTGCAGCCGCCACGATGCGGACGATACCCTCGTAAATCTCAGGCACCTCCATCTCGAAGAGCTTGACGAGCAACCCCACGTCGGTACGTGACAGAATGATCTGAGGGCCACGAGCCTCGCGGTCAATGTCAACGAGAAACGCCACGATACGGTCGCCCGGCCGATAGGTCTCGCGCGGTGTCTGATGCTTCTGGGGCAACACGCCTTCGGTCCGCCCCAAGTCTACAATGATGTTCGAACCGCGCTCGAACCGGCGCACGATGCCGGTGATAATCTCACCCTTGCGATCCTTGTACTCGTTGTAGATGTTGTCGCGCTCGGCATCGCGCACACGCTGGATAATGACCTGCTTGGCGGTCTGAGCAGCGATTCGTCCAAAACCTTGACGGGCCTGCTGGAGCCCAAGCAGGTCACCGAACTCCCGGTCCTGCTGCTTCGCCTTGTCCGCATCTTCCCTGAGATAGAAGATCTGAAAGCCCAACTCCTCACCGATGTCGGCCTCCAAACCGTAGCGCGCCGCATCCTTGGAGCTGATCTCACGCTCGCCATCGTCGACCTCTTCGACGACGGTCATGTACTGGAACAAGTCGACTTGGCCGATATCGTCGTTGAACCGTGCCTCAAGCTCACGGTTCGGGCCAAAGCTGCGCTTGGCCGCGGTCAGGATCGCCTGCTCCATGGTCTCCACGAGAATCTTTGGGTCGATACCCTTCTCGCGGCTCACCTGCTCGATGATGTTATGTAGTGACAGCGTGCCTTCTTGCATGGCTTCCTCAAAACGCGTTCACACCGGTTAGGTAGCCCTCACCCAGCGCTCAAAAGCGGTGGACGAGATGAGCCTTGGTGACAAGCTCGTGAGGGACACGAAAAACCTCGCCCTCACCCTCGATTACAACCTGGTCTTCTTCAAAACCCGATAGCCGTCCCGAAAAGCGCCTCCGCCCATGCACCGGACGCTGGCACTGGAGCTTGACCTCGCGACCGACAAAGCGCTCGTAGTCGGCGCGCCGGAACAGGGGCCGTTCAACGCCGGGCGAGCCCACTTCCAGCCGGTACGCCCCCTTTGGCACATTTGTCTCGTCTCCATCCAGCACCGCCGAAAGCTCACGGCTGACCGCCTGGCAGTCCGCTAGAGTCACCCCGGCACCCGTCGCGGGATCGGCCCCCGGGCGCTCGATCAGTACGCGCAGAACCGCTCCCCGGTCATGCGCAAAGCGAGCATCCACCAAATCGACGCCATGGGCGGCGCAGACCGGATTGATCAGCTCTCGCAGATGCTGAATTTGCAGGGGAATATTCATGAAAAAGCAAAAAAAAAGGCGGGCCCTTCGGGAGGCCCACCGGCTCTTTCCCAGTACTTCTCGCGCGATTTTTAGCACACGCGTTTCGGGACATCAAGCGAACGACACGGACGTAGCGCCTACCGCTCTCCCGACCTGTCGCGACCGACTCGACCTCTAGGTTCCACGACTCCGCGTACGCCATTTTGTGGACCGGCTGGGTCGAATTTCGCTACGTATTCCGCCGAGATGCGTCCGTGGCAGAATGAGCGAACAAGAGCTCCCCGCGGTTTGCCGAGGGCAACGGAGAGGTACGTCGCTGTGGGTGCACTCGTCGCCTGCGCTTGTGGTCCTATGCCGCCACCGGATCAGGGCCCAACGGGAAGCGCGAGCGCGGGAACTGAACGGACGGGCAAAGCCCCCCCGACAACCGAAGCGACGACGGGGACCAGAGCAGAAGCGCTGTGGAAGCGTCGAGACAATAGGGAGGCGCTGGAGCAGGCGATCGCCATCTGGGAACAACTAGCCGCAACCAAAGCGGGGAGCCCCGACTTAGCCCTCAAGCTCGCCCGAGGCTACTTCACACTCGGCCACAGCGTGAACCGAGACGCGGCTGCGACGCTGTTCGACAAGGGTGCGCGCGCAGCGCGCACTGCCCTCTCCACCGAGTCGGTCGCCCAAACCGCCCAGGCTGCAAGGCACTGGAGCCTCGCAAACCGTGCCGCATCAGCGTTCGCCGGCCCCTACCTGGAGCGCGTCGATCAGCACCAAGAGCTACTGGAGGAGGCGCGCGCGTTGCGGGACAGCTTACCCACCGCCGTGGTCCCTAGGCCCGAACACGTGCTCGCTTCACTGCTCGCTACGCCACCGCTGCTTGCCCTTCGGGACCTGGAGACCTCCCGGGAGTTGTTCGCTGCCATGACCACAAGACACCCGCACGACCTCGCGGCCCGAGTCGCGTTCGCCCGTCACTACGGCGTCGCAGCGCAGGATATCGCCCTATTCGAAGCCGAGCTACGGCAGGTCCTGGCGGCACCCGAGACGGGTCCCGATGACCGGCTGGCCAAGGCTGCAGCCGGTCGGCTACTCAAGCTCGCACCGCACCTTTTCGAGTGATGCGCGCCCCCCTTTGGATCCTGCTGTTTGCGATATCACTGGCCTGTCCGCCACCGGCCGTGAAGAGCCAGGCGCACCACGTGCTCAAGATGGCTACAACCGCCGTAGAAGGCTCCCCGCTGGTGCGGCAGATGCAACGCCTGGCCGCCATCATCGAAGAGCGCACCGCGGGCCTGGTGCTGGTCAAGCTATTCCCCGGCGGGCGTCTGGGTGGCAGCGCCACGCTGATCAAAGCGCTGCGCTCGGGCTCGTTGCACATCTACGGAGGAAACGTCGCGAGTCTCGCGCAGACTGCCCCGGCCCTCGAGGCCCTGTCGGTCCCATTCTCGTTTCGGGACTACCAGCACGCCGACGGGCTGCTCGACGGCCCGGTACGCGAGCAGATGGAAGGCGTCCTGCAAGCGCACGGAATGGTGTTTGGAGCGTGGGGACCCAACGTATTCATGCGCTGGTTCAGCAATGGCCCTCCTCCTAGAACACCAGACGGGCTGGCGAGCCGAACGGTCTTGTGGGGAGATGGCGAAGGCGGGGAACCGGACGCCGCCCTTGCCCGGCTCAGCGAAGGATCAACGGCAGGCGTTGTGAGCTCCGGCGATGAGCACACACCATGGCTGTTGCGGTCGACAGCTGTCGCGGCCAGGGCCCGCGGCCTCTCGCTCCAAGCAAGCCACGTGACACGCGCAGACGACGTACTTCATTGCGACGCGATCGTGTTGTCGCAAACCTGGCTTTCAGGACTGCCGGCAAAACTGAGAGAGGCGTTGGACATGCTCCCGCACGACCCTACGCTGGAAGCTCGCAAGGAGGCCCGCGCACTCGACGAGGAGCTGGTACGACGCATGGCACATCGCGGCAAGCAGCTGCTTCAACTCACGGCAGAGGAACGCCGTGCGCTGTCGCTCTCGCAAACGCCCACGGTCCAGGCCGTAGCCAGCCGGGGCGACCACGCGACCGCTCTACTGCACGCCATTCGCTCGCACCCTGACAACAGCTTATAGTTGCCTGCGAGGAAGCCTCCTGTGCCGAAGCGAGGACGAAGCGAGCCTGCGCCGCGGCCGACCCCTACCCCATCCGGTTGCGGAAGGGGGATGGGATGGTTGGCCCCATTGGCATTCGCGACGGGCACCTCGCTCCTCGTCCACCTCGCCGCCTACGCCACCCTATCGTGGTCGGTGACCCTGCCGGAGCCCGGCATCGAGTTCGAGATCCCAGAGGCAGTGGAGATCGGCCTGCTCGACATGGCACAGCCGGCAGGTCCCCCTGAAGAACCTGAGCCGCCTCCCACGTCGCCAGCCGGTTCGTCGCAATCGGTCGCCTCCGGCAACTCGGCGGGTGACCGGGCCCAGCTCAAAGATGCCGGGGTGGCGGATCGTCGCGATGCCGGACACGCTGGCAAATCTGACGCGCCGTTCCGAAGTACGAAGCGGCACCGAGCGGAGCCCGACCCCAGGGACGCCGGGCGCCCCACGGCGGACAGCCCCGGGCTCGACTGGCAGCCGAGGAGCGACAAGGGAGCCCTGTTCGCCCTCCGCTTGGACCTCGACCGGGTTCGCGAATCCGAACTCGCCCGCGAAATCGGTGACATCGTGCGAAGGCTCCCCGATGTGCGAGCGCTGCTCGCCGGCTCCGGCGTTGATCCGATGAGGGACCTCGCCCGGCTCCTGGTCGCCTCACCCGACCTCTCGCGTGCAAAGGCGCTTGTAGCCGGCCAACATACGGGCGACGCCCGTTTGCCCCGAACCGCAGCCCAGAGACTCGCGGCGGTCCAGGGCAAACGTGCTCACTTCAAGACCCGCAACGGAATGGAAGTGGCGCCGTGGTACGGCGCTGACGGCATTGCACGCGTGCTGTCGCTGCTTGGCCCCACACGTTTTGTCATCGCCCGTCGACAGGATCTTCCCAAGGTCATGGCGATCGCGCGCGTGTGGGCCCGGAACAAGGCAGAGGCGGGAGCCGAGCCTTCCGCAGCCTTGCTCGCCCTGCCAAGTGACGCCGTTGCCCAGCTGGACGTAGAGGCGCTAGAGCTCTTCGTCAACCGAAGCGACTTCGATCCACCGACCCGCGTGGCCGCTACCATTCGCCTGCATCCGGACGAGCACAAAACGCTGGTTGCCGAGGGAACCCTGACCTTCAGGAACGCAGCGCACATGCACGCGGGCGCGACACGGATCGCCGAACTCCTGCACGAATTCGGGCGCCACCCGCTAGTTCAGCTCACCGGGCTCGGAAGCGCGCTGACGAGCGCACAGGTCACCCGCAACGACGACCCCAAGCACAGCGATGTCGGCGTGCGTATCGCATTGACACGGCTACAGGCCCAGACGGTCTTGGGCATGCTGCGCGATGCCGCCGCCGCACCTCCCGACGGCTCGCACGGCACGCAGGGCGCCGACGCCCATGATAACCTCCAGAACTCAGCCCCTCCCTCGCGCCAGCCGCGCTGAGGATGGGGGAGAAAGGATCGCTTGCGAGATGGAGTGCAAGGAGTGTGGCGAAGAGGTGGATGAAGTCTTCCCGGTCAAGGTATCTGGTCGCCGCAAGAAAATATGCGAGGACTGTGTCGATCGGCTCCGGGAAGAAGGGGAAATCGCCGAGGCGGCAGAGTCCGCGATTCAGGACATGATGGAGTACAAGGGACGGCGCTAACCGCTGGCCCCCTACCAACCTTCGGAGGGGGGCTCACCACCGGGCATTCCGGCACCGGCATCGCGCCCGGCTCGGTCGAACCGTTTCCCCACAGCTTGTCCACAAGTCCGTACGGAAAACCTGGGACCCGGGCAAGGCATGAGCCCACTTCAAGGATCGACATCCAATCACTTATAATTATTCATATTTTCTCGGTTTCCAAAGATGGTAGTGCGACCGATTGTCGGCGCCTAGAACGCTCCTACGGATCCTTTTCCACACTCGCGAGTGCCACGCCCAAGGAGGAGACCAGCAAGTCCGTGCGCGCAACCATGCGACGCTCCTCGTCCCTGGAGGCGTGGTCAAAGCCAAGCAGGTGCAGCAGCCCGTGTGCGAGCAACTCGACCACCTCCAAAGCCAGAGGACGGTCTCGAGCGTGGGCTTGCTGCCCGGCTGTCGCCAGGGAGATCACAACATCCCCCAACAGGACGGGCCCAACCGTCGGAAACGCACCCCCTTCCTGCATTGGAAAGGCCAGCACGTCCGTCGCGCGGTCAATGTCGCGGTACTGCCGGTTGAGAGCTTGAATGTACTGGTCGTCGCACAGGAGCACCGACAGCTCCGCCTGCTGCATGCCAAGTGCTCGCAACATCCGTTCACCGAAGTCAGCAACCTGGGCCGGGGTCAGGGCGGGTGCCCCGCACCCTTCGTAGCGCGCATCCACCGTCACGGGCACGGCATCATCGGCGGCCGTGCAGGCACTCGTCAATCTCGCCCGTTCAGAAACTTGGGGGAAAGCCCGCGCCGCCTTCGCCCAAACGCAAAGCGCAGCGGGGGCAACCATTTGTCCGTCGGCAGGTGTGTAGGAGCATGTTCCGGGCTAGCCCCCCTCCACCAGCGAAGCACGTGATGATCGTGCAAGTGATCGGCTTCGCAGCGCTTTCGGTGAAGGAGGGA
>JAPPOR010000002.1 GCA_028817905.1 Myxococcales bacterium
CCAGTCGTCGATGCTAGCGCTGTTGAGTGCAGCAGCTCGCCATCGGGAGCTGGTAGACATTGAATGGTCCGAGCGGGTCAGAAAGCTAACGATCACCGCGCCGCTTCGCGCCGAGAACCTGAGTGTGCGGCTCTTCAAGAAGGGCCATTGGCTACAGTTGGAGGGCGAAGTGGTGGGCGGTACCGGCAAGGTAGCCGTCAGGCGCTTGCTGGAGGCCGCGCGGCGAGGTGAACGCTTCGTGCCGGTGGAGGGAGACACCTACGCGGAGATCGAGCAGGCCCTGTGGGAGAAGCTGCAGGCAGCCCAGGCCTTCGGCATCGACCTGAAGGACGCTGCCAAGCTCGCGAGCGCTGCCGGGCCAGCCCTGCTCAAGCATCTGGAGCGCTTCTCCACCGCCGGCGACGAGGAGACGGCGGCGTTTCTGGCGCGCGTCCGCGGCCAGTGGGCTCCGGCCCTCCCTCCCAACACGACAGAAGGCCTGCGTGGATACCAACGAGAGGGCCTGTTGTGGCTCCTGCAGATGGCGAGTTGGGCGCCCGGCGCCTGCCTAGCCGATGAGATGGGGCTTGGAAAAACCGTTCAGGCCATCGCCCTGATGCGAGCCCGCGCTTCGCTGGGGCCGGCTCTCGTGATCGCTCCCACGTCGGTCACGCACAACTGGGCGCAAGAGCTCGCACGCTTCGCCCCAGAGCTCACCGTACGTGCCTACCGTGGTCGACAGCGTAAGCAGATCCTGGGGACACTGGCCCAGGGCCACGTCGTTGTCTTGAGCTACGACGTATTGCTGCGGGACGGGGACGTGTTCCAGGGGGTTTCCATTGCCACGCAGATCATCGACGAGGCCCAGTGGGTCAAGAACGCGCACACGGCACGGGCGCGCGCGGTGCGTCGCGTGCAGGCCGACTTCCGGCTGGCGCTCTCCGGTACGCCTGTAGAGAACCGCTTGGGGGACCTTTACAGCCTCTTCACCCTGGTGGCGCCAGGCCTGTTGGGCAGTTGGGCCCGCTTTCGGGCTCGCTTTGCTGTCCCCATCGAGCGCTACAACGTCCGTGATCGCAGCGAACACCTGCGCGCACTGATATCGCCGTTTATTCTGCGTCGCCAGAAGCAGCAGGTTGCAAAAGAGCTGCCGCCGCGCACTGAAGTCGTTCGACGGGTCGAGCTCTCGCGGGCGGAGCGGGAGCTATATGAAGCTGCGGTTGCGGAGGCTCGCGACAACCTGCGCAAGCGCAAAGGCCCCGACGAGCAGACACACACCGCTCACGTGCTTGCAGACCTGACCCGCTTGCGGCAGCTCGCCTGTCATCCGCGGCTTGTTCTCAGGCGACCGGACGCGGAATCGAGCAAGCTGGCGACGTTCATGCGCATCCTCGATGATCTGCTGCCCCGCGGGCACCGGGCGTTGGTCTTTAGCCAATTTGTCGAACACCTCTGCCTCGTGCGCGAGGCCCTTGATGCGCGCGGGTTGCGCTACCAGTACCTGGACGGGTCCACGCCCGCAGGCGAGCGAGCCACCAGTGTTCAGGCCTTTCAGAGCGGTAACGACCCGCTGTTCCTGATCTCGCTCAAGGCCGGCGGTACGGGCGTCAACCTGACCGCAGCGGACTACGTCATCCATCTTGACCCCTGGTGGAATCCGGCCGCGGAGGATCAGGCCGCGACCGCGCCCACCGCCTGGGCCAGGACCGCCCGGTGACCGTGGTGAAGCTCGTCGCAGCCGACACCATTGAAGAACGCGTGTTGGACTTGCACAGTCACAAGCGCACCCTTGCTGACGGTGTGCTCGCGGATCAGGCCACACCCATGACCCTGGATAGTGCACGTCTCGAAGCGCTGCTTTGCTAGCTAGCTAGCCGTCCTCGGAGGGTGCCAGGTTGGTCTTTACTGGTGTACGCCGCTGCCTGCGTCGGCCGCGGGTGCGTCGAGGCTTGGCTACGATCGCGAGATCCGCGTTTCTCTCAAGGTGAAGCCGGTCTAGGAGGCGCGCTTCGGTCGCCCTGTTGAGGCCCATGCCCGAGACCATGTCAGACAGGGTGTCGAGGTTGCCTGCCAGGGCCTCTGCAGCGAGCCGCTCGAGCAGGTCGAAGCGTATCGCGGCCTCCGGAAGAAGCGAAAGGTAGCCGAAGCGCGCGGCCTGTGCGCGGTTTTCGAAACGATGGCCGACAAGCAGGGGACCCTGCCGCGGCAAGGTCTTCCGCTCGTGCAAACTCAACAGCAGGGCGCGCCGCGCGAGCGCGGGTCCCTTCAGGGCGTCTGGGACGTAAGCGGTGAACGCCCCGCGTACGAGGCCTGCGCGCTTGAGTTTGATACGATCGCTGCCCGGCACGCCTCGAAACAATCGCGCGTGCTCCGACCTGGGCAAGATGCCGAACGCCTGTTCCATTGCATACAAGAGCCCTCGGCCTTGAGGGGACTGCACCGTTTGGCGCAGTCCGCGCAGTCCACCGTCCGCTTCCGCGACGAGATCCTGGCCGAGGGCGAGCAGTCGCCGCAA
>JAPPOR010000094.1 GCA_028817905.1 Myxococcales bacterium
GCGTCAAGTTTGGTGGCGTTGCCTTGATCGCATGCGTCTGGACAAGGTCGCTAGCAGGGGGGGGCGGGATGCTGGATAGGGTTACGCGTGGGCTGGTAGGGATTGTGTGTTTCGGGGTCTGGATGGGGAAAGGCGCACCCGGAAGGTGTTGGGTTTGAGTGTGACCAGGGGCACCTGCCGGATGGCTTCGCGCGAGAGCACGTCGAAGCGGTAGTGGGAAAGCAATAGACTCAGCACTACCAACGCTTCCATGCGCGCGAACTCACGCCCGACGCATTGCCTGGGGCCGGCGCCGAAGGGAATGAAGGCGGTGGGGTGTCGCTTCGCACAGGCGGCCTGGTCGAAGCGGGAAGGGTCGAAGGTCTCGGCATCGGGCCAATGGTCTGGATGCCGATGGGTCAGGTAAGGGCTGATGTAGACGGAACAGCCCTTGGGGATGCGGTAGCCGCCTATCTCGTCATCCTCCAGGGGGGAGCGGGGCAGGATCCAGGCGGGACTCTTGAGTCGTAGGGCCTCGTTGAAGGCACGCTCAAGCGTGGGAAGTCGCGAGAGATCGTCGGGGGATTGGGGGCCGTCATCGAGGGCCCTGGCCTCGTCGACCACAGTTCTTCGGAGCGTGCTGTCCCGGCTCAGATAGTAGAGCGTCCACAGAATCGCGTTGGCCGTGGTGTCATGGGCGGCAACTAGAAACGTCTGCAGCTCCTGGAGCAGCTCCCCCATCGTCAACCCGGCCACCTCGCTGGAGCCGCGGAGCAGGGCGGATAGCAGATCGGTGGAGGGCGCATCTCGTTGCTCGCGTTCCTTCACGGCCGCCTGCGCCCACGCGCCAATCGCGCCCACCGCGCGGTTGTACGCACGATTGGCCCTGTTGGGAAACCACAGGGGCGGATTCACCATGCGGTAGGGGCGCACGCGCGCTTCATCGAGCAAGACGCCGATCGCGTCGAACACGTCGGGCCCCGGCGGTCCGTCTCCGCCAAAGAAGGCGCGACAGGCGATCTCCATCGTGAGCCGTGAGACCTGGTGTGAGAAATCGAGTGCTTCGGCCCCCTCCGCGCTCGGACGCCAGCGCGATAGGGCCGCTTGGGTTGCCATCCGCATCATGGGAAAGAAGTCGCGCAGGGCATCTTTGCGAAAGGACGGATTGATTAGCTTGCGCCGCTGTCGCCAGCGCTCCCCATCCATGACCGCGGTACCTTCCATCAGCTTTCGCAGTTTGCGAACGCCGTGGGTCATCTTGGTGTAGTTGCGGGCGTGTTCCTTGAGGACGTGGGAAACGTCGTCAGGGTTGGTGACCATGACCAGTCTCTTGCGCAGCAGCCTAACGTGAACCACGTCACCGTAGCGCTCGGTGGTGCGGCGATACAGCTCCAGCGGTTCCTCGCGCAGCTCGCGCATGCTGCCCAGGAGCCAGTGGCCCGATGGTCCGGGTGGTAGTGGTCGCATATCAGCCTGCTACTACGTACGGGCCCGGAACGGCAGCGGACCAGCGCATGTTCCCAACGATCTTACGCCGCGCGTAGCCCCACGATCGTTTTGTGTAAGGCAGCAAACGTTCTTGTGGCGCGTCAGGCATGGCTCCAGGCTCAGCCTTGCTCCTGTGCCAGCCCGGATCATTCTGACTTCGACGTCGGATCGCGCAGGGATTTGGCTTCACCGGGCTTTCTCTTTCGCTCACAAACACCAGTGAGTATTCCCGTCGGTCGTCCAAAGCCCATGTGAAGCCGATTCTGCAATGACGCGGACTCGCAACCCGGCGCGGCACATGCCGCGCCGGGGGAAAAGGGACGCGTGACTGGCTAGCAACGGCTCGCGTCAGGAGAAGGTAAACAGACCGATGCTGTTGCCGTCCGGGTCCTGGCAGTATGCGAAGCGACCGGGTGGGATTTTGATAATGTCGGAGGTCACCTTGCCACCGACCTCGGGCACGCGCCTAAGAGCGTCCTCAAGCTGCCCTTCGACGGCGAGGTGGATGGTATTGCCCCCGCCATCCTTCGCCGGTTGCCCAGGGTATAGATGTCCAGCTACGCCCGTCTTGTCGTCTTGGGCCGGGAATAGCACCATCGGATTCGGCCCGCTGTCGTCCTCTCGGAGTGACATGCCCGTTACGGTTTCGTAGAACGTGCGTGCGCGCCGCAGATCCGTCGTTGGGATTTCGAACCAAACGACCGCGTTGGTGGGTACAAAGCTCATCCGAGTCTCCTTTGCATGGTGTTGGGTTGTGCTCAGACACTCGGGATATGCCGGTCCGCGAGCTTTGATACCGGTCCCGACCGGGGTCGACCCAGCCTGCTGACAGCCTTGTGTCAGTGTGGCCACCTCGCCAGCCGGGCGTGCGGAAGGGGGCTTTTGGTGGCGCGCGCTTTCGGTTGAGCGCATCGGTTGCTGACGGTGTCCGTTCGCGGTTACGTTGGCCACGCGGGGCGATAGGTGGAGTCCGCAGGGGAGCGGTGCCGCGCCATGCCCATGACGTACACGGTCCACCGAGA
>JAPPOR010000845.1 GCA_028817905.1 Myxococcales bacterium
CTTGCAGCTCATCCCCGGAGCGCGCCAGCGCGACCTAGCGACCTTGTCCAGACGCATCCATTCGAGGCAACGCGATCAAACTTGACGCAAACGCCCACGAAACGCTGACTCAAGGTCGCTAGCCGAAGCGCGCGGCATGCCACAACTTCTTGCCACGTCTCAGTAGAACGGTATGTCCGTGCAGCAGGTCCGTTTCCGTGACGCGCCGAGCTTCAGCGACCTTCTCGCCGTTGACGGACACCGCGCCGGCAGTCAGGAACTGACGGGCTTCCCGTTTGGAACTTGCCAGGGTGGTCTGTGGGAGGAGCTCTACGAGCGCCACACCATCTCCGGCCAGGGCGCCGCGCGCGTGTTCGCTGTGGGGTACGTCAGCGAACACTTGTCGCAGCAGATCCTCGGAGAGTTCCCTGATGCTGCCGCCAAACAGGGCCTGGCTGGCGTGTTCAACCTGCGCAAGCTCGCCATCTCCGTGCACCATACGAGTGACCTCCTGCGCAAGTCGGCGCTGGGCCATTCGGGCGTGGGGTGCCTCCCGATGGGCCTGCACCAGCTCCGTGACTTCCGCTTCGCTCAGCAGCGTATACCACTTGATGAAGTTCTCGACGTCAGCATCATCCACGTTCAGCCAGAACTGATAGAACGCATACGGGCTGGTGTTGTCGGCATCGAGCCAGATCGCGCCCTTCTCTGACTTACCGATCTTTTTCCCGTCGGCCTTGGTGACCAGCGGTGCTGTGATCCCAAATGCCTCCACCTGGCCAGCGTCGCCGCGACCGAACTCGCGCCTGATGAGGTCGATTCCAGCCACGATATTGCCGAACTGATCTGAGCCGGCGAACTGCACGGTACACCCCAGCTCGCGCCGCAGGTGCAGGAAGTCGTACGCCTGGAGCAGCATGTAGCTGAACTCCGTGTAGCTAATCCCCTGCTCGCGGTTGTGGAGACGGTCGCGCACCGAATCCTTCTGAATCATTGCGTTGATGGAGAAGTGCTTGCCAATCCCGCGCAACACCTCGATGTACCCGAGCGTGTTCAGCCAGTCAGCGTTGTTGACGAGCATCGCGCCGCGCTCCCCTTCGAAGTCGAGCAGGCGGCGCATGATGGTGACCTGCGCGTCCACGTTGCGTTGCACGCGATCCTCGGTCATTAGCTGACGTTCCGCGTCCTTGCCCGACGGGTCGCCGATCAGTCCGGTGCCGCCGCCCATAAGAACGATCGGGCGGTGTCCGGCACGCTGCCAGTGCTTGAGCAACATGATCGGGATCAGGTTGCCGATCGTGAGGCTGTCGCGCGTCGGGTCGAAGCCCGCGTAGCCCAAACGGCCCGGGGCGGCCAGGTGCGCCACCAGTTCTTCGGTCGACGTCGTTTGGTGCAGCAGACCACGCCACTTCAGCTCGGCCAGGAAGTCGATCGTCATCGCTTGCTCCGGAGGTAGTCCGCTACCAGCTCGAGCGGCACATCGCGTTCGGTCGCATCTTCTCCTTGGCGCCACAGACTGGCCTTGTCGGTGGCGCCAACCTCCAGCCATACGACCGAGGAGATGGCCTGTTGTTCGGCGTACTGACGCAGTTTGCCAGGCTTGAAGGCCTTGGGCCGCAGGTCGACCTTGAGGCCTTCTCCCCTCAGACGTTGCGCGAGCCTGAAGGCAGCCGGGAGATCGTTCTCCTTGATAGGCGCGACCGCCACGTCGGGCCTGCCCAGCGTCTCCGGGTACATGTTCTGTTCATCCATCACCACAAGGATGCGCTCGAGCCCCAGGGAAAAGCCACACGCGGGCACGTCTTTGCCGCTAAACATGCCGATCAAACCGTCGTAGCGGCCACCTCCTCCCAGTGAGCCTGCAAGGTCGGGGACGGTGACCTCGAAGATGCATCCGGTGTAGTAGCCGAGCCCGCGCGCCAGGGTGGCATCAAAGCGCATGTACTTTTCGGCGATCGTGCCTGCGCAAAGTTGCTGCACCGCTTCGATCTGCGCGACTGCCTGGGCGCCCCCCGCATGGTCCCGCAGCTGCTCATGGATCCGCGACAGGGAAGGGTCCTCGCCTAGGAGTGTAATCAGTCTCGCGGCGCTGTCGGCGTCGATGCCGCGCGAGCGCAATTCCTGAACGACCCCGTCGCGGCCGACCTTGTCGAGCTTGTCGATTGCCACCAAGGCATCCGTTTCTCGCTCGGGAGCGATTCGCGCGGTCTCGATCAAGGCGCGCAGCAGAGCGCGGTGATTGATGCGGAGTGCGAACTCCCGGAAACCAAGACGGTCCAGGCACTCTGACGCGGCGGCACAGACCTCGGCTTCGACCACCTCGGACGTCGAGCCCACCACGTCCACGTCACACTGGTAGAACTCGCGAAAGCGACCTCGGCCCGGGGTGTCTGCACGCCACACGGGCTGGATCTGGTAACGCTTGAACACCGTCGGTAGTTTTCCCTGGTGAGCGGCGATCACGCGGGCGAGCGGCACCGTAAGATCGTAACGCAAGCCCAGGTCAGCCAGCAGCGGCTCGGCTCCGGGTGCGGTTTCGCCGCTGCGCCCTTCGAGCACGGCCCCGGGCTCGGCCAGGTGTTGTGCCGCCCGACGAACCCCATCTACCAGGGGCTGGCCGCGCCGCAGCACCTTGAACATGAGTTGGTCGCCCTCCTCGCCATACTTGCCGCTCAGGGTTTCGAGGCGCTCGATGGCGGGCGTTTCCAGCGGTTCGAAACCATAGCGCTGAAACACCTCGCGGATCACCTCGACGACGTAGTGTCGCTTGCGCAACTCTTCCGGCAGGCGGTCGCGGGTTCCCTTTGGGGGTTGGGGCTTGGCCTTTGCCACCGTTCCTCCTCCTATGCCGCGATTCCCCATGGCACCACCAGCGGGTGCACCAATGCATGACGGTGCGGCGAGGGGCGCATGATGTACACAAGCCTACGGCCCAGCAACCCGGATTCGGCCCACCGAAGGTGTCAATGTTGATTCGGGATGGGCGAGAGACAAGCTTAGCTACTTGCTAGGGCGCACGCGACCCGCAGGGGGGCCCCAGTGGTGAACAACGAAACCTGGCCTGGAGCTTCCCGAGGGGAGGTTTCAGGTCAGGCCGACCGAGATGGAAACGCCGCTGCCTCGGGTCAGGTCACGCAGGGCCCAAGCGATCGCGTGCATGAGATTCTGAGATGGCTGATCGACTTCTGCCCCAGGATCCAGGTACAGGTGACCTTCGCAGCCGCAATGAGAAAGCAGTGCCGTCAGTTTGCGGAGGATCTTGCTACGTTGATGCTTGTGGCTGGAGTCGCTGACCGTGCCTCCCACGAGCGCGGCCTCCGCGAGCTGTACGCCTTCGTGCCGTAGCGCCTTCAAACGCCCGATCACGCGCCTAGCGAAGGCGTGGGGCGCCTCGCATTCGGTCTGGGCTACGACGACGAGGCGGTCTCTGGACGCACGCAGCTTGCGCGCCCATGGGAGCCAGTTGCCTCCGTGCTCAACGATCACTACCGAAACGGTTTCCATCGGTGCCTGTTCCTATGACACCCGGCGAGCCCGGGATATTCCACGAGTCAAAGAGAACTACGTCCCGGTCGCCCCCAGGGTTACAGACTGTGTCTGGCGCGCGCTTAACCGCCAGGATGCCGTCCAGGCGCATCAAAACACGACAACGCGGTCAAACTTGACGGGTTCGTCAACGAAGGCGCCTAGCTAGCGTAGCGAGGTCAGAACGACCGCGGCCCACCCGCCGGGCTGAACGTTCACGGTCTCGGTCTTGCTGGCACCGCGTGCCATCAGCCCGACCTTGTGCTCGCCCGCAGGGACGCGCACACGCGCGATCGCGATCCGGGCAGGAAGGGTCGCCCAGCTGCGCGTGTCGGGTGTATCCGCCGCGGTCATCGTCGCCTGGGTGCCAAGACTCAGCAGGGTGCCCACGACCCCCCCGCCTGCGGCCTGCCGCGTCGCCTCCCCCGCTACAAGGCGGGTGATCAGTCGCGTTATAGCGCTCGCGATGATTGTGCCCTTGATGTCTTCGTAGGCCTGGTGGGCGGCCTTATCCACCGCCAAGACCATCTCCGTAGGCTGTTCCCTTCCATCGAGCATGAAGCGCGGAACGTCGTACTGCCCGCTGGGCTTGCCCAGCGACGCGAAGTTCACCCACGTGACCAGTCCCTGGGCCGCAAGCTGGTTCGCGCGACTCCGGTCGCGCGGGCTGATGGCGTCCGAGGCGATCGTCAGAGCCAGCCCGATGGGGATGCGGTTTGCTTTCTTTGGGGGTACCCGGCCATAGTTGACGATGACCAGCAGCTCGCCACTGTCGTCGTCTGCGGGGAGGTCGGGCACACCCTCGATCGCTTCCTTGATGCGCGGGGATACTTTCGATGCGAGCTTGCACAGCCGTTTGAGTGGCTTCTTGAGAGAACGATATTCGCCATATGCCAGCGCTTCGTCGTAGTACAGGAGCGCCTCGTCGGCGCGCTGGCTCTTCTCGAAAGTGAAGCCCGCCAGGTAACTACCCGGCCCCAGCATGCTGCGGGCCGGGTTTTCGTGTTCGTTCAAGTACTTCTGCATCACCGCGAACCGACGGGCCTCGATGCGGGCTCCGTTGAGGTCGCCGCGGGCCAGGTAGTTCATCATGTTCATGGTGTTGATCATCAGCTTCTCGTACGGCGGAGCCACGTAGGGGCCCGAATCGTCCGAGAACACAAACTTGCTGATGTCGTCCATCGTGCTGCGAGAGAAGTCGAGCATTTCGACGCCCTTGTCAGCGGTCTGCAAGTCACGGCTCGAGTTCTGGTAGTCGTCGATGGACTGCAGGACCATCGAACGATCGAGGACGTAGAGCTGCTGGTCGGGCTGTACCTGATCCGGAAGGTCGTTTGCGCTGTCGACCTCGAGCAGCTGGTTGTACATTTGCAGTGCTTCGCGCGGCTGCCCGCGATCGAGAGCGGCGCGCGCGTCCTTGGTGGTCGCGGCGTGACCCGCGCAACCCAAGCCCAGCAGTGTAAAGACCAGGATTGAAGGAACGCAGGACCACCGCGCCCATCGGGCTGAGTGCGCGGGCGCGGCGGGCGCGGCGAGCGCGCCCAAGATGCTGCGCTCGGCTTCCAGTTTCGGCGGGCGCATGGGCGGCTACACTCAGTCGCGGATGATGGCCTTCGTGATGGCGACCTTGTTCTGGAACAGCACCTCACCGGTCTCCACCGACATGGCGCGTACGAACATGTAGTACTGGACGCGCCGCTGGTCTCCTACGCGCTCGTCGGTCGAAAAGACCTTGCCATCGATGAAATAGCGCGCCCCGATCTGTTTGCCCCAGTGGGCGATCTGGGTCTGGTCGAAGCCATCCGAGTACTGCCGCCGGATCTCGGCCATCATTTGCTGTTGGTTCTCCAGGCTGATCACGCGGACGGCTCCCCAGTTGATCAGCTGGGTCTCCACGTCCGTGATCAGTGCCTGCAGGGCGCTGTCGATATGTTCGGACGTTTCGTTGCGCATCGGCAGCACGGCAACCGGCGGGCGATTCTCCCCCATCCAACGCTGCACGATGGCCGAGTTTCGCATGATCTGCATGTTCTCGTTGAGCGCCTTTTGCAGGTCGCGGCGATCGAGGCTGGTGCTCATGGCGGCATGGTCGAGGCCGGGTTCGTCGTCACCACGCACGGCTCGACGCCCCCCGCCGCAGCCGGGGATCAGCGAGGAGAGGGTGAAGATCGAAACAGCCAGGACGGCCGGCTTGGTCAACCTCAGGCGATGGATAAGCATTAGCGGGAGCTCCTGGTACCGTGTGTTGCGTGGGTTATAGGCGCGGCTTGTCGCCGGTACAAGTCGACGTTGGGCCGCCCGGTCACATTCAAGCCTGGGCCGTTGCGGGAACTCCTTAATTTGTCGCAGGATGACTCAGCGTGCGGCTAGTCTATTCTGACCATCGGCAGGACCCCGCGGCCTGGGCCGTCGCGCTCGGGATTTCGCGGGAAGCGGTCGAGCTTTACCTCGCTAGCGACGTCATCGACCTGCACGTCGAGAGCTATAGCTGGGCCCGCGTGTGCGGCTACGATCTCAGGAAGCGGCATGGTCGGGGGATGTTCGGCGCCCGCTACTACAGCCAGGTCGACCTGCCCCGGCTTAGGGAGGCTCAGGTGTCCGGGGCGATGTGGTCGATCACGGCCAATCCGATGGGAACCCCGGGCAGTCGTCTCGCGGGCTTCAGGCACGGCCTGGCTGGGTTGTGCGATGTGTTGGCGTCGGTGCCCGAGGACGTTCAGGTGGTCAGGACAGTGGCGGAATACCGCGCTGCGCGCGCGGCCGGCAGGCACGCCGCGTTCTTGGCGGTTCAGGGCGGGAACTGTTTCGAGCGCGACGCCTCGGCCCTCGATGCTGCGGCCGATGACCTGATTGTGCGCATTACGTTGCTACACATGTCCGCATCCCGCCTGGGTCAGCCCAGTAGTCCGTTGCGGGTCGGCTGGTTGGCCGGGCAGCGCCAGGAAGGCCTGAGCGAGTTCGGGCGCGACTTCGTCACGGCCCTCAACGCGCGCCGCATTTTCGTCGACCTAGCACACATCAATCGGGCCGGATTCTTTGACGCGCTACAGGTGCACGACCCGAGCCTGCCTGCCATCGTGACCCATACCGGCGTTGATGGGGTCAACCCCTGCTGGCGCAACCTGGATGACGCGCAGCTGCGGGCGATCGCGGACACCGGCGGGGTGATCGGCGTCGTGTTTCATTCATGGTACCTAGGTGACCGGTACTTTTTCGGTGGAGGAGCCGATCGTGTGATAGATCACTTGGCGCACATCATCGAGACGGTCGGCGAGGATTTTGCCGCCCTCGGCAGTGATTTCGATGGGGGAATCGTCACCCCCAGGGACATGCCCACGTGCCTCGAGCTGCCCCGCCTCGTGCAGCTCATGCTCGATCGCGGCTGGTCTGATGGGCGCATCCGAAAGGTTCTGGGGGGCAACTTCCTCCGCACCCTGACGCAATTGCGGGGCTAGCCCGCATCCATCACCAAATCACGCGCGCAGACACAACTGCTCGACTCCGCAGCGCTTTCGCTTCAGTCGAAAATACAGCAAGTATTCCCTCCTTCATCGAAAGCCCTGCGAAGCCGATCACTTGCACGACCATCACGTGCCTTGGTGATGGATGCGGGCCAGGTCGGTGGGGCGGTAACACGCACCGATCGCCATCGTATCGTCGTTTGCGTCCAGCAACGAAGGGGTGGGCTCGCGCAACTCTTGCTCGATTCGTGTTATCCCGCGTGTGCCTCGCCCAGCCCGTGCTCGGTTCGGTGCCGGCGTGAGGCAATCGCGACAGTTGTGATCAAGGAGACTTGTGCATGCGGATGATCGTTTGGATGGCCGCCCTGTGTGTGGTGGCGGGTTGTGGCGGAGGTGGCGGCGCTGAGGAAGGCGGTAGCGACGAGACCTCCGGTGGAGACGTGAGTCAGTATGAGGGCCCGATCGCCTCGACCGACACCGCAAAGGGAGAGGAGATATTCCTGACCTATTGCGACGACTGCCATCCGGACGGCGGAGCGGACAGTGGCCCGAGCCTGATCGACCACCCGCATGCTGTGGCCCGAGTGCGGCAGCAGATTCGGGAGGGGTCGGGCAAGATGCGACCGTTCTCCGCCGGGCGTCTGAGTGACGAAGACATGGAGCACCTGCTCGCCTATTTGAACACCCTGGGTGCGGTGGAGTAGGCGCCAAAAATCCCCCGTAGGGCCCGAATAAAGCTGCGATTGGCACGTTCCAATCCAGCAACCACATATGAGGTTTATGCGATGAAGCGATTTGGTTTGGTAGTCATGCTGAGCGCCCTGACCGCACTGGCGGCGCTTGCCACTGCACCTGTGACTTCCGCCCAGCCGGGCGACAAGTGTGGCGGCAAGGGGCAGGCGCCCTGTCCGCTCCAGGGGTGGATGGAGAAGGAGGTCCAGGGCCCCTTCGAAGCCAAGGACTACAAGAAGCTCGCGGCCGCGCTTGAGAAGGCGGCGAAGTTTGCGCCTGACCCTGCCTGGAATAAGGGCGCGACCAGCTGGGAAAAGCTCGCCAAGGAAAGTGCCAAAGCAGCCTCTGGCGGTGACCTGAAGACGATCAAGAAGACCTGTAAGGCTTGTCACAAGGCTTGGCGCAAGAAGTACAAGGCATCGCACCGCATGCGCAAGGTTCCGGGCTGACCGACCCGCGCTATGCGCTGCCAAACAAAAAGACGCCGCGTTCCAACCGGAGCGCGGCGTCTTTCTTTGTCTTGACGTCCGCCTGCGACGCGGACCCTTTCCCTACATCATGCCTGCGTCGCTGGCGTTGTTTCCGCGCCTGCCTGGCCCCCGGCGCCCGTTGCTACGCGCATTGCGCCGACCCCAGTCGCTGCCGCCGTCGCGTCCGCCACGTCGGTTCCAGTCGTCACGTTCACCACGTTGGCCACGCTGTTGCCAGCCGCTGCCACCGTCGTGATCGCCGCGTCGGCCCGCGCTGTCGTGTTGGCCGCGGCCGCGACGCTTCCCGCCGTTACCGGCGGAACCCCAGGCCCTACCTCGGATACCTGCATCGCCGCTGCACACGGCCGTGATGCGACCGCACTCGCGGGCCGGCGCATCGTCCGCCTCACACTCCGCCGTCTTTTCCTCACACATGGCGGTCAGCGCTCCGTCAAAGACGTCTTGCACGCATGCCCTGACCTCGCTTCGACAGTCATCGTCGTCGTCGGCGCACCCATCGGCCTGGTCGCGGCAGGCTTGGAGCGCGTCCAGATCGCCGTACCAGATCAATAGGTTTGCGCGTCGATCGCGGGGACCACGCGCGCGTCGGGGTTCGTGGCGATGACCGCGCCGGTTCCTGGCGGCGGACATCTTGTCCATCGCTTCGTCGCTGATCGTATCGTCGGCGTCCTCGTCGCTCATCTCTTGCAGCGCCGCCACGACCGCTTCCAACTCGTCAGCCGCCTGGGCGAACGGAGACTGCTCCGTTACAGCTTCGCTCGCGCACCCGCTGATGCTCAACAACACGCTCCAGCACACTATAGACCGTTTCATGATCTCTTTTCCTCCCGGTTTTCCAGGCGCAGCGCCACCGTGCGCGCGTGTGCGGCGCTGCCCTGAGGGTGGGACGAAGTGCACAACCGAGGGGTTCCCGCTTTGGTGGTTCGGTACCGGCGCTTTGTCAGTACGAGAGGCTCGCCCGCAGCCATCCCACGTGCCGTTCGAAGTTTTCGTCGCCGTAGTGCCTATGGGCTTCGCCCACGTTGCTGCTGCTGGCGTGTACCTGGTAGCCGGCCTGCAGGGTGAAGTGTTCCGCTAGCTGATAGGCTAGGGCGAGTGTGCCGTGCACGCGTGCGTCCTGCTGACGAATGACCGGAACCGCCGTCGTGAAAGGAGTGGCCCGCGTGAACGCTCGATCGTAAAGACGCAGTTCTAGCTGCACCCACGCGATCACCGACAGTGGGCCAAACAGTCCCAGTCGCGCCCACAACAGGCCGGCCGGCGCCGTATAGGCGAGCGGCACTACATAGGTCTCATCGCCTATGAGGCCATCTAGCTGCTGTTGTCCCAGGCCTTCGTGGCTTATCGATAGGCGTCCCAACAGATCGAGGCGACCATGCTGAAACGTCTGCGCGATGCCACCGCCGAAGCTGACACCGGTCAAGAAGTCGAATTCACTCCGGAGTGCTCCCGAGTAGTCCACCTGAACGCTCGCTTCGGTTGCCCAGTGGCGATCGCTCTCAAAGCGTATGGTCGCCACTAGGCCCGTGTTCATACTGCGGGGTCGAAACGACTCCAGTCCGCTGAAGCCGAGCGAGAAGAAGGGTGCGACGCCGACCCGCAGGTCGCCGTTGAGGGCGTGTTGCAGGTCGACTTCGACCACATGGTCTTGACTGCTCCAATCCGAAGCGTCCGCTGCGGTGTAGACGACCTGCGAGAGGGTGTAGCTCGGCGCGACTGTCCAGTCTGACGACAGCTGAAGCGGCAGTGCCAAGTCCGCGACGATCGAGAGGAACGGGCTCTCGACTCGAGGGGTGATAGCACTCTGCTCCCCGTATCCGGCTTGTGATGGGTTGTCATCGTAGCCGCCGCCGGCTTCCGCCACGAGCGACAGCGGGCTGTCGGGAGGCCGCCTAGCGAAGCGAACGCCTTCGGAATCTCTGCGTTCGGCCGCTGCATCCGGGGTGGCCAGGTCGATTGCATCGGCGAGTTCGGCCCGTACGTCCGACAGCACATCGGTTTGGTCTCGGTCGCCTGCCTGTGCGTGGTGAATGGCCGCACGCGTATGCGCACCTTGCTCCAACGCCGCATACCCTGCATTGACGAGCGAGAGCGTCGCGATCTGTGGATCGGAGCTCGCCGCGCTGTCGAGGAAGACCCGCTCGGCCTCGGGGGCCCGGCCGATCGCGAACAGGCATGAACCGCGGTTGAAGGCGACCACTCGGCGGTCGTCATCGGCCCCCAGTGCGATGGCCTGCTCGAAATGTTCCAGGGCCTGCCGCGGTTGGTCCATGCGGAACAGTGCGAGACCCGCTACGACGTGGGCGTCCGCGTCTGCGGGCTCGTCCTGTAGATGCGCACGTGCCAACGCGAGCGCTTCCTCGGGTCGCTGCGCTGCCAGTGCCCTTCGGGCCGCATCTGGCGCACCCTGCTCGGCGTCGGGCTGGGCGGCCGTGAGCGCGGGCAACACAGCGGCGAGGGCGAGCTGGAGCACCCACAGGCCGAAGTGCCAGCGCGGCGGAAGGCGGACTGATGGGCGTGTCCCCGCGGGCGCTGACATCCTGCCGGCGACCATACCCTACCGCCGCGACTGCGCGGTAGTACGTGCTCTTCTGCGCAGTTCCCGCGCTCGTGGCGCTCAGGGAGGGTGGTCCTTAGAAGCGCCGGAAGCGGCGGTGGTGGCGCTCGCGCTCGCGCTGGCCTTCAGGCTGTACCGGCGCCGGTGGGCGGGCGCTGCGGCCCGTGCGCCTTCGGAACGTATCGCCGCGCCGGTTGAGGCGCGCGTCGCGCCGCTTGTGGCGATCCTGGACCTGGACAGGTTGGACCTGGCGAGGGCGACCTGCGCCCGGTGCACGCGTCGCCGATGGCCCCGACCGATCGGGCCGACGACGCGTGTCGTCGCGCCGTCTTTGAGCCTTGCGAACGGCGCCGCGGGCCCGTTGTGTTCGGTCACCGCGGCGAATCTCGCTGATGATATCGCCCACGTCAGCGCGCGGATCGATGACTGTGACAGATGAGCGCACGCGTACGCGGCGCTGGCCTCGCCCCTTCCGCTCTCCGTCGGCGGCCGCGGAGCGCTGCGCGTTCTGTTGGTGGCCTGCCTTTGTGGCCTGGGCCTTGCTGCCCGCCTGCGCCGGCGACTCGGACCCTGTGGTGTCCGTCGTCGACGCGCGGGTGTCTTGTGCGGCTTCCTTGGCCTTCGCTCGGTCCTCCGCTCGGGTCTCGTCCTGGGCGAAGGCCATTCCGGCCCCCGAGAGGGGCAAGGTGAGGAGGATGCCTGCGGCTAGATCGCGGACCCTTCCCATCACACCGGCTCCCGCACATCGAAGACCACTTCGTGGACGACAACCTCGCCATCAATCGTTGCGGTGGCTGTCAGGCGATGCTTGCCAGGCTCCTGTGCCACGACCGCGACGGGCACCTCGTTTTCGCCTCTTGTGAGCGCCGATGTCCAGTGAAAGCTGCGGTCTGGCAACGCTTCGCCTTCGCTGAAGAACGACAGCCCTCGCGGCAACAAGACACTGAACTGGGCTTCGTCCACCTGAACCGGGACCTCGAAGTGAAGCCGCACGAGCGCCACCTTCCCAGCAGGCACGACCACCACCTCGGCGCGACTGGCCACTTCGGTCGTGTGCGGTGGGCAAGCCGGGGCCCCGACCGCCTCCGCATGCGGCTGGGGGCCATGCGTCGAGGTGCCCGGACCGGTCGGGCCCTCCCGCAGCATCCCCGGCGTCGCTCGGGATGCTGTTCCTGTGGCGACCGTTGACCGATCGTTGTCGTGAAGTTGCGCCATCAACAAGAATGCCGCAACTCCTGCCACCGCTCCTGCGGCCGTGCCCCAACAGGCGCCCACGAAGCCCGGGCGCTGCCACAGCCGTGGCCGGGGGGTAGGGAAACGGGTGGGCTCCACCACATCGGACGAGACCGTCTCCATCCTCACCAGGCGCCGCGAGAGAGCCGCTTCGAAGCCGTTATCGGGCGGGTCCACCCGCAGCTGAGCGAGCAGCTTGGCAACCTCCGTCTCTGGCTTGTCGCGACTCATGACTTGGTTCTCTCCGGTGAGACGATCGTGGCGACGGCTTCGTTCCTGATGTCCTTGCGAGCGGGCGCGCTATCCGCATGTGGCAACACACCTTTGTCTACCAGGATGGCCCGCAGCTGTCGGCGGCCGCGCGACAGCCGGCTCTTGACCGTGCCGGCGGCGACCCCTTCGATTTCGGCAATTTCCTCGTGGCTCATACCCTCGACATCGAACAGCACCACGGCTGTCCGAAACTCGCTGGACAGTTGCTGCAGCGCATCCCAGAGGTGCCCCCGGAGCTGTTCCTGCTCTGCCGCCCCGTCTGGGCGGTCCTGGCTGACGGTCACCGTGCCGTCGTCGACGAATGGGTCGTGGAGCGTTCGCCGACGCTGGTACGCCGTCCGTGTCTGGTCGACCATACAATTGCGCACGATGCGGTAGAGCCACGTGGAAAAGCGCGCCTGCTTGCGGTAGCTGCGAATGGCGACGAAGGCTTTGACCAGGGCCTCCTGGGCCAGATCGTCCGCCTCATCCGGACGACTGCAGAACGCACGTGCGAAGCGACGGACCCGCGGCAGCTCCGCCTGAATGAGTGCCTGAAAGGCCCGAGCATCGCCTGCCTGGGCGCGGTCGATCAGGTCCCGCTGGGTCTCCGCATCCACCACGCTCAGACATAGCACACCTCGCCAGGGGCAACGGAGACCGCGCGAAGGTGGGCCTAGCCCGCATCCATCACCAAGGCACGTGATGCTCGCACAACTGCTCGACTCCGCAGCGCTTTCGCTTCAGTCGAAAATACACCGAGTATTGCCTCCTTCACCGAAAGCCCTGCGAAGCCGATCACTTGCACGAGCATCACGTGCCT
>JAPPOR010000061.1 GCA_028817905.1 Myxococcales bacterium
ACCGCTCGACCTACAGGAGGCCGTGATGTTTTTACGCCGCTTGCTCCGGGAGGACACCGGCACTGAACTCGAGGACATCATCAGGAACCTCAACTACGTACTCAAGACGAAACGTGGAGTGGGTTCGTTTCTAGACAGCTTCGGCATGAGCGAAACGGGGCACCGGACCGCCGAAGAAGTGATCACCAGCGTGACTTCGGAGCTACGTGAAAATATTTCCCTCTATGAGCCGCGCGTCGATATCGTAGACATCGACGAGGACTACGATGAGGCCACCAACCACGTGCGACTGACGGTCGAGTGCCGAGTCAAGCGGGCCGACGAGATCGTTGTGATCACGTTGGACCCCGCCGGTCAGATGGTTAACGTCACAGGGCGGCTCCGGGAAGCCCCCGAGGGACACGACTAAGCCCAGAGGAGGCGGTCCCATGTTCATCAACAGGCTGGTGATCAAGCTGGAGCTGAAGGTAGGAGGCAAGAAGTTCGAGATCCCAGCCGGGAATATCAAGAACTTCTCCGTGGACCACACCTGCTACGGCTTCACGGCGTCTGTCGACTGGTGGTTTGTCTGTTTGAAGAGCCAGAGCGAGGACGAGATCTTCGCGGAGTTCGTCAAGAAGGATCTGGTTGAAGCAAAGCTCACGGTTGACCGTGCATACGACAAGGTCGGTGCGTCCACGAAGCCACTCGTTCTGCAGGGCCTGGTCCAGGATAAGCGGGTATTGGAGAGATCGTTTTCCGATCTCGCTGGCGAGCCGGTCCTCCACCGGCGCTATACCATCCGGATGGCGGACCGGGCCGCAGTCCTGTGGCGTCAGCACCGCCCTGTGGTGCTCTACGTTGACAAGACCCTCAAGGATGTTGTCGAGGACAACAAGCCCAAGGGCCTGAAAGTGAAGCACAGCTGGGCCCCTCTCAAGGCCAAACACCCGGTCCTGTCCCTGGGTCTTGGTGTGCCCGGAAGTCGTGCCAGCTTCTACGACTACGTGGCCTGGCTGCTGTACACGCGGCATGGCGGCCTGTTCTATGACGCGGACAAGGATGAGTATGAACTGACGGATAGCAAGCGAAGCGGGGCTACGACCAAACCGAATATCGAGGACGTGGAAAGCCTCCAGGCCCACTTTCCGGCGACCATTCGTCATGAGGTCAATGTCCTAAACGGATGGTCCGAGAGCACCGTAGCGAAGAAGACCGTTGCCAATCCTGACAAGGTCGCCGGAGTGAGGCGCGACTTCTTGCTTGTCTCCCCAATCGCCAAGGATCTGGACAAACGGACTACTTTGGAGACGAGTCGCCACAAGGCGGCGGAGCCGGAAGCGCACCTTACGTTCGCCCGCTTCCCCAGCGTGACCTTCAAGCCGTCCATGATCGCCGAATTCACACCCGATGAGGGCTTCAGCGACAAGATCTATCAGAACAAGAAGAAGTATCGGGTCTACCACCTGTCGATCGAAGCACATGCTGAAAACCAGGGCGCGGTGGACGACGACGGCTACGATAGCAATAGCTACGAGGTCGAGTATCGGGCCGAGTTGGAGTTCAAGAGCGAGCCAAACTTCCGACTTCCCGAGTTCGTCGCGCCCACCTGGCCATTCCCCGTCGAGGGCAAGGTCGTAAGTGACGAGGGGCAAAGCACCGAAGGCACCTACCAGGCGTACAAAAATAGTGGAAGCTCTCTCGAGTTCTACAAGGTGAAGGTTCCGCTATACAAGAACCAGGTGGTCGTCGTGCGCTTCAACCCCAACCTCCAGAACGGGCACTTCTACTTCCCCGCCTACAAGGATGCACGCGTACTCCTTTCCCTGGAGTTCGATCGCGCGTGGATCAGCCGGTTCTTGGATTGGCGCCCCGGTGCCCGGTTGCCCCAGAACACGCAAGGAAACCACATTCTGCTTGGCAAGAAGGCGAAGAACGAAACGTCGATCAGCCACGTGTACGCCGAAGCCAAGCCGAAGCTCAAGATCGAGCGGACCTACGAGAAGGACAACCAAATCATCGAGGTCTCCGAGGGGACAATTCTCCTCAAGACCCATGAGTCGAGCAAGTAGCGAGGGTCCCTGTCCCCCGCCCTTGGTCAGTGCCTACCCGTCAGGGCAGCCTCGCGGCTGGTCGGTGGCTTGAGCTACAGCCGGTCAAATCGCTGCGATACACGGCGTTAACTTAGTGAGCCGTGTGTCGGTAATGGGCAGATACATGTCGGATGATGAGCTGAAGCACCTACAGAAGCGGGTCGCCACCCTTGAACGGGAATTGGAGGCGAGCCAGCGATATCGCAAGCTGTTCGAGCTTTCACAGCCGATGCAAGCGATTGCCAACTTCGACGGATACTTGGTCGAGGTGAGCCCCTCGTGGACCCGTGTGTTGGGCTTTTCGCCCGAGGAGCTGATGGCGCGACCCTTCATCGAATTCGTCCACCCGGACGACGTGGAGCGCACCGCGGCGGAAGCGGCAGCCTTGGCGCTGGACAAGACCTGCACCATCTCGTTCGAGAACCGCTATTGCCACAAGGAAGGCGGCTATCGCTGGTTCAGTTGGTATGCGACCAGCGACCACAAGGGGCGTTCTATCTACGCCGTGGCGCAGGATATTACGAAGCACAAAGAAACGCTGACGCAACTCAGGCGCAGCCAGCGATTGTTGGTGCAAAGCGGCAGGATCGCGAAGCTGGGCGGCTGGGAGCTGGATATGGTTGCTGAGCAGCCGTCTTGGTCGGATGAGGTGTTCCGTATCCACGAAGTCCCCATCGGAGAGCAGCCGCCGCTTGAGGAGGCGATCAACTTCTACGCGCCCGAAGCCCGCCCCGTGATCCGGCACGCGGTCGAAACCTGTGCCAAAACCGGCCAAGGGTGGGACCTCGAGCTACCGTTCATCACTGCCAAGGGCAAACGTCTGTGGGTGCGCGCCATGGGTGCGCTGGAACGAGACACCGGCTGTCTCCACGGTGTGTTTCAGGACATCACCGAACGCAAGCGCATGCAGCTTGCGATCGAAGAGGGAGAGCGAGCGCTCCGCAAGCTTCACGAGATCATCTCCACGGTCGAGCTAGCGTTGCATGAGAAGATCACGCGCTTGTTGCAGCTCGGGCTGGAAGCCCTTGGGCTGCGCATCGGGATCGTCAGCCATATCGAGGGGGACGTGTACACGGTGGAGCACGCGGTATCCCACGACGAGCCGATCGAGCCCGGGACGGAATTCGCGTTGGCGAGCACCTACTGCGCCCACGTGCTAGAGGCGGACGGTCCACAGGCATTTCACCACGTGGAACGGTCTGCAATTCGTGAGCACCCCTGCTACCAAGCGTTCGGTCTCGAAGCCTACATAGGAACCCCCCTGATCGTGGATGGTGCTCGTTGGGGAACGCTCAACTTCTCCAGCAGCAGCCCCCGCGACCCTTTCGAGGACCAGCACGTCGAGCTGGTGAAACTGATCGCCCAGTGGATCGGAAACGAGATCGGGCGCGAGCGCGCCCATCGCGCCCTGGAGCTTGCCAAGGAGCAGGCCGAAGTTGCGGTCAAGACCAAGAGCCGTTTCCTGGCGACCATGAGCCACGAAATCAGGACCCCAATGAACGGCGTCATGGGTATGACACAGCTCTTGGCGGAGACTGCCCTCACGAACGAGCAGCGGGAGTGTGTCGAAACGATCCGCTCCTCCGGCGAGGTGTTGACCACTGTTCTGAATGACATTCTCGACGTGTCCAAGCTGGAAGCCGGCAAGTTGATGATCGAGTCGCACGCGCTCGACGTACGTCAGATCGTGAGAAACGTGACCGACCTGTTCTCGCAGCGCGCCGCGGACAAGGGCCTAGAGCTGAAGACGAGCGTGGCGCAGGAACTCCCACGCTGGGTCGTGGGCGACAGCACGCGCATCCGCCAGATCCTGTGGAACTTCACGAGCAACGCGGTGAAGTTCACTCGCCGAGGAACCGTTTTGGTGAAAGTAGGGTACCCGGATCGGGAAGCAGTCGAACGGAACCTAGTTCACTTTGAAGTGTCGGACACCGGAGTCGGCATTGGTACGGAGCAGCAGGAGCGCCTGTTCCAGGCGTTCTCGCAAGCGGATTCGTCGACCACGCGAAAGTACGGCGGAACCGGCCTGGGGCTTTCCATCTGCAAGGAGCTCGCGCAGCTGATGGGCGGCTCCGTTGGGGTAGACAGCAAGCCCGGCCAGGGTTCGAGCTTCTGGTGCTTGCTCCCGCTACCCGCCGTTTGCCCGGTGGGGGAAGCCAGCGAACCCCAGGGACAGTCCGCCGCGGACAGCGGCTCTCCGCCGCGCGTCCTGCTGGCAGAGGACAACGAGGTGAACCGTCGCGTGGCACTGCGCATGCTGGACAAGCTGGGATGCCAGGCCGACGTCGCGACGACCGGTTTGGAAGCCGTAGCCATGTCGCGCTCGCAGGCCTATGACTTGATCCTGATGGACTGTCAAATGCCGGAGCTAGATGGTCTGGATGCCACGCGGCAGATTCGCGCGTGCGAGCGTGAGGCGTCGGGGTCCCGTACCAGGATCGTTGCGCTCACGGCCAACGCGTCCGCCGAGGACAGGCGCGCCTGCAGCGACGCTGGCATGGACGGATTCCTTTCGAAACCGATCGCCTTGGGGGAGCTGCGCGATGCGGTGCTGGGCCCCCCAACACAGGCCCAGCAGCACGGCTAGCCCGCGGCTTTGGCCGAAATCCCCGCACAGTTGTCCTTTGCGCACCGCAGTGGTTGGAGGAGCATCGGGTGTGGCTGCCATGCTTCGCAACCTGGCCAACTGGTTCTCAGCTCGAAACTGGCCTATTCGATGTCGCGGTGTGCGCTCGGAGCGGAGCGCAGCGGTGCGACCCGCGGAAACGGGCAGGGCGCGTGCCGTCGCTCGAATGAGAACAGGTTGGTCGGTTTGCTTGTGTCTGGTCGCCTGTGAGGCTTCCGAGTCTGCCAGTGGAGTCCCAGTCGCGGAGCCAGCCGCCATTGGGGGCGGACCCGCAGCGCGTGCGGTGCTTTCGGTTCCTGTTGGCGGGTCGCCCGCGGTCGCCGGTTCCAGGGTAACCGGGCCACATCCGGTGGAACGCGGATCCGGTTTCGGCCCGACTCGGGACCCCGCCGGTGCGGAGGAGACGGCTTCTGGGCCGGTACTGCCGAGCCCTGGGCAGGAGGGTCGAAGGTCCCAGCGGCGCGATCCGAGCGTTCCGCCCAGGGGCCGTGCTGAAGTTGATGTGGGCACGCTCTGCAGCCGCGGGTACGACGAGCTAGTGGTGGATCTCTTTTGCAGCGGGGAGGTGGTCCGCGTGCCGAGCCTGGGTGCCCTTCAGGAAGCGCTCGGGATCGTGCCCGAGCGGTTCGACACGACGGGCGCCTTCGCGCTTACCGGTCATAGTACGGCACTGTCGGCACGCGGCGTCTCAAGTGTCAATCCACGGATCATCTTTCACCGCAGTGCCCATCAGGAACAGGAGCTCTTGGCCCTGGGGTTCGCGCGGGGCGAACAAGCTGCAGAAATGGTGGTTCGGGATCGGTCCAGCGGCGAGCTCCGCTTTTACCTGCTGCGCTATCAGCAGCCCTGCAACCAGGCTGCTGGCGGCTGCAACGCGGGACACCTGCTGACCCCGGCGGCCGAGCGTGGCTGGCGCAACCTTGTCCTGCAAGACGACGAGGACCTCAAGAACAGCACGATGGACTGCTTGCACTGCCACCAACCGGGCGGACCAGGCTCGGTCAAGATGTTGCGAATGCAGGAGCGCGACAAGCCCTGGACACACTGGTTCGACGTGAGTATGCCCGGTGGACGTGCCCTGCTCGATGACTACTTTGCGATGAAAGGGGACGAGCCCTTCGCAGGCGTCAGCGCGCAGCGCATCGCTCTCACCAACGCTGCGTTGATGGAGGGCTTCGTCCTGCAGGGGGGCGTGCCACAGCCCAACGAGTTCGTGGGAGCGCCGATCGAGGCCGAGGTGGCAAGCAGCGCTGCGAGCGAGGGGGGGATGCAGCCGGTGGACAACTCCGTGCCAGGCCGGAGCTCCACATGGCAGGCCATCTACGAAACAGCGAAGCGGGGCGAAGCCATCAGCGTCCCCTACCACGATGTGAAGGTTACCGACGTGGCCAAGCTAGCGAACGTCACGGAGGCATACCAGCGCTACCGGCGCGGGGAGTTGTCGGGGGATGAGCTGCCGGACTTCCGCGAAGTCTACCCCGACGACCCCCAAACCCTGGCGGAGATGGGTTTCGTCACCGAACCCGGCCTGGATGCTTCGGGGGTGCTGCTGCAGGCCTGCGGTCAGTGCCACAACCGTAGGCTCGACCAGAGTATCAGTCGCGCCCACTTCGTGGCCGACATGGCGGCGCTGGACACCTCGCAAAAAGCGCGGGCGCTCGAACGCATCCAGTTGCCGCTGGACGACCCGCGCGTCATGCCGCCCGCGCGCTTCCGCCGGCTCACCGATGAGGCGAAGAAGCGTCTCATCGACGCCTTCAGGTAGCGCAGGGAGTCAAAAGTCTCCGCGCAGGGTCAGCGTCACGGCCCGGCCGGGCTGGGGGAGTCGAGCATTGTAGAGGCCGCCGCTGCCTACCCAATCCCCCGTCTCCGGCTCGAAGAACCCGGGCGTGTTTCCCGCGTCGGCGTCCAGGATGCCTGGGTGGAAATAGTCGGCATCGAGAATGTTCGTTACCCGGAGCGCAAATCCCATTCCGTCGAACTGGTCCGGCAGCCAGAACAGGAGGTTGGCGTCGAGCGTGCAATACCCGGGGATGTCGCCAAGGGGATTCAGGGCGAACGGGGTTCGGCTGGAAATGCAGCGACCGAGCAGGGTTGCGACGAACTGCTTGCTGAACTCCGCGGTGATGCCAGCCTGCACCTTGTGATAGGCGAGGTCGCCCACGTCGGTAAGCTCCTCGGAGAAGGTGACCTCCCCCTCGTCGTCGATGCTGAAGTCCGTCTCCTGTGCAAAAAAGTACGTCGAGTAGTACGCCCAGAGCTTGAGACTGCGCAACACCGGCAGGGCCGCGCGTACTCCGACGTCGAGGCCCGACATCTGCCGCGCCGGGATGTTGTCAAAGATCCCGCCAACGGCCACGATCGCATCGCTGTAGTCGACCAAGTAGGCGCTGGCCAGGAACGCCATGTTGTCGAGCACGAAGTCGGCGCCCGCCTCGATCGACTGGGAACGTTCGGAGCGAATAGCGGGGTTTCTCAGGACGGCACGGGTGGTGGGTTCCTGAAACGCTTGACCGAAGAGAAGTTTGAGCGTCACCGCGTCTACAAAGCGCCCGACGTAGCCGCCTCGAAAGGTAGCCTCTAGCTCGTCCAGGAGCTCCGAGTAGTCCACTCGCACGCCGATATCGACCGAGTGGTCCTTGAGGAAGCGGTACTTTCCCAGGCCATAGAGTCCGAGAAGGTCCACGCGTGTGCGGTTCTCGAGATCGATCCGGCTGTCGGGGGGGGGCGCCGGGAACTCGTAGCCCTCGTCGAACGACACGTCCGCCGGCCAGGGGTCGTCACGGCCGGTCAGCGTGTAGTTCTGCTGGAGGTCCCGGTGCTCATACCGTATGCCAAAGTTCAGTTGCAGGCTATCGCCCGGAAGAATGCGCAGCTTGCCCGCGTCGATCACCAGGTCCTCGACGGCGAGCAGGCTCGAGTTGATCGCTTGCCAGTACGAGAGGCTCACGGTCCCATCCGGGTTTCGTTCAAGGAAGGACGAGGGGTTGGGGACGTCGCTCTCGCGGTACCGGACCATCGAGACGGACGCGACGTGGGGGGAGAGCTGCTGCGTGTGCCGGAGCAGTACGCCTCGCTCCTGGTGGACGAAGGGTACCTTCGTCTGAACGAAGTCAGCGGGATAGACGGTACCCTCGCCGGACTGCAGCCGGTAGTACTGCGCGGCCAGTTCGGTGCCCTTGTAGCGGAGGCGCAGGTCGAGGCCCCGCTTGTCGTGCTCGGACCGAAACTCGCCAGCGATGGCCTGTTCATCGACGAAATCGCCCCATAGGTTTCTGTCGGCGTAGTAGCGGTTTCGTGTGTACTCCCAGCGCTCGCCGATGGCAGGCTCCAGCACGCCCACGTCGAAGTGCCCCGAAGCGCTCACGGAGAAGTCCCCCTGACGAAACAGGATATGAGCATCGGCGATCTTGGTGGTATCGTCGAGCCGGACTCGGCTCGTCGGGGTCCGCAGGCTCAAGGTTGACAGCACGTTGAGGCGCTTGGGCTCCTCCCCATCGTCCGCTTCGCCTTCCGGCTGTTTGGTGATCACATTGATGATGCCCATGGCCGCGTTGGGCCCGTACAGCACGGACGCTGGGCCGTAGACGACCTCAATCTGTTCGATGTTCGATAGCGGAACCGACGCCATGATCTCCTTGTCGTTGAAGTACAGGTGGTTCCACACGACGCCATCGATCATGAAGAGAAAGGGCGAGCCGGTCCCCACATCGCTCCGAAAGCCCCGCCAGTACACCTTCAGGTAGACGTCGCCAAACGGGCGCACGACGTCCATCCCCGGAAGGTCGTCCAGAAAGTCTGTGAGTTCGGTGTATCCGCGCTCTTCGATTTCTCGCGCTGTAATGGTGATCACATTCGCAGGGGCATCCCGGGCGCTCTCTTCCCGTCTGGACGCGGACACGACGGTCGGGTTGACGATCTCTTCGATCGTGATCGCGCCACCCTCCGACGATTCTTGCACCGGGATCGTTTGCATGTCGCTGTCGTCGACGCGCAGAGCTGGCGGCACTCCGGAGTCACTTCCGGCGTCCATAGGGGCGGGCGGGGCCCCGACCCCGGAGGGGCTCACCACGTCTCCGGGTAGTGCGACCGGGGGCTCCTCTGTCGGCGCGCTCAGGGCCGGTGCCTCGGCGGGGGGCGGGGCGGCCGGTTCGGCCGATGCT
This sequence comes from Myxococcales bacterium, assembly GCA_028817905.1. GTDB lineage: Bacteria > Myxococcota_A > Polyangia > Polyangiales > JAFGIB01 > JAPPOR01. The sequence goes on from JAPPOR010000061.1 coordinate 8,862, forward strand.
GCGTCCGGCGCTTCAGGCTGCGCCCGGACCGCAGGCGACCCGGACCACACCAGTGCCACGCTCAGCGCCGCCCACTTCGCACGATAGGATCGACTCATGTCGAGATGCCGAGGGAAATCGCGCTTCCCGGATAGCGCCATGTCCGGGCCGGATCTTTCCCCAAAGCGTGCGGCGGGCCAAGTTCCCTGCAGCAAAGCGAAATGGACATATGCTCGGAGGGGCGGCTATGCTGCAGTGCGGCCTGAGGGCTGGTGGTGGCCGCGCCGATCGCAAGCCGACTCAAACCGCCATGGCGAACACCCTAGTCTGCACCGTCGAGCTCAGCAAGACCGACGGGATCACGCTTACCGTCAAGAACGAGAGCGGCAAGATCACGCAGACGGTGCACATGGACGGCACCAAGGTCACGACCCAGGTGAAGGGCCAAAAGCTAACCAGCACCATCACCCAGAAGGATGAGTCCGTTGTCACGACCGTCAAGGGAAAGGAGACCAGCACCATCACCCAAAAGGAGGATGCGATCACGGTGAAGGTCAAGAACTTCACCGTCGACGCCGAGACGGTGACCGTAAAGTCCAAAAAGGACAGCACGCACGAGGCGAAGGGAAAGTTCACTGCCAAGAGTACGAAGGACATGACCCTCCAGTCCTCTGCCAAGCTCACGGTCAAGAGCACCCAGGCGATGACGCTTAGCTCCTCCAACAAGCTCACGGCCAAGGCGACCCAGGATTTCGCTGCGCAAGGTATGAACGCCAAGGTAGAGGGCAAGACCAAGGCAACCGTGAAAGGCGGTACTCAGGCCGAAGTGGCAGCCGCCCAGGTTGCGGTCAAGGGCTCGGCCAAAGTAGATGTGGAGGGGGCCATGACCAACGTGGGCAAGAGCATGACCACCATCAAGGGGCAGATGGTAAAGGTCGACTCTGCTCTGATCAAACTTGGATGATCAGCTGAGACGGGCACGCGACGAGGATGGAGGGCACATGTTGGACAAGGAAGACCCCGTCTACAAGGAGTACCTGAGCCAGCTCGAGGCGCTCGAAAAGCAGCGTATTGGTTACACCGCGGACTTCCCGGAGGCGCCTTTGGATCGGGAGGACCCGGATGTCCGCCGGATCATCGAGGCGCTGGCCATGTTCACCGCGCGCACCCGCCAAGCGAGCAAGAGCAGTATCGAAAGGGCGAATCTGCGGGTCTTCCAGCAGCACTTTCCCCACGTACTCAACCCGCTTCCGGCGATGGCAATGCTCGCGGCACGCCTTGATCTGGGCCACTTCAAGGACGTGGCGGATCTGCCTCGCTGGACCGAGGTAGTGTTTGTCTCCCGACCGGATCCAGCGGCCCTACAGGAGGAGCCCCCCCGTGAGGTGTACTTCAGGACGCTGGTCCCGATGCGAATGGTGCCCCTGTCGCTGGAGCACGCGGAGATCTTTCGTCGCCCACAGCGGGGCTACCGCATGGTGCTCGAGCTCGCCGGGGTCCACGAACTGGAAGATCCCGTAGGCGAGCTGCCCTTGTACATCAACCACCTCAACGACTTCGGATCGTCGCTCACCGTGCGTCAGATGCTCAGTGAGCACCTGGAAGGCGTAGCAGTGGTATACGACGAGGACGTAGACGACAGCAGCGGCGGCATTCCCTGCGAGCACTACTTCGGAGAGCCGGAATGCCCAGCGGAGACGGCGGAAGCGTACGAGCATGCCCTGCATCACGCCCGGTCGCTCATACACTTTCCTCAGCAAACCATGTATCTGAACATTCGCGTCGGTGCCGGGCCTGAGCGGTACCGCCGTTGCACGCTCATCCTGGATCTCGACCAAGACTGGCCAGCAGCGTTACGTCTGAACGCGGACACCTTTCATCTGAACGTTACCCCGATCATCAACATGCGGCGGGACCTGGGCGCCCCGCTCGACTATGACGGGACACGCGACCGCCACTTGATACGCCATCCGGAGATCGGCGGGCGCTTTACCTTGCACTCTGTTTTGGGCGTCTACGAGATGGGCGACGCGGGGCTCCAGCCGCTCAAGCCCGGGGTCGTCGAGTGGGGCGAAGGTGCCTATGAGGTCGAGCTCGAGGGCAAGGACGAGCGTCGGCGTGGATTTCTTTCGCTGGAGCTTCCGAACGCCTTCGACGAACCCATGCGAGTCGTGGCAGAAGCCTACTGGCACCAGCCTGAGCTCGCCAGGCCGGAGGTCTCGCGTTCGGATCTGTACGACGCCGGGTTGACCCACCGCTATCTTGAAGGCGTTCGCTGGGAATGTGTGGGCCCGGTGACCACCGGCATGGACAACCCGCTGGTAGCCAGACAGGAAGGGCTACTTCGACTGTTGTCGATCAAGAATCAGCGCTTTCTTTCCTTAGACGACGTGCGCTTCTTGCTCGACGCGCTCGCCATCAATACAACACGCCATTTCCGGGAGGTTAGTCGCTCCCTGGTCCATCTGGAGGTTGAGTCCAAGCCCCATTCCTCGCTGTCGACCAAGTCCACGGGCTTCAAGTACGTGTACCGGCTTACGGTGAACGCCCACGACCCCAGCGAGCTTCCCGTGCTCGGCCTGTTCTGTGCGAGCTTTTTTGAGATACTCCAGGCGTGGAGTATAGAGGAGGTCGTCGAGCTTGAGGTGCTCGTGCCTCGTCTAGAGCATACGATGCGCTATCCTTAGTTCCAACCAAGGCCAATCATGCGCAGCACAATCTCGCTGTGGTACGAGATCGAAAGCCTGTTCACCGAGGTCGGCAAGGAATGCACCGAGGCACGGGCGGCTGAGCTGGTGGCTCGGAAACGCGCCGAGTTCACTGGCCCGCTCGATTCGCTAGGAGCTCCTGCCCCGACCAGCATGACGGTAGAGGATACGAGCAACACACCTCGCTTTCCCGGTGCGCTCGAGCTTGCCAATGATCCCGCGTTCCAGGCACGCAGTCGAGGCGGTGCCAACCCGGTGAAGCTACGCGCTACCCTTCGAAAGCTGCTAGATGGGCTGAAGGGAAAGCTCTCCGAGGTGCTCAATGAGAGAGAGGTCTACTACACTCTGTTTCCCATCGTGATCTTCTGCGATGAGCTGCTCTACGATGTCACCGAGGGTGCGAAGCGCTTTGGCCCCATCCGGGACGAGATGCAGCGCGACGTGGAGGAGGACGAGCGCCTGCAGTGGGTGCCGTTGCAGCGCGAGCTCTACGAAATCGAAAACGGAGGCGAGGTCTTCTATGCGCTCATCGACTCGCTGGTTCGCAAGGAGGACACCGAGCCACTGGTCTTCCAGGTATTCTACTATTGTTTGAACGACGGCTTTCAAGGCATCCACCTGAACGATCCGCATATTCGCGAGGAGTACAAAAGCAAGCTCGCTGCACGAATTCCGGTGGAGAAGCCCGAGGCACCCGGCCCGCTCAAGCTCAGCGGAGATAGCGCCATCCGGCTCGTTAACTTTCCCGTGCGGTACTACGTTCTGGCAGTCGCTTCAGTGATCGTGGTGTTCGTCGCGTTGCGTTTTCTTAGTGAGCACATGGTGACGGGCGCCCACTGAATGTGAGTGGCTCATGACGGACGACGAGCTCTTCGACGTCGACAAACTGCGCCGCAACTGGGACAAGGCCAACGCACGGCCTGCGGTTGAGGTCCATCCGAGAATCGCGGACGTCGCGCCAGGACTGGATCCCCGTGCCCGGAGCATGGCGGCGTTCGAGTCCGTCCGAACGGAGGTGCTCGCGCGGTTTGATGCACACGCCGCAGCCCTCAGACCCTATCTAGACGAGATCGGTAGGCTGCTCGACGAGGTCTCTTTCCTGATCCCCGGTGGGGGCATCGATCAGCCACCCGCCAAAGCTCACGACCGGGAGATTCCTCCGGGCGACGAGTCGGAGGTCGCAGACCAGGCCAACTCGGAACGCCCTGATGCAGCCCAACTGGGCGATGGACCAGAAAACGAGGGCGACAAGGGCGAAGAGGACCACGACCAAGGTGAACAGGACGAGCGGGGCGACGATGAAGAGCAGCCTTCCGACGACGGAGCACCGCCTGCCCGCGAGCGACTGATCCGCGCCTGTGACGAGCTGGAGGATCTACTTGAGGCCTTGAGTATTCGCCCGATGCCTTTCTAGCCCGGATTATTCATGAACTCTGCATCGGATCGCGCAGGGATTCGGCTTCACACGGCTTTTCG
>JAPPOR010000354.1 GCA_028817905.1 Myxococcales bacterium
CCCCGCGGCAGTGGCACCCGAAACCAATACATCTTGTCGTCGGTCTCGGTTTCGTTCCGATAGACCCGGCTGCCGTCGACCTCGACACCGAACCGGACCGGACGGCGCCGCTTGAGAAGTCTGCCCTCGAAGTCCGTTCCGTAGTAGCCGACCAGCGCATCGCCGCGCGGCACGCGGGGGTACCGAATCTTGAGCGTCGCCCGGTGCTCCGGCCGGGCACGAATGCAGCGCACCATCCGGTACTCTTCGATCGTCGTCGGGTCGGAACCGACAAAGCGGTGCCGCGCAAGGTTGCCCTCGTGGTCAGGACAGATAAACCGGTCCCCCATCCGGGTGCACAGACGCTGTCGGTCCCGGTAGTTGAACCACACCAGCGCGTCGCGCATCGATTCCAGGAAGTCGTAGCGCACGCGCTGGACCGGAGGTGCCTTGAGCGCCTCATCGAGTTCGATCGCAGGGCGCCACTCGGAAAGCAGCACGGCGACAAGAACGAGTGCACCCGCAAGGGTCAGAAGGCCCCACAGCCGCACGCGCGCGAGCGCGGGTCCGCTGAAACCATCCAGCACACGCGCAATCGACCCCACCCACCGGGGAGAAACCCCTCGACGCTCCGCCCATATCAAGAAACACGCGAAGGCGACCCCGGCCAGCCCGAGGGGTACCGCGAGCAGATCCAGCAGGGACCGCTCGAAGACGAACCGATAGCGGCCGGGCGCAAGCGGAACCGTCATGAAGCCAGTCGCGTCCGGTTCTTCGCGCACATAGGTCAGACGCATCGGTACCGGTTGCCCATCGCGAAAGGCCCGCCAGCGGGGAAACCAGGAGACGGATAGCCGTAGCGAGCCTTGTGCCCCAGGAGCGGCGTCCAAGACGATTTCCTCGTCGTCCATCGTGATGAGCTGCACGTCGCCGGTTCCCTCGAACACCTCGAAGGGGTCGGGCCGGTAGTGCCGAAAACGAAACACCCGATAGATGCCGAAGGTCTTGATCTGTTCAAAATCTTCGCTCGGAAGGGACTTTTTAGCGATGGCGAAGCGCAGATTGACAGCCTCGAGCACCGCACGCTCACGACTGCGCATCTTGTAAATGAAGTTGGTGCAGGGGGTGAAGCCGCGCTTGTAGATCGGTCGATCGATCTCGGTGGCCAGATCGATCAGGTCGTGATTGTGGCCGGTGAGGATGCCCAGCCGATAGAACCCGTCGTCCGGGAGGTTCTCAAGCAGCCAGGCTCGCAACGCCTTGCGATCCTCCAGGAACTGCCGGTCATTGACCGTGCGCAAGGACTTGTCGACGTGGCTCGTCCAAAACGCCGAAAACCCCGGCACCGAAATCGGCAGCACCAAGAGCCCCGCCACGAACGATAGAGCGCCCGCACGCAACAGGGGCCGAGCATGGGGGCTGGTGCTGCCGCGGCGGTCAGGGCTTTCCGCCAGCATGCTACGCGCGTGGCGCAAGACCAGGACGAAGAAGTAGCCCGCAAGCGCAAACCAAAAGGGCTTCACCATGGTTCCCATGCGCAGGAACTGAACCTTGGTAAAGGCCGGGCTCAGGAGCGGTAGGCGGAACTCGTCGACGAAGGTGCTGCTGCACACGACCGGAATGAACAGCGCCATCATCGCTGTCAGCAGGACGATGAACCGGCGACTCTTGAACGCCACGACCAGCCCGAGCATCCCGAACGCGAGCACATAGCCAAGCGTCCCCGGCAAGGACGACAGGTTCAGCAGCCCCTCACCCATCTCGTACGTCGAATCCCACCAAATCCCCATGGGATCCGTCATCTGACGGGTGTCCATGAACGGTAGGAGCCACAGCAGGGCGATCCAAAACGCGACAGCGTACCCCGCACCCAGGCGCACCATCGCCGTCACCCCGCATACACCGTCAGCGAACCCAGCAGCGATCGCCGAGAGCGCGAACAGCATCGCAAGGAAGATCAGCTGCACCGGATGCGTGACGATGGCGAACCCCATCCACAAACCAAATGCGCCAATGGCGGCAGCTCCTCGGCCCTCGATCACGCCCCGCACGTGGGACAGCGCGAGCAGCCCGAAGGCAAGCGAAAGAGCCTGGGGCCAGACACCGTATTCCACCGTGTAGGCCCAACCGCCGAGCCTGAACTCCGCCATATCGGTGAGGAGCAGTAGACCCGTGACGAAACCGACGTGGGGTCCCCCAAGACTACGGCCAAAGCGGTAGCCAGCGATCGCGAGCAGCAGGTGAAACAGCGCGAACGCGAGACCGTAAGCCCGGCTAAAGCTGAGCAGTCCGAGTCCGAGCGAATGCACGAGGTTGACCCACAGGTCGGCACCGATCGGATACAGGTAATTGACCGGATAGCCGGAGAACATCCGGTGGCTCCAGCCGTACAGAACCCCGCGGTCCAACATGTGCGCGTGGAGCTGCCAGGCCTTGAAATAATGGACCGTATGGTCATGGCTGACGGGACGCTCGCCGACCCACAGGTCGGCCATCATCTGGCA
>JAPPOR010000545.1 GCA_028817905.1 Myxococcales bacterium
ACTTGCCGCTACTTGCCTCGCCCGCTGCTTCTGCTCACGGTGGTCCCGGATGCGATCGGCGTGCGCAGCATCCACATCCAGCAGCGCGTCCAGCTCACCTGCGACGCCCCGTTCATCGGGATGGGTCTCAGGTTGCGGTCGGCCACGGCGGGCCTCTCGCAGAATACGAGCGAGCACGCGCTGCGTAGCAGCGCGATTGAGGGGCACGAGACTCGCCTCGAGGGCATCGCGCAGCGGGGAAAGCTCCCATCCACCGTCGGAAGGGCCCCGTTCCACCAGTTCCAGCAACATCGGCGGAACACCGGGAGCGGACTGAACCAGCAGCTGGCCGAGCAGCGTGACGACGCTGCGGGCCGCAGCCGCCTCATCGACGCTCGTCTCGGGACTCACGAGCACCTCCCCACTTTCGGCGACCCACACGTGCTCGAGGTCGACCTCGGCCGGGTCCCCCACCAGCCCCTCGCAAGCTTCGAGCGCGATGAACGTGCCGATCTCGTAGGGCAGCGGGATTGCGCTACGCGACAACGCCTCGATCAACTCCCTCGCAGTGACGCCAAGCCGCTCGTTCACGATAAGTTCCCACCAAACTGATACCCTGCCCGCCAGCCAAGGTAAAATTTAGGCCGTCAACGTACCCTTGGTGGAGGGAACCCCACCGCCCCGCGGATCGGGCTCAACGGCCTCTCGCAGGGCCCGCGCGAAGGCCTTGAAACTGATTTCCACAATGTGGTGCAGCACCTGACCCTCAAGCAGGTGCATGTGCAAGTTGCAGCCCGCACCCCGGGCGAAGCCCTCAAAGAAAACCTCAGCGAGTTCCGTGTCAAATTCGCCGATCTTCGCCTTCGGCATTGGCACGCGCCACACAAAGTACGGCCGCCCCGACAGGTCCACGGCGCACGTCACGCAGGCTTCATCCATCGGCAGCGTGGCCGACCCGTAGCGGCGGATCCCGGAGCGATCGCCAAGCGCCTCGGAAAACGCCTGCCCCAGAACGATCGCCAGATCCTCGGTCGTATGGTGACCATCGATCTCGACATCCCCCTCAGCATCGACCACCAAATCGAACATCCCGTGCCGACCGAGCTGGTCGAGCATGTGGCTCAGGAACGGCAAGGGCGTTCGAATCCGGTGATTGCCAGCGCCGTCAAGGCACAACTCCACCCGAATGCGCGTCTCACGCGTCTGTCGCTCCACCGTCGCCGTACGCTTCATGATCCTGGCAGCCTGCGATGCCCAAGCAGGAGGTGTCAAGCGGGCTCACCCGAGCTGGGATTCCACTTCCAGAAGCATCTTGAGCAGTTCTGGGTCCTCCGGGTCGTGGCCCAGGGCAACCTTGAGGTGCAACCGGGCCGAGCGGTAGTCGCCCCCATGCATGGCCTGACGCGCCCGCAACGCGAACGGACGCGCCGTGCGCGACATGCCCCCCTTGTGCCGCGTCGCACCTGCGCCGCGGCCCGCCCCCACGCACTCCGGATCGAAACGCAACACCCCATCCACGAGCCCGCGATCGTAGAGGCTTCGCTGCTGGGGGTGCGCCAGCACACGGTAAGCCTCGGTGCCCCGCTGGTAGATGCGAGTGTGGCGCTCGGATAGCTTCGGATCATGTGCCACGCGATCGGGATGGTACTTTCGCGCAAACGCGTGAAAGGCTCGTTTGATCGCATCCGCACTCGCGTCCCGAGAAACCTTGAGCAACGCATAGTAGTCCAGATCGTCCAGGCGTCGCACGGCCATGGCAACCTCAGCCTTGACCCATCATGGCTTCCTGACGCTGCCGCATGCTCTCGATCTCATCGTCTTCGAGCGCCCCGACCAGGTTGATGCGAATCTCTTGAGACTTTCCGGTCGTGCGATCCTGGGCCCGCGCGCGCAGCATTCCATCGGCATCGATCACGAAGGTCACGCCGATGCGCACGTGACCGCGAGGTGCCTCCCGCAAGCCGAGTAGCTCCAGGGCGCCCAACACTTCGTTGTCGTCGGTTCGGCGGGCCTCGCCCTGGCACACCCTCATGCTGACCTGAACCTGCCGATCCTGGCTGGTGGAGAACACGCGTGACTGTTCCGTTGGGATCGGCGAGTTTCGTTGAACGATCTGTTCGCAGAATCCCCCGGCGGTCTCCACCGCAAGGGCCCGCGGTGTCACGTCCAGCAGCAGTGGCGGGCGCACAGGCGCCACGGGCATCGACGGAGGGACGGCCGGCTCGCGCGGGCCGGTGGCCGCTGCAGCAGCCATGTCCAGGACCGCGCCTGCCTGTGCATCCTCCGGCCTCGCACTCACGGGAGACGCGGGCGGACGTCGCCCCTCAGCAGAAGGTGGCGGCGCGCTCGAAATCGCCACGTCCACCGCAATGGCAGCGTCGTCCTGCTCGTCGCTCGGGGAACGCAGCGCGAAAGGCAACTCGTCCTCGTCCACGAAGTCGCCCTCGTCGGGCGCGACTGAGCTCGCCCCTAGATGTGCCTGCTCGGGCTCGAGTGCAGTTGTCCCGGCCGCGGCGGCACCCTGGTCCTGCGACGGGCTCGCGTTTTCGTTCGCGACGTCTGCGCTGTGCACGTCGACCTCGAGCGTGCCCAGCTCCGTCTCGGGCGGCGTCGACGACCGCGGCAACTGCATCACCTCGGTGTCCTCCCGGTCAGACGGGGCGTGGTTGGCCCGCGGCCCAACCGCCTCCACCGATCCGGACCGACCGCCCTGGCCGACCCCGGTGAGGGTCGTACTTCCTGGGCGTCTCTTCCGCTCAGGCGTGATCGTCCCCGATGCAACGGGGGCACCCGCGGGCGGAGGAGGGACCACACCGGCGGGGGGAGGAGGCACCGGCGGAGGTTTTTCGGCCGATCGACCCAGCGGTTCTGGTGCCTGCACGCGGGCTCGCCCCGCCGCCTGCCCGACGGGAGTCGAGGGCGATGGGGACTTGGGGGGCGGGCCCACCCGGGTTGGCTCGTCATCCAACTCGGACGCATCCTCCGAAGCGTTCGCAAAGAAGCTTGCCTGGAGCGGAGGCGCTTGCACGCCCTTGGGCCCGGCTGGCGCTGGCACCGGCGCTGGCACGCCGGACTTGGTGCGCACCTTCGTGGCAGACTGCCCCGCGAGCGCCATGGCTTGCAGCGCCGCGCCCTGCGCCACCACTTGATCGGGGTCGACGCTTACCTGCGGTTCGCTACCGAAGTACTCGCCGACCATCTCCCGCACCTGCGGGCTTCGGGTCTGTCCCCCAACCAGCACGACCCCGTCGAGCTGCTCCGGTCGCAACCCCGCGATCTGCAGAGCCTCCTCGCAGATGTCGAAGGTGCGCCCGATGAGCGGAAAAGCCAACTGTTGAAGCTCATCGCGCGTCAGCTCGAAGTCGTAGTTGATCGCCCGACCGCCGCTATCGAACGCGATCTCCTCGAGCGTGGCGTTTACGACCGACTCAACCGAAAGCTCGCACTTGAGCCATTCGCCTGCGAGTCGCAGGCGCTCATAGGCCTGAGCATCCCCGCGCAGGTCGAGCCGATGCTGGCGCAAAAATCGCTGAGCCATGACATCGGCGACCGCATTGTCGATGTCATCCCCTCCGAGATAGGAGTCACCCGCGGTCGCGATCACTTCGATTACATCGCCGGACATGTCCAGGATCGAGATGTCGAAGGTGCCTCCACCCAGATCGTACACGGCGATGCGCTTGCGAACGTGGGCGCCATAGCCATAGGCAAGAGCCGCAGCAGTGGGCTCGTTGAGTATGCGCAACACGTTGAGACCCGCGATACGGGCAGCGTCGCGCGTCGCCGTCCGTTGAAGCTCGTTGAAGTTCGCGGGTACGGTCACCACCGCGCTCGAACACCCCGCGTGAAGTGCCTTCTCGGCGATTGCCTTGAGGCGTCGCAGAACAAACGCGCTGACCTCCGGCAACGAATAGTCCTCGCCGCGCGCACGAACCACGACGCCACCCTTCTTGCCCTGGCCCAGCTCAAACGCGAAGCGCTCGGCCGCCCGCCGGACTTCGGGACTGCGATAGGGCCGGCCTATCAACCGCTTGATCGACGCGATGGTGTTGGTTGCGTCGACGAGCTTGCGCTCCGCGGCAGCGGCGCCGACGAGCACCTCCCCCGAAGGGTGAAAGGAAACAACGGAGGGCGTCAGCTGGCGCCCCTCCTCATCGGCAAGGACATGAACGCGGTCGGCATTGGCAACGGCTACCACCGAATTCGTTGTCCCCAGGTCGATACCAAGGACCGGACTCGCCATGCATATCACAATAGCCCCGTGGGCGGAGCGGCTCAACGGCAGGCGCACCGATCGAGGCAAACCCTCATCGCTGCGCTCATCTGTTCAGGGAGTCTTGCAGGCGCGTGTGCATGCAGATGTGTGCGCCCGCATCATTCCTCCTCACCGGATTCTTCGGGTGGCGAAGCGTCCAGATCACCACCGTCCGGTGTTGCCTCCGCGGACTCACTCGCCTCCTCTTCCGGCTGGTCCTGCTCTTCCTGCTCTTCCTGCTCGGCAACCTTGGCGACGTCCACGACTCGCTCGCCCTCGGACAGTCGGATAATGCGCACTCCCTGCGTGTTGCGCCCTGCTTCACGGACCTGACTGACAAGCGTCCGGATCACCTGCCCGCCGTCCGTGATGACCATCAACTGGTCGTCCGGTCGTACCAGGCAGAGGTTCACCACCTCGCCGTTGCGTTCGGAGGCGTCCATCGCAATCACGCCGACCCCGCCCCGGTTCTGAACCCGCCACTCGCTCACCGGCGTCCGCTTGCCATAGCCGTTGGCGCTAACGGTCAGGACCTGATCCTCGTCCGCTTCGACGACGAGCATACCGATGGCGCGATCGCCCTCGCGCAGGTCCACCCCTCGAACACCACGAGCGTCCCGCCCCATGCGCCGCACATCGGACGACTTGAAGCGGATCGACATCCCACGCGCCGTCCCGATGATGACGTCCTGGCCTTCGCTCACGACCGCGGCACCCAGCAGCTCGTCACCCGGAGCGAGCGCCACAGCGATGATGCCGCTCGAGCGAATATTCTGGTACGCGCTCAGGGCGGTTCGCTTGACCGTGCCGCCGCGCGTACACGTGATCAGGTCGGCACCCTCCTTGAACTCGGTGATCGGGACAATCGCAGCCACCCTGTCGCCGGCTTCCATTCCGACGAAGTTGACAATCGCCCGCCCTCGCGCCTGGCGGCCCGCCTCCGGAACCTCGAAAACCTTCTTGAGGTAGGCCGTACCCTTGTCGCTGACATACAGAATGTGGTCGTGGTTGTTGGCCACGAAGATCTGCTCGACGAAGTCGTCGTCCCGCGTATCCATCGCGCGCGTGCCACGGCCCCCTCGCCCCTGGGCCCGGTACTCGCTGATCGGCACTCGCTTGATGTACCCCGAGTGGGTGACGGTCACGACCACGTCCTCGTCTGGAACGAGGTCCTCGATGGTGATCTCGCCCTCGACCGCGACGATTTCAGTGCGCCGCGCATCGCCGTAGCGCTCCTTGATCTCGTCCAACTCACCGACGATTACAGAGAGAAGCTCCTGCTCACTGGCGAGAATCGCTTGCAGGCGCGCGATCGTCTCGCACAACTGCCCGTACTCCGTCGCAAGCTTCTCCTGCTCCAACGCGGTCAGCCGAGCCAGGCGCATGTCCAGGATCGCCTTCGCTTGCCGCTCGGAAAGGAAGTAGTCCCCGCGCGCCTTGGCGGCCTCGATCTCCTGCGGCGGGCGCCCGGCCCGCTCGACGAACCCCTCGAGCCCAACCAAGGGCAGCTGCATCAAGCTGGACCGCGCTTCCTCGGGGTCCTTCGACTGGCGGATCGTTTTGACCACCAAGTCAACTTCCGTAACCGCCATACCGAGACCTTCGACCAGCTCGCGCTGCGACTCGGCCTGTCGCAGCTCGAAGCGGGTCCGCCTCGTCACCACCTCGCGGCGGTGCTGAATGAAGTAGCGCAGGGTGTCCTTCAGATTCAGCAACTTCGGGCGGTTGCCGACGATCGCCAGACAGTTGACACCGAAGGTGCTTTGCAGCTGCGTCTGCTGGTAGAGCTGGTTGAGCACGATCTGCCCCGGAGCGTCGCGCTTGAGCTCGATCACCACGCGCAGGCCGTCACGGTCAGACTCATCCCGCAGGTCGCTGATGCCGTCGATCTTCTTGTCGCGCACCAGGTGGGCGATCTTCTTGACCAGCTCCGCCTTGTTGACCATATAGGGCAACTCGGTCACCACGATCTGCTCGCGATCGGACTTGCCACGAATTTCTTCAAAGTGGGCGCGGGCGCGCATAATCACCCGACCGCGACCCATGTGGTAGGCCTGACGAATGCCCGCGGTACCGTAGATGAAGCCGGCGGTGGGAAAGTCGGGCCCCTTGATCCCGAGTCGACCGGATTCCTCGTCGTCGGTAACCAGATCATCGATGGATAGGTCTGGGTTTTGAATCAACCGCACCGTCGCATCGATGACTTCCCGCAGGTTGTGCGGCGGAATATTGGTGGCCATGCCGACCGCGATGCCAGCCGACCCATTCACGAGCAGGTTGGGGACCCGGCTCGGGAGCACCTGGGGCTCCTGCTCGGACTCGTCGAAGTTGGGAACGAAATCGACCGTCTCCCGATCGATGTCAGCCAAAAGCTCCGACGCGATACGCGCCATGCGCGCTTCGGTGTAGCGCATGGCCGCCGCCGAATCGCCATCGACGGAACCGAAGTTCCCCTGGCCGTCGACCAGCGGGTAGCGCATCGAGAAGCTCTGCGCCATGCGCACGAGCGCGTCGTAGACTGCCGTATCCCCGTGCGGGTGGTACTTGCCCAGCACGTCACCAACCACGCGCGCGGACTTGCGGTAGGGCTGGTTCCAGTTGAGCTTCATCTCGTGCATCGCGTACAGGATGCGGCGGTGCACGTGCTTGAGGCCGTCGCGAACGTCCGGAATCGCGCGCCCGATGATCACGGACATGGCGTATTCCAGGTACGCGCTGCGAAGCTCGGCCTCGATGGCGACAGGAATTTGGGTAGAGGACTCTTCGGCCATGGGGCTCGCGTAGCCCGCTCGAGCGGGCCATGGGGCTCGGCGTAATCCGCTCGGGCGGGCGCCGCCAGGGGTCTCCTACTCGGTGACCGCCAGGAGGCGCATAGAGTACCACACACACCCCTTGCGAACGGCAAAAAACCGCTGGCCAAGCCCGGAATTAGAGGAAGAATTGCGCCAACTGCGTTGGCACCAGCGGCAACTTGCTAGTCGGCCAACACCCGTACCTCGGGTCCCCGGAACACCCATCCCCTGCCGATTTGCATCCTGGCACCGGATTTGCTTTTACACTGGTCCCGTGAGTCGTTGTGCCGCCATCTGGAGCCTCTGCGCCGCAGCCCTGATCGGGGCAGCCGGCTGGGTCGGCTGTGCTTCCAGAACCGTGCCCCTGCCGCCCCCCACGGTGGAGCAGATCTCCGCGCCCGACCCCAACGGGTTGGTGACCGTCACCGGAATCGCCCTGGAGGGAGCGAGCGTAGGCGTCCTCAATGAAGAGTCGATGAACGGTGTCATCGTGCCTGTGATGGGAGACGAGTGCGACCGCGCCTGCCCGTTCGAAGCAACGCTCCAGGCAGAGTCGGACGACAGTCTGCGCGTTTGGCAGTTCACCGGTACGGGCAACGCGATCTGGCGCCCCGTACCTTGAGCCTAGCCCGGATCATTCCTGACTTCGGCGTCGGATCGCGCAGGGATTCGGCTTGACAGGGCTTTCGACGACCGATGGGAATACTGCCTGTATTTTCTAGGGCGGCGAAAGTCCTGTGAAGCCGAAGGACAAGCGAGGCGGCGTCGTAGTCAGGAATGATCCGAGCTAGCGGTGCGGCGGGATCGCGCGGGCCTTTCTCGGCCCCGATTTTTTGACCGTGGGGCGGGGGCTCTCTAGGGTCAGGAGCGGTGACGGCGGCGCGCCGGAGGCAGCCATGGAACACCGGATGCGTGACCTAGACCAGATACAGGAATGCGACCCGGACGAATCGGGACGAAGGATTGGAACGATCATCCTCGCATCGGTGGCATTCCTTGGGGTCAGTGCAGCCGTCGGGGTGATGGTCGGGCGGGCCGCTCGCTCAGGGCCGGATCCCGAGGTGGGCGACCCGCTCGCGGAGCTCGATACCAGCAACGCCCTCATGCCGCGCGACAAGAAGCCGGCATCTCAAGCAGCGGTACCACTACCGAAGGTTGAGGCGACCCAACTCAGCTTCCCAGTCGCTCTTACCGAACGGGAGGAGCGACCCGAAGTGCTCGCCGCATTGGCGGACGCCGCCGCAGAGGAAGCGGCCTTGCGCGGCGCGCGCGCGCCCGCCGCGCCTTCGGCCACGGCCTCGAACCGGCCGGAAGGGAACAGCAACCAACAGCCAAGCGAGCCCGCAATCGCTCGCATTCCCGCAGCCCTGCCCGCATCGGTCGCAGCGGGGCCCGCAGAGCGCGCGCTCAGCGAAGCGGCCAAGCACGACCCGCTCGTGGAGACATCGATCCCGAAGCGCCCGACCCAAACGCGCGCGCCCCGCGGGGAGGAGGGGGAGTTCACGCTCCAGGTCATTAGCTACGACCGCCCTGAGCCGGCACGTCAGTTCGCAGAGGGGCTGCGGGCCAAGGGCCACAAGGCGTTCGTGATGGAAGCGGACATCCCGAACCGGGGGCGCTACTACCGGGTCCGCATCGGCCCCTTCAAGAATCGCTTTCGAGCGACCCGCTACCGCCGCGAGTTCGAGGACGCCGAGCAAATGAACACCTACGTTGTGCGACGCGACCGGTAGCGACACCGTGTCCAAAAAAGCGGCACGTGCGCGATTCCCAGGTCGCTCCCCAACCCGTGTGATGATCGTGCAAGCGATCGAGTTTACAGGGGTTTCGGTGAGGGAAGGGAATCCTCGCTGTATTTTCGCTGAAGCGAAGGCGCTACGGAGTCGAGCAGTTGTGCGAGCGCGCGTGATTTGGTGATGGATGCGGGCCAAAGCCGCAACTGGCACCACCACCCCTCGGAGGCAAGCTCAACCGGGTAGAATGGAGGGATGGACGAGCCCACCTTCCACGAATTGCTCCAACGAGGCGCAAAGCACAAGGCGAGCGATGCGTTGTTCAAGGTCGGTCAACCACCCGCGTTTCGCGTATCCGGGGCACTCCACTATCTGCAGGGCGAGCGACTTCGCCCCGAGCACACCACCGCGCTTGCTCAGCTCGTCATGCGCCAGGCTCGGTTTGCGGGCGATCTCGACGCCATGATGGAGTTCGATACCGCCTACTCGGTGCCCGGTATCGGACGCTACCGCGTCAACATCTTTCGCCAGCGTGGCTCGCTCGCGCTGGCGCTGCGTAACATTCCGCTGCAGATCCCGTCGTTCGAAGATCTTCGCTGTACGCCAGTGGCAGCGAGTCTGGCCGAGCAAAAGCGTGGTCTCGTGCTGGTCGTGGGAGCGGCCGGGAACGGCAAATCGTCGACCCTGGCAGCGATGATCGGGCACCTGAACAACAACCGCAGGGTGCACGTCCTGACGATCGAGGATCCGATCGAGTTCCTGCACCAGGACAACCTCGCGACGATCTCACAACGCGAGGTCGGCCTCGACACACCTGACTTCGCGACCGCCCTGCGCGCAGCCTTGCGCCAAGACCCCGATGTCATCTTGGTCGGCGAGATCCGCGACGAGGAAACCATGGACATTGCGCTGAAAGCCGCCGAGACGGGTCATCTGGTCATGTCCACCCTCCACACCCCCGACGTGGCGCGTACTGTCGGTCGTGTGATCTCCCTGGCCAAGGACGCCGATCCGTCGGAGACGCGCGAACGGTTTTGCGACAACCTGAAGGGCATCATCGCACAGCGCCTGCTGCCAACCGCGGACGGCGAGGGGCGGGCACTGGCGCAGGAGGTGCTGGTCACGACGGGTAGTGCGAAGGAGTCGATCCGCAACCCAGAAAACTCGATGTCGCTGCGCGAGGTGATGGAGCGAGGTACTCACCCCTATGGAATGCAAACGTTCGAGATGCACATCCGCAAGCTCGTGCAAGAAGGACGTGTCTCCGTCGAGACGGCCCGACGCGCCCTCGGCTAGCCCCCTTGACCAGGATGTTGGTTGGCCAATGGGTCAAGTTTGATCAGGCTGTAGCATGCTGCAGAAGGCAGGAAGTCAAGGGGGCTAACGGCGCTGCTCGACGAGGTGGTAGCGAAGTGCTTCCCGGGCGACGTAGCTCCCCTTGATGCGCCACCTCGGCGTGTTGACCACCAGGGCGGCAACCGCCAGTTGCGGGTTGTCCGCGGGGGCGAAGCCAACCCACCAGCTGTAGGCGCGGTAGGGCCTGTTCGCGCTGAGTGAGCCGGTTTTCCCCGCCACGCGGATGCCCGGCAGGAAGGGACGATCCCGATTGTCGAAGAAGGCCTTGTGTGCGGTGCCCTCGCTGACGGTGCGTTCCATCATAGCGGTGAGCTTGCGCGCCGTGGACGCGGGAATCACTGGACGGAACGCTTCGGGCTGCAGGGCGCGTAGCGGCTTGCCGTCCGCATCGAGCACGCGGTCAACCAGCGCCGCCCGGGGCATCACACCCTGGTTTGCCACGGTCGCGCTGATCAATGCCGCATGTAGGGGAGACATGTGCACGTGCCAGAACCCAGCGGCGGTCCGCGCGAACTCCAAGCGGTCGGACGGAACCTCGACGGGGCTTGGGCGCGTCGCTACGTCAAAGGGCAACGCCTGGCCGAAGCCGAACGCGTCCGCATAGCGTGCAAGCGTCGATGGATCCAGGTGACGGTCGGCAAGCTTGGCAAAAACTGTGTTGATCGACGCCCCCATGGCCTTGGAGAGCGTGGCACATGACCGATCCCTGCCAGGGTTGTCGCGCAAGTCGACGGCATCCAACCGCCGGAACCCGCCGTTATAGCACACCCGCGCAGACGCACCCACACCGCTATCGAGCAGCGCCGCACCGGTCACGATCTTGAACACGGAAGCAGCCGGTGGCGTGGGGTCGCGCACCAGGTCTCCGGCCATGGGGTTGGCGGCCGAATGACTAACGTACGCTCGCACGCGCCCACTGCTCGGCTCGAGCGCCACCACAGCCCCATAGGGCACGTCGTAGCGCTGGAACAGCTTCTGCAGGTGACGCTGCAAGGCGGGATCCAAGGTGAGCTCGGCGCGGCGACCATTCGCCAGCGGCGCCACCAACACATCCCGCTCCTGGACTGCCGTGGAGGGGTCGAGGCCCGCCAATAGGGAGTCGGCTCGGACCTGCAAGGCAGCCAGCGCGATTGGTCGCTGGCCAGCCGGGTGCGGCGTCGCAGACGCGACCGCCAACAGCGACACCAACAGGGCGCCGGCTCCGACGCCAACCGCTAGCCCGGGCGGCCAACGGGCGTGCACGCGGGCTCCCGCCGGCGAACCAGGACTCGCCGCATTCGAGAAGAAGGCAGGGGCCCTTCGAAGCCCAAGAGCAGGCGCGATGCGACCGAGTTGGTGAAGCACTCTGGCGATGGGGCGAGGTGTCACCATGGCCATGGGACGGAACCTAGCCAACCGGTTTGGCTTGGTCAAAAAAGCGTGCGCGCTCCTACATGTAGACCCGACTGCCGCGCAACGCCAACGCCTCGGACAGGAGTTGCTGGACGGTGGCGCGAAGTTGCTCGTTGAGCTCATTGACCAAAACCGTGTCCTGGGCATCATCCGGCTCGCGGCCCGAAAGCCCCCTCAGCGGTGGACCCACCAAGATCTGCCAGCGGCTCGGGAGGGGCAGGAGCCCGGCGGGCCCCAGCAGGGGGAAGGTCGGCGTGACGGGAAAGAAGGGCACCCCCAACGCCTTGGCCAGGAACTTCACCCGAAAGAGCATCGGATAGGCATCCTCGGCTCCCACGATTGCGGCCGGCAGGATCGGGACCTGTTTGCGAAGAGCCAGTTTTACGTGCCCGCCCCGAGCGAAGCGCTGCAACTGATAGCGATGGGCGAACGTCTTGCCAACACCCTTGATGCCCTCCGGAAAGACCGCCACAAGCGTGCCGCGGTCCAGCAACATGTCAGCATTCTCCTGGCACGCCCGGACGGCACCCATGCGATTCAGAAACGGCCCGAGGAAGGGAGCATGAAAGTTGAGATCCTCCGCCAGCCAACGTAGGCCGCGCTCACCGCGCGCGTTGCGGACGGCGGTCTTGAGCATCAAGCCGTCCCACGGTAGGGCGCCCCCCCGATTGCAGACGATCAGTGCTCCGCCGCGCTCGGGAATGTGTTCGATGCCCTTGAACTGGACCCGGAAGTAGTCCCGGAAGAGCAAGTCGAGAAGCGGCTGCACGCGCTGTTCATAGGCTGGATCAAGCCCGAAATCGTCGACCTCGTCGGAGCGGTACCGCATGCCGCGCCGGGACCACTGGCGCGCGTAGTAGTCGACCGATAGCAGCTGCCGGGCAGCCGACATGAGCCCATCAGCGCCGCGCGACGGGCGCCCCTCACCCTCGGGGTCGAGTCGGGCAGCGATGTGCCCGATCGCCTCCGCGGCACGACGTCGGGCCTCGGCATCCCCATCCGCGCGGTCCACATCGCGCAGGAGCGAATCGAGGTTGCTCTGGATCTCGAACAGGTGCTCCTGGACGGCGGACGCGGGTATCCGATCGGGCTTGTGACCTTCTGGTTGTTGTTGCAGGCTCGCCCCAGGGCGCCGGGACCCATCGCGGCTCGCGGCCGGGGCCCTGACCGCGCGCCTCTTGGTGTCCTTGGGCACTCGTTGCGTGGGCTTGCCCTCCTCACTCGCGCCTCCGGACCGGCGCGTTGCCTGGGGGGTGGCTGCGGCGGCGGCCGGTTTCGCAGAGCCGGAAGGCTCCGACGCGACCTGCGACTGGCCGCCGGCACGGGGCCGCTGCGTGGAGGTTGCGGACTTCGCTCGAGCCTGTGAAGCATCCGAGCCGGCCTTCTTGGGCGCGGCCCTTCGGGCCTTGGGAGCGCCGCGCCCTCGACCCTTTGCCTGGCTCGCCTTCGCCTCACCCGGGTTGGCCTCCTGCGCGTTCACCTCCTGCGCGTTCGCCCCGCC
>JAPPOR010001037.1 GCA_028817905.1 Myxococcales bacterium
TTGTCGAGCAGGTAGGCGGACAGGAACTGGCCGTAGCGGTGCTGGAGCTCGGGGAGACGAAAGTCCTGGCCGGTGATGGTCCCACGGCAACTGGGCACGCCGCAGCGGCAGACCATCGTCTCATCGTCATGGTCGTCGATCATCGCATAGTCGATGGTGAGTTCCTCGCCCGCGGCGACGTCGCGCATGGCCACGAACACCACGTTGCCCCGCACGCCGACGTTGGGTTCGCAGCTGTGGTTGAGGTAGAGCATGACATCGTCGTATTCGGCATCGCAGAGCGCCACCAGGTGCAGGCCGTCCGCGATGCCGATCTCGCTATTCTGGAGCTGCTCGGGGAGCGCCTCGAGGGTCGCCCGGTCGACCACATGGCCACCCTTGATCTCCACGACCTCGCCTGCGGCGATGGCCTCGACCGCGAACACGCCTTTGCCCTCGATGGAGCTCGCTCTCCCCTTTTCGGCCTTGCCCGTGATCCACGTGCGAACGGCATGCGACAGCGGGGGCCCGGCGACCTTCCCCGAGGTGGGCGACGCCGGTAGGACGTGGGCCGTGTGCTCCCAGGCTGCCGCGTCCTGCATCCAGGTATGCATGGTCACCCCCACCTGGTTTGGATCGTCAAGCGACCCCTGCGTGACATCGATCTCCTCGGGGCGCGCTTTGGACCTGTACGTCAGCGAGGTCCCGCAGCGGCTGCAGAACGTCCGCAGTACGCCCGGCGACGATTCAAAGGTGCCCAGACAGTCGCTCTCCAGTCGAAAGTCGCTGGCGCTGAACGTGACCCACGGTACCCCGTTGGAGCCCACCGCGAGGCGACAGCTGCGGCAGTGGCAGATAAACGGGTAGAGCGGCTCTCCATTCGCCACCCAGCGACAAGCGCCGCACAGGCATCCTCCGACCGCTTTCGTCAACGCCATGCTCCGGACGTTACTACATGCGCGGCGAGCAAGCCGCTGCGAAGTCGCGGGCACTCGCAACAAAGGCGGCGGGTTGACATCCAAGCGGACACGGGGTGGCATGCGGTCGATGGGTAGAATCTTCGCCATGCTGCTCGTCGCGGCCGTCGGGTGCGAGTCGCAGACCGTTGACATGCCCTCCGCGGGGCCGCCCGCGACCACGGCAACGCCTCCAAACGCTGCAACCGCGGGGCCACGGACGCCCACGGCGGGATCCGGTCAAGCGGAAACCGCGGGATCGATGGTGGTTCCCGATGCGGCATCCTCCGACGCGAGGAGGTCGCCTACCCCGTCGGTGGACGCATCCAACGACAACGCACCCGGCGATCCCGGCGATGGCAGCTCCGAAGGCGACCGCGCCGGACCGGACGGCCAGTCGGGGGCCGCGGGTGAGACGGATGCGCCGGTCGGTCCGATGACCGGCGAAGCGCCGGGCGAGGGTGAACCCCCGTCGGACGACCCACAGCCCACGGCGGACCTCCCCGAAGTTGCCAACCCCGTCTTCGAGGGTCCTTGGTTCCCGTGCCCGGAAGAGGACTACCCGGAACACGTCGTCGTCGTGAAGACCCACGACAAGGTTGTACACACGATCAACAGCACCCAGGTCGACGCCGAGGTCGACCTGCCCGAGGGCAACTTCAAGGCGGTCGCCCTGCGCGTGGAGCACGAGTGCCCCACCGGCGGAACATGTGATCTCTACGACCGCCGGGCCGTGTACGAGCTGATCAAGCCGAGCGATGCCGGGGAACAGAACATCGGTTTGATGCGCTACATCACGACCTATCGCTTCAACCCGGGCCAGACCAATTACATGTGTAGCTGGACCGACGTGACGCCCTACGCATCGCTGCTCACCGGCAAACAAACCCTGCGTTCGTGGTTGGACACCGTCGTGGAGCCGGGCCATGAGCTCGGGGATGGTTGGCAAGTCAGTGCCGAGCTGGTGTTCTATCCGGGGCCCAAGCCCGACCCGGTTCAGGTCCATGAGCTGTACGGGAAGTTCATCAACATCGGCGCGGCGCCCGACAGCATCGATGCGGAAACGCCGCCCTCGACCGTCGAGATCCCACCCGAGGCCACCCGGGTGATCGCCCAGCTCACCGTAAGTGGTCATGGCTGGGGCCCGGAGAACACCGACAACTGCGCCGAGTTCTGCCGGCTCGACCAGACGATCAGCGTCAACGGCGGCACCCCCCACGTGATCAATCCGTTTCGAAGCGACTGCGGGCGAAACCCCTTGGCCCCCCTACAGCAGCGCAATCCCACCGGGTCCCGCAACGGCTGGTGCCCGGGGGCGGTCGTGCTTCCGCACATCATCGACATCACCGACGAGGTGATACCGGGCATGCCGGCCACCATCGACTTGGGCGTCCAGCGCGCGGACGGTCGCGAATACATCGATGCCGACCCGTCTGGCTACAACCCCAACGAATACATCTCGTTGCAGCTGCTCATCTCCACTCCCGGCCCGGATGATTGACGGCCACGTGCCTCCCCCGGGATTCGCTGGACCGGCGAGCAACTGA
>JAPPOR010000372.1 GCA_028817905.1 Myxococcales bacterium
TCCCAGGGTTCCCCCCGAACCGCCGCTCTGGCCCCCCTGACCGTCCTGGGCGTTCACCGAGGGCGGGTCGCCGCCATCGCCGCCGCTGCCTAGACCACTGCCGCCCGACCCGTCGCCGCACCCGGAGGTGCCGCCTGTGCCGACGAAGATATCGATGTTTTCGCCTCCGGAAAGTCCGGTGAGCGTGAGCGTCGTATAGCCTCCATCGCCGCCGTCGCCTCCCAGACGGTCACAGGCGTCCTCTCCGCCCCCGCCTCCGGCGCCCCACAGCTGGACGGTCGCCCGCGTGCACTGCGGTGGGATCGGGAGGTCCTGTCCTGCCGCGGTGCTGGCGATTGGGCGTGGCGCCGTGTCACACGGCACGTCCTCGTCGACCAGACCGTCGCAGTCGTTGTCGAGGCCATCGCCGGGCGGGCCCTCGTCGTCTGCGCCGCTGGGGGGGGTACCGCGCATGCAGGCGGTCTCGACCCCGCCACTGCACGACGAGGCCACGCTGCCCGGCGCGCACACGCCTTGGCCGCAGCTCATGTCGCCTACGTAGTCTTCATCCGAGGACGCGTCACAGTCGTCATCGATGCCATCGCAGGTGGCATCGCTTGCAGACAGTGGAGGTGCGGGCGAGCAGGCGGTCTCGACACCCGCCGCGCAGCTGGAGGGTGTGTTGGCGGTGCGGCAGTGACCCACGCCGCACGAGTCGATCGGCAAGTAGTCCTCGTCGGAGGCCCCGTCGCAGTCGTCATCGATCGCGTCGCAGTTTGCGTCGGATGCGGACCGCGGAGTGCCGGGCGAACAAGCCGTCTCCACCCCAGCGGTGCAGCTGGAGGGTGTGGCGGTGGCACGGCAGTACCCCACGCCGCAGTCCGCGCTTGGCTGGTGGTTCTCATCGGCGGTGCCGTCGCAGTCGTCGTCTACCCCGTCGCAAGTCGCGTCGCTGGCCGAAAGCGCTGTGCCGGGCATGCACGCTGTTTCTACGCCAGCGACGCAGCTGGAGGGCGTGTTGGTGGTTTGGCAGTACCCGACCCCGCAGAGGTTGTCCGGCACGTAGTCGGCCGCCCGCACTCCGTCGCAGGTCTCGTCACAATCCAGCGTGCCATCATCGTCCGAGTCGGTGTCGGGGAGCCCGCAGCCGCACTGACCCGGCGCCACCTTGCGGGGGTCGTCCGGGCACAGGTCCACGGGCGACGGGCAATCCGCATCGGGGCAAACACCGCCTCCATCTGGTGAAGCCTGGTTAGCATCCTGGCTGGCATTTTGGCTGGCATCCCAACCCGCTCCCACGGTGGCATCCATTGAAACGAGCGGGCCAGCGTCATTGCCTCCGTTGTGGTGTCGGATGCCGCCATCGCCGATGGACTGGCCTGAGTCGACGGTGGCGTCCAGGGGAATGTGGCCCGGGTCGCGATCGCCTTCGGCGCCTTCGCCGAGCAGTCGAAAGCCCACACGGCCGCAACCGCTGGTCGCCAGCGCGATCAACAGGACCAAGGGACCCATTCGGGTCCACGGCCCTCTCCCCATCCCCCAGCTCATCCCCATACCAAGGCTAGCAGACAAATCCCGCGTGCCGAGGCGTATGTTGGTCAAACGGTTAGAAGAGTAGTCAGGATGCCGGCGAGGTGCGGGCTGGTACTACCTAGCGAACCAAGTAGCCGTGACCGGGGAGTTGCTGGGCTCGTCGACCCTTCGTGGGCTTCCTCAAGCCCGCGGGGATGCGGCTCCCCAGTAGTTGAAGCCAGTGAATCTCGGCGTGGAGGGCAGATACATCGTCTCCAGGTGCTCGATCTTCAGACCACCCTGTTCCAGCAGGGCGGGGATGTCGCGATCCAGATGGCACCCACCCCCGATGAGCTTCCACAGCGGATTCAAGCGGCTCTGTGTTCTGCGCACGGCGTTGTCGGGAGCGGCCCTGTGTTCGCAGAAGTGGACGAGACCGCCCGGCTTCAGCACACGCCGAACCTGGCGGATAGCTTCGAGCGCGTTTGGAACGGTGCACAAGGTGTAGGTGATCACGACCGCGTCCACCGACCGGTCGTCCAGCGGAATCTCCTCGCCCGGCAGGTCCAGGAACTCGATCGGGAACGGCACCCCGGCCAGGCGGGGTGCTGCCTTGCGCCGCATCCCCTCTGACGGCTCCAGGGCAAACAGGCGCGTCACCTTGTCCGCGTCGTAATAGGGAAGGTTGAGACCAGAACCGAAGCCCACCTCCAAAACCGTGCCCGTGGCGTTGGGCACCACCTTGTTGCGCTGGTACCGGTTGGGCTTGGCGTTGCACGCGAAGTCCATGAGATGCGGCAGGAGATGGTGATCATAGAGTCCCATTGGCCCTCATACTGGCTAATCTTGGTGGTGAAACCTTTACTGTGTCGTGTGACACCCACGCAACAGCTTCCGGAGACATCGCCGCCCGGGGCCTAGCCCGGATCATTCATGACTTCGACGCCGCCTCGCTTGTCCTTCGACTCCACAGGACTTTCGCCGCCCTAG
>JAPPOR010000515.1 GCA_028817905.1 Myxococcales bacterium
GCCTGCAGCATCGTGGACAGCACGAGTTCGAGACCGGACTCGAAACCGCCGTCCTGGGAACCAGCGCGGTGCACCTCCATATAGCGCTCAACTTCGGTGTCAGTAAGGGGGCGTCGGTAGGCACGCCGACCAAAACTGCGCACGAACTCGCTGGCGCACGCATCGCCCTCGGACACTTCACAGGGTAGCAGACCTCCCAGGTCTTCCATCGCGAGCGCGGCCAGCCGCTCCGCTTCCCCAGCGATCTGATCGGCGAGCAGGGGCCCCACCAAAAGGGCCTCAGCGCTATTGTCAAACCCGTGCACGAAGGTGTCGGCGGCGAACCGACGTTCCGCCTCGGAGGAAATCCCCAGAAGGTCTTCGACGCTGGCCTGATACTCGGACCGTGACAGCCGTCGCAATTGCCGCCGTCCAGGCGTGGGAGCCCGGCAAGGCGCCGAGGACTCCTTGGGCGGATCACATGCGTGGGTCTTCACTTGGGCCACGAACGCAGAAAGTCGCTCCCGCTCTGCGCTGTTGGGCGCGATTAGCGTTCCACCAGTATGCCCGTCGGGATGTTCGCCCGTGGGCTTGAGTACCAGAAGGGAGCGCCCGGCCACCTCGGTTGCAGCCACCGTCGCAGCCGCGTCGTAGTTCGCCGACAGGTTCGCCGGATCCAGCTCAAGCACTAGACGCGTCCCGCCAGCAACCCCGTCCGAGTTGTGACACCCCACGCAGCGCACCGAAAACAGCGGCTGAAGCAGCGTGCGATCGAACGCCGCAAGTTCGTCCTGACAGGCTTCCATCGCATCGGCGAAGGTTCCGGAGGGCAGCTGTCCGGGCGCACCCAGGCCATCCCGCGCCCGCAGGGAATCGGCACCCGTTCCGTCTGCCGCGTCTCCCCCGAGGACGCCAGGGGGCAGCGCAGTGCGCGTCCGCGGCCGCTCGCCCGCATCCCCCAAGCCACAGCCCAGCACGGTGGCCATCAGGAGGCATCCGAACCTCGGAAGGGAAGTGACGCAGCTCACGTCAACCCCGCAAGGGGACCGGTTCCATAGGAGGGGTTCCCAAAGGTCGGGTTGTCGAGACCCATGGCGTGGCAAATCGATACGAGCAGCTGCTGGTGCGGCGCACCACCCAGATCCAGGTAGCGACCGGCCTTGAGAAACCCGCTCGCGCCAGCTAGCACGAACGGAACCGACGCATTGTCGTGAAGACGGCCGTCCGCAAGTTCCTTGGCCCAAACGACCAGCGTGTGGTCCAGCATGCTGCCATCGGCATCGGGCTCGGGCAGCACCTGAAGCTGCCCGAGCAGGTATGCAAACTGCTCAGCAATCCACCGCTCGGCACGGACGAACTGGGCCACGCCGTCGGTGTTGGAATCATCCATGTGCGATAGGGCGTGGTGGCCCTCCCGAATTCCCAGCCACGAAAACACGTGGGGGCCGACGGTATGCGACAACTGCAAACTCGCGACCCGGGTCATCCCACATGCCAGGGCGGTCACCATCAAATCGGTCTGGGCCCGCGTGATGTCCGCGAAATTTTCGTGAGCATTGGGGTTCAGCTGCTTGACCGCTGGCGGCGCTTCACAACCCAACGTCATGGCAGGCCCGGTCAGGCCGGTTTCCATTCGTCGCAGCGCCGCAAGGTGCGCCTCGAGCTTTTCGTGTTCGCGCGCCCCGGCACGGTCGCGCAAAGCGCCCAGCTCCGCACGCAGCAGCGACAGGACGCTTTCGCGTTTGTGCATGAGCTGATCCATTTCAGCCGGGGTACCGGCGATCGGCCCAAACACGCGGCGGTAGACGTTGACGGGATCCTGGTCGGGATGCACGAAGTCGCCGCCGGGCGCGTACAGCATTCGTGTCTGGACGCCCCCTCCCCACGCATCGGTGCCCACGCTCAGTTCGAGCGAGGGAAATGGGCTGTCCATCGGAAGCCGAGCGGCGATAAACTGATCGACCGACTGACCCTCCGTCGAGGTATCGGACCCACCGCCGGTCAGCATGTTGGCCATGCCGCCCTCGTGGTTGCTTACACCCTTGAAATCGATCCCGTCCAGCACGACAAGCCGGTCACGATACTCACCGAGGGGCTCAAGAATCGAACCCGCCGGAAACGAATAGTCGGTTCCGGTGCCGGTCGGGCGCCAGTGGCGGTGAACGGTGCCGTTGGGTGAAAAGAAGATGACGAGCCGCTTGGCGGGGCCACGCAGGGACTGGGCACGGGCGAGTCCAGCTGGCATCATGCTTGGGATTGCGAAACCCGGGCTCAGGAGACCGGCGAGTGCAGTCGAGCCTAAGCCGCCAATGAAGCGACGTCGTCCGATCGACATGGTTCCTCTTGGCTTCCTGTCACCGCCCCGGTAGGGGTGTGTAGACCGTGGATCGGGTCATGACCATGCGCTTGAGCAGCCCCCGGGGGCGAACTCGGAAGTTGGAGCGGCCGGCACAGATCACGACCTGGTGGACGCTGCTATCGGTCGCGATGTTCGCGCTGCCCGGCCGGATGAGCGCGCAACCAGCAAGCCCACCGGGAAAGCTAGCAAACCAGCGTGTGGCGATCCTCCTTGCACCGCTTGCGCCGGACATCGAAGCCCGCATCCACGGGCAGACAGCGGACCTGGCCTGGCGGGTCACCGGCGAGGCCGCCCTAGGCACACGGATACCGAGCACGGCGCCGGATGCCACCTCGCTTGTCACGGCCCAGGCCATCGCCAGCGCGAACCTAGCGCGCGTCATCATCTGGGTCCACAGCACGCCGGGAAACCTGGAACTCCGGCTGTTCGATGCCAGCAGCGGGCGGCTGCTCAGGCGCCGCTTTGAGCTCCCAGATGGCCAGCGTTCGGCCGCCCTCGAAGGCCTAGCCGTCGCGGTGCGCTCGAGTCTTCAGGCCGTTGCGGAAGGCGATGCCATCGGCGAGCCCCTCGAGCCACAGGCGGACGAAACCAACACTACGCTCCCTGACAACCGGACTTCCGGTGCCACCGGCGTGGCACGCGGACCAGCACACGGACGGTCCTCGAGCGCTGAAACGCGCACCCACACGGATGGCCGCCGACCCCCGCCCGAAGCCCGGCAGGAGACCCAACAGGAGACCCAACAGGAGACCCGGCAGGCTGTCCGTGATGCCGCTCAAGAGCCCGCAGCTTTCACCTCCGAAGACAGCAGCACCGAGACGCGGGACAGCGCTGGCGGCCCAAGCCTGGGGCTGGGCCTGACGGCCGATGGGTCGTGGCTCGCAGACGGCGTCAGCCGCGGCGGCGTGTGGAGCCTGTCACTGGAGCCCTACGTTTCCTTCGCCGGCATCGCCGTCGGGCTGCGCTTGACCCAGGGGCTTGCGAGCGTCGTCGAGAGCGCACATGGCCAACTGAGCCTGA
Source organism: Myxococcales bacterium (assembly GCA_028817905.1). GTDB lineage: Bacteria > Myxococcota_A > Polyangia > Polyangiales > JAFGIB01 > JAPPOR01. The sequence continues at coordinate 3,359 of JAPPOR010000515.1, forward strand.
CCCGTCGCAGCGGCTGGCTGCGTATACATGGGCCGCTGCCTGTCACCCGGTGGCTCCGGTTGCGACCTGGCATAGCTGGAGGGCTAGTGGAGCACACGCGGCGCACCGAGCAGCTGGCCGACGGCCTGGAAGAGACCCTTGCCGACAGCATGCTGAGCGCCGCGGTGGAGGGTACGCTGGCAGCGCAGGTCGCGGTCGCTCAGATCGCGGGCGCTGACCTGGACCTTGTCGTGACATGTGGCGCGCAGGTGCTCCTGGCACCACCAACCCTGCGGTACGAAACAAGCGCAGCGCCCCCAGATCGCTTCCTCGATGAGACCCTGTGGACCGTCGTTCCGACGCTCGCACTCGGTCTTGTGCTGCGATAAGTGCCGTCATTTTCGCGATCTGGGCTGTGACCCGGACGGCCACGGGCAATCCACTATATGCTCGATGCTGATGTCTCAGCCGATGGAGCCGAAGTCGACACCAAGCAGGCTGCCCACGACGAGCGCGGGCCCCGTGACCGGCACCGCGAGCGCTGCGGATGGGGACGCAAAGCCGCGCACACCGCACGAAAACATGATCCCCGGTGACGACCCACGCATCGCCGCAGCGGTCGCTGGCGATCGGGCGGCAGCGTCTGCTCTGCTCCGGGTGCTCCTTCCGCGCACACGTAACCTCGTTCGCTACCTCGTCCAAGGGGACGATGAGGTCGATGATCTGGCACAGGCTGCGTTGCTCGAGATCCTGCGCGCATTGCCGTCCTTTGAAGGACGCAGCGCGCTGACCACCTGGGCCGACCGGATCACGGTCCGTGAAACTCTCCGGCGGGTGAAGCGCCGGCGCTTACAACTGGCCCGCCGCCGCGAGCTCGAGGAACGGGAGTCGCTGGTTCCGGAGCCGGTCCACAGCGTCGCCGACCAGTACCAAGCGAAGCGCCGCGTGGCAGCCCTGCTCGACCACCTACCCGACGCCCAGCGCCAGGCCCTTGTCCTGCACCACGTGGTCGGGATGAGCGTCCCTGAGCTGGCCGAAACCCTCGGCATCCCTTTTGACACCGCCAAGAGCAGGCTGCGCCTGGCGGTGACCCGCTTGCGACAACTCCACGGTGAAGACGATGAATGAGCAACATGAAGCGTTGCCCCCCCGGCTTGCGAACCTGCTGCGGTTGGACGCCAGCCAGGGGCCAGCGACGGCGCTTTCGGATGAGCGTGCAGCCATGCTCACAACGCAGGTGCTTCAGGCTGCGCTCGACGGTGCCGAGATCGGTGGAAAGCGCGGCAAAGGCCGGCGCTTGGCGGCGCCGGCTGCGATCGGCGTGCTGGCGCTGGGTATCGGGTCGGCGGCAGCTTTCTACATCGCCGGGCCGGGATGGCTCACGCGGCAGCCCAACCCCCCGAGCGAGACGCACCCGGCGGAGGCGTCTGGCGGTGTGCCTGCACAGGTCCCCGGTCGACAGCCGCCGCCCCAACCAGCGCCCGCACGGGGAGAACAAGTACCCGATGTGGAGCCCTCCGGGGCAGAGCTGGATGTGGACCAAAGCGCGCGACTGCCGAGACAGCAGGCAAGACGAGGGGCGGGCCAGCAAGACCTGCTGGAGCGGGCCAACCGCCTGCGGGGCGAGGGCCGCTACCGCGCCGCGGAACGCACCTATCTACGCGTGGTGCGCGGGGCCCCCGGCAGCCCGGCTGCCTACGTTGCGACAGTGGCCGCCGCCGACCTACGACGCGAACGCCTGGGCGATCCGCGCGGCGCCCTGACACTCTATCGCCAGGCGCTGACTGCACCCGGCCCCCTGTCCGTAGAAGCCCACCGGGGTATCGCCAAGTCCCAGCGAGCGCTGGGGCATCTGGACGCCGAACGGCGGGCCCTAAGAGCACTGCTCGCTGCCCAGCCCGATGGGCCGGCAGCACAGTGGGCGCGGCGCCGCCTCGAGGAAACGGGCGTGCGTTAGATGCGCTCGTCGGCCGCCGGCTACGCAGCGGCGCTGACCCTGTCGCTTGCGGTGAGTGCTTGCGAGCGACCAGTGGATGTAGTCGCGACACCCCTGGCCAATGCCGTGGGCGACACAGGCGAAGATACCCCCAACGACGCGAGCAACGACGCGAGCAACGATGCGAGCAATGATGCAAGCGAAGATACCCTCAACGATGCGAGCAACGATGCAAGTAACGATGCGAGCAACGATGCGAGCAGTATGGGAGACGATGCTGGGCCCGCTGAAATGCCCCTGCCCGACTCGTGCGTGACGGACAACCCCGCCCTGATCGCGGCCGGAATCGCGAGCGGGCTGTCGGCCACGCGGCGTCGCAACGCTTGTTTGTGTCACGACCTGCAAGCGACCGCCGGAGTCGAGATCGCTGGCGACCTGGGCACCAACCGGGGCTTGAGCCAGGAGTCCGACCTGCACGTCGGCGGAGACCTCACCGTGGCAGGTGCAACGGGCTTGCGCCTGGGAACGACGCGCCTGGAGGCACGGACGTTGGCGGTCGAAGCTGACCTGTTGGGCGGCATGGCACACGCAATCCTGACAGGAGATGCGCGGGTCGGCGGCCGTGTACAACTGGGCTCGCTCTCGCTGGCAGGCACCCTCACCATGCCGGAAGGCACAACGCTCGACCTTGCAGAGGGCTCGACGGCCGTGACGCTCGTACGAGGGCCAGTTAGCGTCTCCCCCCCGTGCCCATGCGACGCGTCCACGGGCATGGAGACCCCGCTCGACTTCACAGGGCTGGCAGCCCTGGTCCAGGCTGGCGACCCACTGGCCGACGGGGACCGCTTCAGCGATCGGTGCGCGCTGTTGTCCGTCGAGCCAGACGGCGCCGCACCCGACTTGCTACTGTCAGCAGAGACCTCGGCTGTCCTATGGGTGGCGGGCACGCTCAGCATCGACCGCGATGTCCGGATCGCCGTTCCCCGTGACGCCACCGTCACCTTGCTCGTCGGCGGCGATATGAACGTGGGAGGTGAAATCTCACTTGGCTCCGCGGACGGAGGTCGGGTTGATGTCGTGATCGCCGGCTCGGGCACGATCATGCTGGCAGGCGGCGAGATCCACGGAGACCTGTACGGGCCCGATGCCGAACTGCTCATGACCGGCCCCCTGGAAGTACACGGCCACCTGCTGGCCCGCCGCATCACCACCACCACTGCTCCGTTGGCTATCCACGCGCCCTAGCTAGCTAGCTTCGACTTCGGCGGATTTTGGTCGCCCCGAATCGATGTGCAGAGCTTGATTGGGGGGGATGGCCCACCTTCCGGTCAGTCTCGCGTTGGGCGGCCAGCCACTCCGAAGCGGCCTCCATGAATGGATGTTGTCAGCCGCATGAACGCGACAGCGTTCAACGCTTCACTGTGCTAGGCGTCCCCGGCGGCGAGCGCGGCGGGCGTGCTGCTGGACCCGCCGGAACAGCTCGGCGATGTCGACCATGTCGTCCGGATGGGCGTCATCTAGGGTCATCTTGGCCGATATGTGAAAGTGGTTCCGATGATTGCGGTCGTTCTTCGGGGTTACGAGCGCGCGCAGACCCCCGGATCCGGCCAGCACATGCTCGATGCGCCCAAGCAGCGGGTGCCGGTAGTCGCGCTTCACCGAAAGCGCGCGGCCGTCCGAGAACACAAAAGCGCGGATGTCGACCGCCAACCCCAGGGCATGCCGGCTCAGAAGCGCCACGGACTGGCCTCGCAGACGCGCGCGGCGATTGCGGTAGAAGCCACCGGTCACCAGCTCGCGCACCCCGAGCTCGACCAACAGCGGCGCATGCTGCACCAGGGTAAGGGCCATGTGACAATCCATGACGGGGGGACGCGCTCGCCGGTAGACGGGCCGCACCAACAGACCCCCAAAGCGCATCTCCGGCACCACGACCGGTGTGGTGACCCGGCCGATCGAGCGCGTCAACAGCTCATGCTGAACCCCTGCCCGATCGAGCGCCGCCAGACACCTACGCCCGCGGTCACGCATGGCCGCCGTCGGGGGCCATGCCCATCCGGGTGGCATGTTGATCGTACTCACGGGCACGGGTGCCCGGTCCGCATGGGCTGCAGGCGCGCAGCACAGGCCCATGACGGCCAGCAACATCCAACGCATCATCGTCGATGATCATCGCTCAAGCGGGCGGCAAGTGCTAGCCCGGATCATTCATCGGGTCGCGAACGGACGGCGTAGGGATTCGGCTTCACAGGACTTTCAGTGGGCGACCGAATGCTCGCTCGATTTGCAGGGCTGGGGAAAGCGCTGTGAAGTCGAAGATCCGCGATTGCTAACCATCTCGCCAGGAGTGCATGCTGATTTGGGGTTCAGGGGTTGGCTTCGGCCGACACCAGAATGTGAATGGCCGCCACGGCCTTCTCAATATCGGGTCGGTTTCCGGCGATCGTGTCGGCATAGATGAAGGCCTCTCCGATCCGCACGATGACGTACGCCAATGTGTCCAGATCAAGGCGTGGTGTGATGTTCGCGCCGGCTGTGACTTCACGAAGGAAGTCCACCTCCAACGCGATGGTGCGTGCCTGAACTGGACTCGAAGGCGAGGTCAAGAGGCGGATCGCGAACTCGGGGTCCTGTTCGATGAACTTGCGCAGTGCGGCAGCCGAAGCGAGCGACGAAAGGTTTCTGCGCACAACATGGTCCAGCAGGTCGAGACCGGTGCCCACGGCGGTCCGACAGATATGCGCTCGGTGCTTGGCATAGGCCTCGATGATCACTTCCGCATAGAGGTTCTCGCGTGACCCGAACCAGCGAAACAGCGTGGCTCGACCTACCCCCAGTTCCCGGGCCAGCTGGCCCACATCCAAGCGCTCGCCGGAATCCCACTTGCGCCTCGCCAGGGCGAGAGCGTCCGCGGGGCAGACCCGGCGTCGCTTGACGGACGCATTTCGGCGTACGGTTGCCATACGTGGGCGCAATCCTTGGGGAAGGTCTCGCATCTGGGCGCAACGCCCGGTGCAGCATCGTAGATCTCCGCGAAGGTCGGAAGCACCTTCTGTGGGCCCCATGGTTGGCTGTGTGTTGGCAAGGCGACGGACCGGCCCATTCGCAGGGGCCGCCGCGTGCTTGCTTCGGTCCGTTCTTCCGCCTATGTATGGGCGGCGAAGTGGCATCATGAAGACGAACAAACCGGCGACGGAACTCTTGAAACAGGCGCGCGGCGCGATTGCGGCCGCCATGGGCCAGGGGATGGTGACGGCGGCGTGGGCCCGATTCCTGCCTGATCACCGGGCGGTGCTATCCGAGGACGGCGACCGGACATTCGCGCAACTCAACGCCAGGACCAACCAGCTGGTGCGCGCCCTACGCGCCCGGGGCCTAGGGGCAGGGGACGGCTTGGCCGTCATGAGCCGCAACCGGCCAGAGTTCGTCGAGGCCATACACGCCGCCCGTCGAGCAGGCCTGCGCGTCACCCCGGTCAACTGGCACCTCACGGGCGCCGAAGCGGGCTACATCGTCGATGACTGTGACGCCAAGGCGCTGATCGCAGACGCGCACTTTGCTGATGCAGCGATGGAAGCTGCTGCATGCGCCCCCAAGGCGACCGTCCGGCTTTCGGTCGGCGGCGAGATCCCGGGCTTCGAGCGATATGACGATGCGCTGGCGGATCAAGCTCCGGAGGACATCGATGATCCGGTTCTGGGCGGCGCCATGCTCTATACCTCAGGGACCACGGGGAGGCCGAAGGGTGTAGCGCGGGACGCCCCGGGTGCGTCTCCGGCAGGCGGAATGGCGGCGAGCGGAATGGCGGCGAACCCGCTAGCAGCGATGCAGAGCTACGAGCCCGGCCGCAGCGTTCACCTCGTCACCGGCCCCCTTTACCACTCGGCACCGCTGGCTTTCTCGCTGATGATGCCGCACTTGTTCGGTTCCGCTGTGCTCTTGATGAATCGCTGGGACACGGAAGGGACCCTGCGGTTGATTCAGGAACACGGGGTGAGCCACGCACACATGGTACCGACCATGTTCCATCGCCTGTTGTCGCTGTCCACGGAAGTGCGGGAGCAGTACGATCTGTCCACCCTCCGGTACTTGATCCACGGGGCGGCCCCCTGCCCGGTGCACGTCAAGAAGCGACTGATCGAATGGCTCGGCCCGATCGTGCACGAGTACTATGCAGCCACCGAAGGGGTCGGCACCATGGTGGACTCGCACACCTGGCTGAAGAAGCCCGGTACGGTCGGCAAGCCAGCCACGGCCGACCACATCAAGATCATGGATGATGAAGGGCGCGCGTTGCCGCCTGGCGAGATCGGGTACATCTACATAATGGCACCCGGCGCCGCGCGCTTCGCCTACCACAAGGACCAGGACAAGACAGAGTCTGCCTACCGAGGGGAGTACTTCACCCTGCGCGACGTCGGCTACCTCGACGCGGACGGCTTCCTGTTTCTGACCGATCGCAGCACCGAACTGATCATTTCCGGTGGCGTGAACATCTACCCCGCAGAAATAGAGTCCGTGCTGCTTTCCTCCCCCCACGTGGCGGACGTGGCGGTCATCGGTGTACCGAACCCGGAGTGGGGGGAGGAAGTGAAAGCCATCGTGCAGCCAAGCGAGCGTGCCGTCCCGAGTCCGGAGCTGGCCGACGAACTCGTGGCCCTGTGTCAGCGAGAACTGGCCAAGTACAAATGCCCCCGAAGTGTGGACTTCGCACACGTGCTGCCCCGCTCCGAAGCGGGGAAGCTGCAAAAGCATGTCCTTCGGGAACAGTACCGGGAGCAGACGACCGGATCGTGACCCCTCCCCACACGGGCTGCTGAAACATTTCCTCCCCCACGTTCGTGGGCGAGCGGTTCGAAGCGCGCAATGTGCGCGAAATATTGATGCAAGTGCTTAGATTTGCAAGGCTTTCGAGGCTTCCCCTGCGCCCTCTGACAAGCCCAGCCGAAGCTCTCCGGCCACGAAGTCGCAAGCCACAGCACCCGCTCGAAAGTTGGCGAATGATCGGGGCCAAACTCTAGCCTATCCGGCTTTTCTACCTGTTATCAGGCATTTAGGCGCCAAGGATTGTTCAAATATTTGCTCAAGATTCGCTTGGGCAAGCCACCGTATCGTAGCGCCCCTGTGGTCATTCAGACCAGACGTGGAGGCCGATGGACATGAAGTGCGCGGACCGTCTGCAGTCCCTTGGATTTCTTATCGGGGCCACTACGGTGGCCCTATTGGTTGGCTCGCTAGCCATCGCCCAGGACATCCCGCCGGACGACGAGCCCCTTGGGGACGCACCGGACGAACCGGGCGATCCGTTGGGCGACGAACCGGCGCCGGATGACACTGCGGAACCGGGGGCCGAGCCCGCCGAACCGACCGAACCGGCGGGCGACGAACCCCTTGAAGAGCCCGCCCCCGAGCCGGAACCGGAACCGGCCGAAACGGGGGACGAGCCGGATGCGGCTCCCCCCGCCGCCCTGGGCGCGGTCCCGGATGAGGCGGCGCCGCCGGACGACGATGACGTGGAAGAAATCGTCGTCACCGGTTCGCGAATCAAGCGGTCGGTATTTTCGACCGCAGGCCCGGTCGCCGTCATGACGCGCAAGCAGATCGACCAAAGCGGCGCCAGCAACATGGCCGACCTGATCCAGAACCTGACGGTGGCGGCCAGCAGCGGCTTCCTGGGCAACCCGGGGGCCGGCGCGGGCACCGCTCGCATCAACCTGCGCGGTTTGGGCTCCGGGGCGACCCTGGTCCTAATCAATGGTCGCAGGACGGTCTCCAGTGCGGCCGGCGTCACCCTCGCCTTCGTGGACATCGCCACCATGCCGCTGGCGGTAGTGGAACGCATCGAGATCCTCACCAGCGGCGCCTCGGCCATCTACGGCACCAACGCGCTAGCAGGCGTCATCAACATCATCACGCGCAACAACTGGGAAGGTCTGCGAGTACAGCTCGACGGCAAGGCGACGACCAAGGACTTCGACTATCGCGAGGCGACGGCCAGCGCGGCCTTCGGCGCGACGGGTGAGCGCGGCCGCGTGCTGGCAGGCCTGCAGTACTTCCGCGCGAGCCAGTTGCTCGCAACCAATCGCCCCTTCACCTACGACCAGGGGCCCATGGGCGGCCAGGGGGGCAACCGCACCCCGATCGGCCACCCGGGCACATTTGTGGCGGGGGGCGGCCTGGTGCCAGACCCAAATTGCGAGGCGGGCCCGACCTCCATCAACGACGGCACGTTCTGCAACTTCTCGTTCAACGAGTTCATCGGTCTGACCCCGGACGTCGAGCGCACCTCGGTGTACGCCCACGGCTCCTACGACATCAGCGACTACACCGAAGCTTACCTCGAAGCCAACATCTCCAAGACCCGCTCGGAGAACGTAAGCTCGTCCAGCTTCCGACTGCTTCCCACGCCCCTTATCCCCGCCGGTCACATCGACAACTCCTTTGGTGAGGACGTGAGATACGTTGGCCGCGCGGTGGGGTTCGCCGGCGGCAGCAGGACCGCCTCGAGCGATGACGACACTCTGCGCACCGCCGTGGGGCTGAAGGGCGACTTCGAGGGCATCGCCCCCAACACCGTGTTCGAGGACTGGGGTTGGGAGCTGATGGCCACCTTCGGGGTGAGCCAGTATGCCCGCTACTTGCCCGACGACCTCGCGGAACGCTTCCAGCAGGCGGTCGATAGCTGCAGCGACCCGAGCGACCTCGACGAGTGTTTCAACCCCTTCTATACGTCGGTGCTGGGTACCGGCACTCCCAACCCGCGCAGCGTGGTCGATCGCGTCACCCGGACCACGGCCCAGATCTCGACGGTGATCCAACACCTTCAGACCTACGGCCTCAACCTGGATGGCTCCCTGTTCGAACTACCGGGCGGTGACCTGGGGTTCGCCCTGGGAGGCGAGCTGCGCAAGTCCCAGCGGTCGTCCCAGCTAGACTACAACGCCAATCAGTTCGATTGGAGCTTCTACCTGGGCAACGACGATCTGTACAACGAACGGGACGTGATCGCCGGCTACCTGGAGCTCCTGTGGCCGATCTTGCAGGGTACCGAGTTGCAGACGGCGGTGCGTGTCGAAAACTACTCGGAGGGCTGGACCGAGGCGGTCCCGGGCGGTGGCCTAACAATGGGCATCGACAAGCTCTTGGGCGCCGCCCAAGGTGAGACCGTGACCGGGTTGACCCTGCGGGCCTCCGTCTCGCGCGCGTTCCGGGCGCCGACCCTGGCCCAGGCCAGCAACGGCTCGACCACCATTCCCCTGTCCATCGACACGGGAGGAACCTCGCCGGTCTATCTGCCCATCCGACGCGAGGGCGATCCGGATCTGGACCCCCAACGGGCAACCGCCATCACGGCCGGCCTTACGTGGGAGCCGTTCGAGGAGCTGCGTGTTCGGGCGGACTACTGGAACTACACCATCACCGACTTCATCCAGTACGAAAATGAGCAACAGAAGGTCAATGCGTGGCTCATGGACGGCAGGCCCGAGGATCCGGGCATTCAGGTGGGCGACGGAGGCCTGGTCGAGCGCATCACGGTCAAATGGCAGAACCTGCCGGGTTCCATCACGACCGACGGCATCGACCTCAGGGCGCGCCTAAACCTCGACTCCGGTGGCGCGGGCATCTTCGGACTGGGTGTCGATGGAAGTTACACCCTGTCCTACAACATCCCCGCCGAACTGGTCCCCAAGGTCTCAGAAGACGCCATCACGC
>JAPPOR010000679.1 GCA_028817905.1 Myxococcales bacterium
CCCTTTCGAGGAGGCCGCGGATGCTGTGGAAACGGGGGCAGGCGAGGCGCGCGACGGTGCTGATCAAGTCGTACTAGCCCGGATTATTCATGAACTCTGCATCGCCTCGCTTGTTCTTCGACTTCACACGCCTTTCGTCGCCCTCGCAAATACAGGCAGTATGTGGGTCGGTCGCCGAAAAGCCGTGTGAAGCCGAATCCCTGCGCGATCCGACGCAGAGTTCATGAATAATCCGGGCTAGGCGGCATCCCATGGCAACGAAGCAGCGCGTGGACGTACTTCTGGTCGAACGATCGCTGGCGCCCAGTCGTGAGCGCGCGCGAGCAATGGTATTGGCTGGCGTTGTCTTCACGGGTGAGCGTCGGGTGGACAAGCCAGGAGACACGTTGGCGCGAGATGCGCCCCTGACGGTGCGTGGGGCAGACCATCCTTATGTTTCTCGAGGTGGCGTCAAGCTAGCGGGCGCGCTAGACCGCTTTTCGCTCGATCCCGCAGGCGTAGTCGCTGCAGATTTCGGGGCGTCAACAGGCGGTTTTACCGACTGCTTGCTTCAGCGTGGAGCACAGCGGGTGTATGCGATCGACGTCGGGTATGGGCAGTTGCACTATCGCCTCCGCAGCGACCGGAGAGTGGTGACTATGGAGCGCACCAACGCTCGCAACCTGCGACCTCAGGACCTTCCCGAGCGCGTGGACTGGGTGGTGATCGACGCATCATTCATCGGGCTGGAGAAGTTGTTGCCGTCTGCTGCCGGCCTGCTCAAGGCGGGCGGAGTGGTACTAGCGTTGGTCAAGCCTCAGTTCCAGGTGGGGCGCGAGGCGGTGGCACGGGGCGGCGTCGTTCGCGACCCCGCCGCCCGCCTGGCGGCAGTCGATGGGGTTGCCGAGGCCGCGCACAGGCTTGGCTTTGGCGTCCAGGGTCGCGCGGAAGCTGCCATCAAGGGTCCCAAAGGCAACCAAGAAAGCTTCTTGTGGCTCACGTGCGGCTAGCCCGGATCATTCATGACTTCGACACCGCCTCGCTTGTCCTTCGACTCCACAGCGCTTTCGCCGCCCTAGAAAATACGGGGAGTATTCCCGTCGGTCGTCGAAAGCCCTGTGAAGCCGAATCCCTGCGCGATCCGGCGCCGAAGTCATGAATGATCCGGGCTAGGTGTCCCCAGCGTGGGTGGTGGCTCGGGAGGGTGGATTCGAACCACCATAGCTGGCACCAAAAACCAGAGTCCTAACCCTTAGACGACTCCCGAATGGGTCTGGCGCACCTTTCGGGCGCGAAATCGGGGGGAAGTTAGCCTAAAACCGCCGGGCATGCCCACCCAAAAACGTGGCTATGCATGGGATTCCCCTCCACTCGCGAGTGGGTGGAATATTCGGGTTCAAGGCGCCAGGTGCTGGTGTGGTTCTGCGCCCACGGCGTCTAAGAACACCCTGGCCTTGAGGACCGTTTCGTCGATTTCGCGGGCCGAGTGGCTGGCGGAGACGATGCCCCCGCCGGCGTGATAGGTCACACGACCCTGTTGGATCGCTGCCGCGCGGATGGTCACCGCCAGACTCAGGCCACCGGTGCGGTCGATGAACCCCAGCGCACCGGTGTAGGCTCCGCGAGGGTGGGTCTCCAGTGCCTCGATGATCTGTAGTGCCCGCAGTTTGGGCGCACCGGTTACGCTTCCCGGCGGGAAGGTGGCGTGCAGGATGTTGTCGAGGCCCACGTCGTCGCGAACTCGGCAGTGGACCGTCGACACCAAGTGGTACAGCCCGCGATAGGGCTCCACCTGCATCACGTCTTCGACGAGGACCGTTCCTACCTGCGCTACGCGCCCCAGATCATTGCGCATCAGGTCCACGATCATCGCGTGCTCGGCACGTTCCTTCGGGTCTCGCGCGAGCGCTACGCGTGCATCGCTGAGATCGCTTTGGGTGCGTACGCGCGTTCCCTTGATCGGGCGGTTGCGAAGAACGCGCGAATGCTGGTCGAAGCGCAAAAACCGTTCCATGGAGCGTGCGATCAGCTGGTGCTCCCCAAAGTCAAAATAGGCTCCGAATGGAACAGGACTCTGATCGCGCATGGCCAGTGCGAGCCACAGAGGATCGCCCCGCAAACGACCCTGCCACGCATGGGTCAGATTGACCTGATAGATGTCACCCGCCGCGATGTGTTGAAGCGCCGCCTCGATGGCGCGGGCATGTGCGCCGCGGCTGGGTGCCCTAAGGTCCCCGAGCTCGCCGCGGGGCGTCGTACCTCCCGGAGTGCTACGGCAAAGCAGGGCTGACAGTCGCTGGCAGGCATGCAGCGTATCTCCGACGATGAGCGTGTGGCCGGCGTGATGATCCTGGACAAACCACGCGTCGTAGCGCGCAAAGGTTACGACCGGGCGCGTGGTTGGCTCGTTGGCAGGTAGGCTTCGCCCCGCTACCGGCGCCTCGAATGCGATGAAGCCGGCCCATGAGGGTACCTCCCAAGGGGCGGGGGCCCAGGGG
>JAPPOR010000594.1 GCA_028817905.1 Myxococcales bacterium
GCTAGGAAGGGACGCATGTCCCTTCCTGGATGGGAACCAACAGAACTCTCTTCAGCTATCACGCTTGATATATGCGATGATGTCGCTCAGGTCGTCGGCGGAGAGGTCGCTCGGTTCGAAGAAAGGCATGGGCCCCCCGGTGGTGTCGGAGTCCTCTTCGCTGCCCGAGGGCGGCGGGCCTGCGGTGCGAACCTTCTGCGCGATGCGCCCAATGCTACGGGCGGCGATGGCCTCAAAGGCCCACGCCGGCGCGACGCCCACCGTGAGCTGTTCGCTGTGGCAGGCACCGCAGTAGAGATCGTACTTGGCTTCACCCGCTTCGGCATCGCCACCCGCGTAGGCATCTTCATACGCGGCCTCGTCGGCCAAGACCTCCGGCATGATGACATTGGCCTCGCTCGCGTCCTCGTCCGAAATGCTCTTCAAATACGCCTCGAGCGACTTCCACTCCTCGTCATCGTCCGCCAGCGCTTCGCCCCCCATCCAACCGGTCACACAGGCGTTGGATGCGTCCAACAGCGTGCTGGCGTCTCCCCCTTTCCAGCTCTCCTTGTACGCGATGTCTTTGAAGGACTTGCCGGAAAGGCCCTCCTGGCTCCCATCGACACTATGACAGAGTGCGCAGTCCGCCTCATTCGTCGCGGCCCCCAGAGCCATCGACGCCGCGCCCACATAATACCGGTCAGCGGCTTCCTCCGTGTCCTCTGACTCCCGCTCCCGATCGCCACCGTTGCCAGCGCGTTGACCCATGTCTGCAGACGTGCCCATGGCTGCTTCGTCTTCGTCGCATGCCGCTCCCAGCAAGAGCATCAACGAGTACCCAAGCACGGCCATCACACGAAGCCGGTTCCTATCAAGTGAGTCCATCTCTTGCCCTCGTCGGTTGAACGGCGGGCGCACTCCGCCAGCACGCGACTCGCCCAGATGTCATGCAGCCCTACGCCTTCCGATCGAGGCGGTTACGCCAAAGGAGCACTTTTGAGCATCGTGCGTTCCCTGCGATCGCTCGCGGCCACGCGCACCGGCGCGTAGGCAACCGGGCGGGCCAGCCCTGGCGCTCCGTTCCAGCATCTATGGTTGGGCTCCAGCGGCCCCATGGGTCACCAGCAACCTTGGGCGCCAAATGTCCTATACTCGCTCGCTATGACCCCCCGCACACTAGCCGCGGGCGTTTGCACGCTCGTCGTTGCCTGCGGCACAGCCCATTCCTCGCCACGGACCAGCCCGACGCGAGCGCACCGGACAGGGCAAAGCCCCGCGCACGCTCCGTGCTTGGCTGCTGAGCCGGGGGACCCGGGTGGCCCTGGCTTGCCCTCCTCTCCTTCCTTGCTCCATGGACCCGAACGGTTGCGGCTCGCGCGCGCGATGCCCGCCCTGAGGGAGCGAATCACACGCGATGCACACGCCTACTATCGCTTCACCACACCGGGTTTCGCGAGCGCCGTGTGCAGCGAGCTTGCGTCCACGTACCGCCTGTGGCCAATCGTCAACCTCCACGGCGACGCGCACCTCGAACAGTTCGCCGTAACCGCCGACGGCAGCGGACTCGCCGACTTCGACTATGGGACGTTGGGCCCGGCCCCCCTCGACCTGTTGCGGTTCGCTGTCTCCATCCGTCTTGCGGCCCATGACCGTCGACTTGAGCCGCGGGCCGCAATCGCCGCCCTGCTCGGGGGCTACCGCGCGGGACTATCCGGCCAGGCACCACCCCCTGAGCCCACGATCGCGACCTTGCTGAGGACCCAGCTCCCTGACCGCCCCGCCTTCCTGGCCAAGGTTGAAGCCAGCCTGGACCCTGTCCCCGATACCCTGCGTGCCGAAGTCGACACGGCTGTTTCCCGTCTTCTCACCCAACTCGGGAATAAGTACCCGGAACTGGGAGCCGGATTCTTCAGGGCTCGGTCAGTTGGAATTCCCAACAGAACCGCGATCGGGGGCCTCCCGCAGCGGCGTTTTTTGGTGCGCATCGAAGGCCCAACCAAGGCCTTGCACGACGATGTGGTGCTTGAAGGCAAGGAGCTCGCCGCCCTGCATGAAACCCCCTGTGTCCAGCCGCTCGGCGGCGCCATGCGAGTCTTGATCAGCCGAGCACGGCTCGGGCTGGCCTCCACCACACGCTTCTTGGCGGTTGTCGAGCGCTCGCCTGACCTGCCCTACGATGCCCCGCCGTCCTGGGTACAGGAATGGCGCCACGACTATCGCGAACTGCAGATAGCCGATCTACGTAGTCAGCAAGATCTGGTCGCGATCGCTTCCCGGGTCGGCTTCGACCTGGGACGGGGCCACCCCGCATACGTGGGTAGCCCGCTGGACGCCGAGCTCAAACGCGTCCAACGAAGGACCCTCGACGAGTTCGAGCCCGAACTCTACCGTGCGATCGACGCACTGTATCAGCGCACCATCGATTCCTGGCAGGCCCTTCGTCGCGAGCTCGCAAAGGACGCGCCCGTGCCAGTACGCGCCCCGAACTAGCCCG
>JAPPOR010000797.1 GCA_028817905.1 Myxococcales bacterium
CCCGTCGGTCGCCGAAAAGCCGTGTGAAGCCGAATCCCTGCGCGATCCGACGCAGCGTTCATGAATCATCCGGGCTAGGCGACCGAGTGAAAACGCCGCCCGAGGGGCGGCAAAACGCGGCGGGAACAACTGTGCTACACTTCGGGCACTATGGAACTTCGGCTGACCCGGCAGACCACAAGCCTCGTAGTCATGGACGTGCAGGATCGACTGGTCGCAGCCATGCCGGATGAAGCTCGTAGCATGGCGGTGGACAACGTGATCCGGCTGGTCCAGGGGGCGCGCATTCTCGACCTGCCCACGATCGCGACCGAGCAGTATCCCGCAGGACTGGGCAGCACCATCGAGTCCGTAGACGCCGCCCTGCGCGAGGGCAACCCGGAGGGGTCGCCCATCGACAAGTTGGAGTTCAACGCCTGTGACGACCTTCGCTTTGCCGAAGCGATTGAATCGGCCAGCCGAACACAGTCCATGGACGGCAGTGATCTCGCGCCGGCACTGGTCCTTTGCGGCATGGAAACGCACATCTGCATCTATCAAACCGCGCGCGCCCTGTGCGCGCGCGGCTATCGCCTACATGTGCCCCACGACGCGACCTGTTGCCGTCGTCCGGCTGACCACGAAGTGGCGCTCCGCTTGCTCGAACACGCCGGGGCCATTGTCACGAGCACTGAAACGGTGCTGTTTGATCTGCTAGGCAAGGCAGGCGCTGACGACTTCAAGGCCATCAACAAGCTGGTCAGATAGACCAGTCTTCAAGCTGGTCAGATGGGCCAGTCTTCGGGTAACCATCGGTATCTATGAGCGTTTTCTTGGGACGCTCCGACGGCGACGCGCTGGCCAGAGTGTCTTGGTCAGGGGTAAATGCCCTGGAAAATGTGCCATTTTGGCACCGAGTTTGACATTATGACCACCCGTGTCACGGTGTCATGATGCCGGATGAAGCCACGCTACTGATCGTGGATGATGACCGCTCCAACCTGCTTTCCCTGGAGCGCATCTTTCAGCGCGAGGGGTTTCGGACCCTGACCGCTGAGGAAGGTCGGACAGCGCTGGACCTGTGCAGGCGCTACCGCGTCCACATAGCGCTGACCGACCTGATGCTACCCGGCATGAGCGGCATCGATCTCATCAAGGCCCTGGACACGGTCGCGCCGGATGCCGAGGTCGTGGTGATGACGGCCTATGGCACCGTGGAAACCGCCGTCGAGGCCATGCGCGAAGGCGCGTACGACTTTGTCGAAAAGCCGCTCAAGCGCATGCAGATCGTTAAGTCGGTGCGCAAAGCCGCTGAACGGCACGCACTGCTGCAAGAGAACCGCAACCTGAAGCAGGAACTATCCGCGCTACGAAACCGCGAAATCGTCGGTTCTGCCCCCGCGCTGCGGCAGGCACTCGACGTGGCGGAACAGGCCGCGCCCTCGACCGCGACGGTGTTGATCCTGGGCGCAAGCGGCACAGGCAAGGAGCTGCTTGCCCGGCGAATCCATCAGCGCAGCGGACGCCAGGGTCCGTTTATCGGCGTCAATCTGGCCGCACTGCCAGAGACGATCGTCGAGGCGGAGCTATTCGGGCACGAGAAGGGCGCGTTCACGGGTGCCGGAAGCAAGCGCGAGGGCAGAATCGCGCAGGCCGCAGGCGGCACGCTCTTCCTGGACGAAATCGGCGAACTCTCCCAGGCGGTGCAGGTCAAGCTGCTGCGAGTGATACAAGAAGGCGAGTATGAGCCGCTGGGCGGGAAGACGGAACACGCGGATTTTCGCCTCATCGCCGCCACCAACCGCGATTTGCGTGAAGAGGTCGACGCGGGACGATTCCGCGAAGACCTCTACTACCGGTTGAACGTGATCGCCATCACCTGCCCAACGCTCGGGCAGCGCAAGGACGATGTTCCATTGTTGGTCGACCACTTCCTCGACGCCTATTGTCGCAAAAATCAACGCCCGATGATGAACGTGACCGAGGAGGCGACGCAACGCCTGATCGCCTACGACTGGCCAGGCAATGTCCGCGAGCTCGAGAATGTTATAGAGCGCGCGGTGGTTCTCAGCCGCGGAAGCACCCTCGACGTGACCTCCCTGCCGAAGCCGATCGCCACCGCGGAGCCTCGCAGCGAGGAGCTGGTGTTTGCAGTCGGAACGCCCCTCGAGGAGATCGAACGGCGGGCGATCCACGCCACCCTCAAGCACACCGACGGTGACAAACGCCTGGCGGCACAGCTCCTCGGAATCGCAACCCGGACCATCTACCGCAAACTCGCAGGCTAGCCAGATGCGGCTCGGTGTAGGCGAATTGGCGCTGATCGCCATGGTCCTCGTCGTCGTCTTCATGGTCCGAATGGACGGGTCAGCGCGCAAAGGAGGGCGATCGGCCATGCGCAGGCGCGCCGAGAAGCGCCGATGGCGGTGGCTGGCCCTGGCATTGCTGGTAACAACCGCGCTCGCCGTGCAGCAGCTGTTGTCGGCGCGCTAGCAGAGGTGAACCTGGCCAAGGCAGCGGTGTATCCAGGTGTCCATGCCCTAGCCCGCATCCATCACCAAGTCACGCGCCCTCGCACAACTGCTCGACTCCGCACGGCCTTCGCTTCAGTCGAAAATACAGCGAGTATTCCCTCCTTCACCGAAAGCCCTGCGAAGCCGATCACTTGCACGACCATCACACGGGTTGGAGATTTGCGGGCTCGGTCGCGCCTCGCCTCCTCCCCCCCGCCTGCAACGCCACCTTGCTGGGGTCTCGTCGCGAACCTGCCATCGTCCTGCCGATCGATGGGCGCGTGCCATTTTGTCACGCAGCGCCGCATCGCCACGGACTTGCTTGCCAGCTTGTCTCTGCCGGCCTGTGGGGGACCGCGAATTATGCAAAGTTATCAAGGTCATTGCCGACCTTGCGTCCGGCACGTTGCTTGCTTACCAGCAGGACTGGAGGCGATGTAATTGGGCCTGGATCTGCATAGCAAGAATCTGACAGTCGCGGTCATGCTGCCAACGCTGGCGCTGTGCGCCCTGTTCGCGGCCAAGGGGACGACCAACCTGCTTGCAGGCGAGTTGATGCCCCTGGGCACGCCCGTGGTCACGGCAGTCGGCGCCAGCAATGAGCCGCGTCCGCCGGGCAGCACGGCTCCAGACGTCACAGAACTGCTCAAGCGGAACATGTTCGATTCGGAAACCGGGCCCCTGTGGCCACCGCCACCGCCGGACGAAGACGAACTACCCGCCGAGGAGGCAACCGAAGAGAACCTCGCCCTGTTGCCAGGGCAGATGCCCCCCGCGTGCGAGGGAAGCCTCAAGATGATCGCCTCGGTCTATTCGGACTACAGACCCGAATGGTCCTTTGCGACCTTGTCGAGCGGAAAGGATGCACCGCTGCTGTACCGGCAGGGCGCCACCATCGAGGGCAAAGAGGTGGACGCGATCTACCCACAAGCTGTCTTTCTCAAGGAAGGAAGCAAGCTGTGCTCCCTGACCCTGTTCGACGCAAACGCCAAGGGCAAGGGAAGTAAGCCGACAACGACCCGTAGAACCGCAACCAAGACGACCCCACCGACTCGCCCGAGCTCCACAGGCGGAGTCGACCAAAGTGAGCTTGACAAGAACATCACCCGGGTCAGCGACACGAACTACAAGGTGAACCGCTCGCTTGTCGACAACCTGTTGTCTAACCAGGCCGCGCTCATGCGTTCCGCCCGCGTCGTCCCGCACGAACAGAACGGGGAAGTGGTCGGCGTCAAGCTCTACGGCATCAGGCGCAAGAGCGTGCTGGGCAAACTGGGACTTCAGAATGGCGACCTCCTTCGAACCATCAACGGCTACGACATGTCGAGCCCCGACTCCGCACTCGAGGCCTACGCGCGTCTTCGGTCAGCTAGCGACCTGAGCGTGTCCATCACACGCCGCGGTCGCCCAATGACCGTCGAGTACAACATTGCGGAATGAGAACCCACGACAGCCGGCTTGCCCACGCAAGGCGACCGGCACGCCCCGCAGAAATGAACAAGGGAACGCGAACGTGAAGATCCGAGTTGCACTTCTCCTTGGCCTATTGGCCCCGGCCTCGAACCACGTGGCGCCCATGGCGGCCTTTGCCCAGGCCAAACCCAAGGCGGCCCCCATCAAGCCGAAGCGGCCGGTGCCCGGCACCGGAGAGATCGACGACAAGCTACCCGACGTCAAGCCATTCGAAACGGGCGTCGAGTTCCGCGCAGTCTCGCCGAATACGCGCGTCACCTTCAATCTCGAGGACGCGGACCTCCCAGACCTGGTGCGACTGATCTCCCAGATCACTGGCCGGCGCTTCATTCTTCCGGGCAAGACCCGCAGCATCAAGGCGACCGTCTATGCGCCGACCAAGGTCACCGCTGCCGAGGCGTACCAGGCCTTCCTATCGATCCTGGAAATCAACGGCATGGCGCTGGTCCCGGCCGGCCGCTACTTGAAGATCGTCGAATCCGGGCGCGTGGAGGGGCGCCCGATTCCCTTGCTCGGCGAGGATCAGTCAGTGCCGGGTGGCGACCGCTTCCTGACCCGCCTACACCCGGTAGAAAACATATCGGCCGAGGACGCCGCCAGCCTGCTGGAGCGCTTCAAGTCCGGGGACGGCAGCCTGACGGCCTACGCGCCGACGAATATGCTGATCATCACGGATACGGGCACGAACCTGCGCCGCATGCTCAGGATCTTGACGGTCATCGACGTGCCAAGCACAGGTGAGCAGATCTGGGTTGAGCCGGTCCACCACGCGGACGCCACGGAACTTGCCTCGCGCCTGTCCGAAATCTTCGAAACGAGCGCCCCCAGCAAGGCTGCCAAGAAGAGTAAGCCGGCCCCGCCCCGCAAAGGCAAGAAGCCCACTCCCTCAGCCGGCGCCTCCACGATCGGCACCGGGGAGTCGCGCATCACGAAGATCATCGCGGACGAGCGCACCAACTCGCTGGTGATCATGGCCACCGAACGTGCCTATCTGCGCATCCTCGAAATGATGAAGCATCTGGACGTGTCGCTCGAAGGTGAGGGGCGCATCCACGTTCACCAGCTACAGCACAGCGATGCGGAAGAAGTCGCCAGCACCTTATCGAACCTCATCAGCGGCAAGGGCGCCGCGCGCGGCAAGGGCAAGGGCAAGGGCAGGGACGCGGGAAGCTCGATCTTCGAAGGCAAGGTCGCCGTCACGGCGCACAAGGCGGCCAACTCGCTGGTAATCACCTCATCGACCCACGACTACGCTGCCCTTCGCCACGTGATCGACCTGCTCGATACCGAACGGCGCCAGGTGTTCATCGAGGCGGTGATCATGGAACTCAGCGTCAACCGAGGCTCTAGCCTCGGCGTGGCCTTCCACGGCGGCGTGCCCAACACGCCCACCGACGGAGCGCTCACCGGTCTGGGCTTCAACGGCGGAAAGACGCTAGGCGGGCTCGCCAACGCCGATTTCCTGACGGGTCTCGCAGTAGGGGTTCAGGGCCCAGACCTGGTGGGCTTCTCT
Source organism: Myxococcales bacterium (assembly GCA_028817905.1). Lineage (GTDB taxonomy): Bacteria > Myxococcota_A > Polyangia > Polyangiales > JAFGIB01 > JAPPOR01. The sequence continues at coordinate 5,479 of JAPPOR010000797.1, forward strand.
TTACCCGCGTTTGGCGTGGCGATCAACGCGATGGCTAGCTCGGGAGACGTCAACGTCCTGTCGACGCCCCATCTGATCGCGATGGACAACGTGGAAGCCGAGATCAGCGTGGGGCAGAACGTTCCCCTGCAAACCTCCGGCTTCGGTGGACTCGGGAACCTTGGCAACCTGGCGGGACTGGCGGGACTGGGTGGCCAGAATCAGCAGACAGCAGGCGGCTTGGGAGCACTTGCTGGCCTGGGTGGACTCGGCGGACTCGGCGGGCTCGGCGGGTTCGGTGGAGCCGTTCCACGTCAGGACGTCGGGACCACCGTGACTCTCACGCCTCATATAAACGAAACGGATGAAATCAGACTGGAGATCAACGAAGAAATTTCCGAGGCCGGCGAGCCAAGCGCAACCGGGAATCTCGGAGTCGTTTCGATCAATCGCACGCGTGCCAAGACCGAGGTTGTCGTGCGCGATCAACAGACAGTGGTGATTGGTGGCCTGATGCGGGATGGCACGACCACAAGGATCGAAAAGGTCCCGGTGCTGGGTGACATTCCGCTCCTGGGCGCGCTGTTCCGCAACACCAGCAAGACCAAGTCGAAGCGCAATCTGCTGCTGTTCTTGACGCCGTACATCATTCGGTCGCCTGCGGACCTGCGTTCGATCTACGAGCGCAAGATGCGTGAGCGCCAGGAGTTCGTGGATCGCTTCTTCGTATTTAGCACCACCGACTACGAGCCACCGATGGACTACTCTCGGACCCGGGGACTGGTGGGCGAGATCATGCGGGAACTCGACGAGCTGCGACGCCACCGGGAGCTGCTCGCGGAGGCCGCCATGCGGCCCGCCCCCACGCACCTTCCGCAGCAGCCGATCGGTGAGGTGAGCGGCGGGGTCGAGGGTGACGCCGAGGACGAAATCATCGAACCGGAACCACCCTCGCCTACAGGAGCACCGCCTCAATCCGCAACGCTCCCCCAATCGGCGACGCCACCGGTGCCCGCGCCGGACGACCCTGCGGGAGAGGAGTAGACGCCCACCATGCTGCAAGAGCGCTATCTCGGCGAGATCCTGGTACGTCGCGGGGCCCTGTCCCCAGAAGGTCTAGAGCAGGCCTTGGGGGTGGCGCAGGACAAGGGCGCACAGCTGCGCGACATCTTGACGGCCACCAACCTGGTCGATGCGGAATCTTTCGCGGGTGCACTGGCCGAAGAGCTGGGAGTCGACCTGGTCACCAAGCTTCAGGTCGACGAGATCCCCACCGAACTCATCGATCTGGTGCCCATCACATTTGCCCGCCAGCACAAACTGCTTCCCTTCGCCGAACGCGACGGCGTGATTCGAGTAGCGATGGGCAATGTGCTCGATCTGTCGCCCCTCGACGACCTGCGGGCCATGTCAGGACGACCATGCGAGCCCGTGGCTGCCGCCCCCGAGCTGATCGCGGACGCGATCAACCGCGTCTACGAGCGCAAGGACGAGAACGCGCTCAGCGAGGCCGAAAAGGGCGATGAGGTCGAGGAGCTGCAGGACCTGATCGACATGACCGACGAAGCGCCGGTCATCCGCTGGGTCAACAACCTCTTCTATGAGGCAGTGCGCGACCGTGCGTCGGACATTCATATCGAGCCCGGCGACGCCGAAGTCATCGTACGTTACCGTATCGACGGCACGCTCTATCCGGTCAAGACAGCCCACAAGGGCTTCCTGCCGTCGATCGTCGCGCGCGTGAAGATCGAAGCGAACCTCAACATCGCGGAAAAGCGTCTTCCACAGGACGGCCGCATCACCAAGAAGATCAAGGGCAAGCTGGTCGACGTCCGCGTATCCACCATCCCGACCTCGCGCGGGGAACGGATCGTACTGCGTTTGCTCGACAAGGAGCAGGTGCTCCTCGACCTGCCCGACCTGGGCTTCGGCCGCGACAAGCTCTCGACGATGGAGAACCTGATCCGGCGCCCGAACGGGATTATTCTGGTGACGGGCCCCACCGGCGCGGGCAAAACAACGACGCTCTACGCCTGCTTGAACAAGATCAACACCCCGGATCTCAACATCCTGACCGTAGAAGATCCCGTCGAGTACGAGCTGAAGGGCATCTCACAGATGCACATCCAGCCCAAGATCGGGCTGACCTTCGCTTCTGGACTGCGCGCATTTCTTCGCCAGGACCCCGACGTCATCATGGTGGGCGAGATTCGCGACCAGGAAACGGCAGAGATTGCGATTCACGCCTCATTGACCGGCCACCTCGTGTTCTCGACGCTCCACACCAACGATGCATCGGGCGCCGTCGCACGTCTGGTTGAAATGCACGTGCAGCCCTTTTTGCTGGCGTCTTCGTTGCTGGCAGTACTCGCCCAGCGGCTTGTACGACGGCTGTGCAAGCAGTGCCGCAAACCATACATCCCCAGCGACGAGGATCTGCGGTCGCTCGAGCTGAACCCCAGCGACTTTGGGCCACCCCGCCCCCTTCTGCCAGGCGAGGACCCCCCGGATTCGGTCGCACCTCCGGCACCAGGCATGAACGGCAGCCAACCACCGGGACCACAACCGCGCCCGCTCTTCTACAAGCCCACGGGATGCGAGCTCTGCTCCCACACCGGATACACCGGACGGATCGGGATATACGAGTTGCTCGTGGTTGATGAGCCAGTCCGAAGGCAACTGCTGAACAACGCAGACTCCAAGTCGATCGCCAAGGTAGCGTGCGAACGCGGGATGACGACGCTGCGCGAAGATGGCTCGCGCCAAGTCTTGGCAGGGCGCACAAGCCTTGAGGAGGTGCTCGCCATGACGCAGGCCGGGGAGATGGAGTAGCGCTGTGGCAGTATTTCAGTGGCAGGGCATCAACAGCGCCGGCAAGGACGTAAAGGGCATCCGCGACGCGGACAACCCCAAGATCCTGCGCGCCGCCCTGCGCAAGGAAGGCATTCTCGCAACCAGAATCGAGGAAGACTCAGCGGCCCGTGTGCGCAGGGCGCGTGAGATCGACTTTGCTGCCGTTCTCGAACGAGTGTCGTCGCAAGAGATTGCCCTGCTCACCCGTCAGCTGGCGACCCTGCTCAGGTCGGGAGTACCCCTTGTTGAGGCCCTGAGCGCGCTGATCGAGCAGGTCGACAAACCGAAGCTAAAGGCCGCCCTGACCCAGACACGCGACAAGGTCAACGAGGGCACAAGCCTGGCCGATGCACTCCAGGCGCACCCCAAGATCTTCGAATCGCTGTATGTGAACATGGTGGCCGCCGGCGAAGCATCTGGCACGCTGGACGTCGTGCTCGAGCGCCTGGCGGACCACCTGGACGCATCGGCTGAGCTCAAGAGCGAGGTATCCAGCGCCCTTGCCTACCCCGCCTTCATGGTGTTGTTCGCGATCGGCGTGGTTGCGCTCATGATGACCGTCGTGGTGCCCAAGGTGACCGCGATCTTCGACGACTTCAACCAGGCCCTACCCTGGTACACCCAACTGCTGATCCTCACGAGCCATACCCTCACCGACTACTGGTGGTTGCTCGCGGCTCTGGTCATCGGCGCTTTCGTTGCGTTCCGTCGCTGGCTCAAGACCCCGGAGGGGCGTGCCAAGTGGGATGCCAAACTGCTGACCCTGCCGCTCGTGGGCAAGCTGGTCACAATGATCGCCGTCGCGCGCTTCGCCCGCACCCTTTCGACACTGCTCAGCAGCGGCGTATCGCTTCTGACCGCGCTCGACATTACCAAGAACGTCCTCGGAAATGCCGAACTGACGCGCGTAGTGGAGGAGGCTCGCGGCTCAATCCGAGAGGGTGAGAGCATCGCCGCACCTTTGAAGCGTAGCGAGCGCTTCCCGCCCATCGTGACGCACATGATAGCCATCGGAGAACGCTCCGGTGAGCTTGAACAGATGCTGGAGCACGTGGCGAGCGCCTACGACCGACAAGTCACGACGCGTCTCGCCGCTGTCACCTCACTGCTAGAGCCGCTCGTCATCGTAACGATGGGCGCCGTGATCGCCAGTATCGCGCTTTCCATCCTCATGCCCCTGATGCAGATCAATGAGTTCATCGGATGAGTCGCAGACGCAGACGCCAGAGCGCGGGGGTCCCCCTGCCCTGGGAGGGCCGGGGCGCGTGGATCAGCAGAGTGCTTTCGCGCAGACGGTTCGGCCCCGTGATCGCAATTTCGCTAGTAGCGCTCGCGACCAGCTCGACTTGGCGGCTGGCGGAGCATCGGGGGCGTGTTCGCAGCACACGCGCAGCCATCGCCGAGGTGCACCGGGCGATCGCGAACTTCCGCGCCGAGCTCGGACGTTGTCCCCGCTCGACCGTGGAACTTGTGCACCCGCCGAAGGCCGGAGCCAAGTACTTGGAGGAACTTCCCAGCGACGGCTGGGGCAGGCCGCTCATGGTGCGATGCCCGGCTCGACGAGACGCCGATGGAGCAGATGTCATCTCGTCCGGACCGAGCGGCTCGTTCTCGACAGACGACAATATCTTGTAGGGGCAACTGTAGGGAGAAGAGGGAATGGAAACGCAGAGAAACCGACAGGCGCGCCGACGCCGCATGGCTCAGGAAGGTATGACGCTGATCGAAGTCATGATCGTCATGGTCATTATGGCTCTCGTAGCGACTGGCGCAGGCTTCATGATCTTGCCGCAGCTGCAAAAGGCCAAGATCAAGCAGACGGGCACGGACGCCAAGACCATCGCCAGTGCAGCCGAGATGTTCATGGCCGAAAACGACGAATGCCCGACGGTCGACAACCTGGTTGAGGAGAAGATTCTGAACAAGAAACTGGCGACCAAGGACGCCTGGGGCAACGACTACCAGATCGAATGCGACGAGGATGGGCCCCAGGTCCGCTCTTCTGGACCCGACGAGCAGTTCGGCACCGAGGACGACATCGAGTAGCCATGCACCGCTGGCGCGACAAACGACCCGCTTTCGCCCGCCGTCCTACGGCGCTCGCGATGCGGTGCGCGCGCAATACTCAAGGGCGCCGCGCCCTTGCGCGGCGAGCTGACAACTCCTTGGCTTCGCACGCAAGCGCCAGCAATCCCTCGTCCGCCAACGGCCCTGCCAGGCCGAGTCCCGGTTCCGTCGGCCCGAGAGCTGACGCCCGCGACCCACGGACCGCCGCGTATCTGAGGCGCCGCAAGCGGCAGATGGGCATGACATTGATCGAGTTGGTCATCGTCGTCGCGATCCTGGCCCTGGGCGCCACGGGGCTCGGGTTCAGCCTCGGCGCACTGGCGCGCACCAACCTGAAATCGGGAGCCACCAAGGTCGCGGCCGCCGTGCGCTACGCCTACAACCGTGCCGTCGCGCGAGGAACGACGGTGCGCATCGTGTTCGACTTGCCGGGCAACCATTTCGCGGTTCAAGAAGCCCATGGCCGTATCACGTTGGCCCGCAACGAGGAGTTTCGCCGGGTACATGGCGTGGACAAGGGCGACCTGGACACCGGTGGCGCCGTCGATCCCTGGGCGGCTGCGCGGGCGCGCCTCGAACAACCGCTGGAGCCGAGTCTCGGCGAATCGCCGTTTGGCGCCATCGAAGGTGCCCGCGGCGAGCCCGTGAAACGGTTTACGAAAGTCGAGCTAGGGCGCCACGTCAACATTGTCCGCCTGCTGGTGCCGCACGAGCCCGCACCAAAGGAAACGGGCCAGGGTGCAGTTCACTTCTTTCCGACCGGCTACACCGAACACGCCGTCATCCATCTCTCTGATGGAGACGAGGGGATCTACTCGGTCGAGATTCATCCGCTGACCGGCCGCACCAAGATCCACCGCGACGCGTTCGAACCGGACGAGTTCCTCGACGATCCCGAAAACCTCGAAGCAACGGAGGTCGACGAATGAAGCGGGGCTTCACGCTGCTCGAAGTGATGGTGGCGGTAGCTATTCTCGGGCTGTCGCTTACCGCCATCTTCTCGAGCGAGGCGGGCGCCATCCGCATGGCTACCCGGTCCGGTAAGATGGGGATGGCCGCACTGCTGGTCCGCTGCAAGATGGGAGAAATCGAGGAGCAGGTCGCCGACGAGGGTTTGCCCGCGATTTATGCGTCGGGCAGTGATGGCTGCTGCGAGGAAGCCGAGATCGACGGGTTCAGCTGCGATTGGGAGATCAATCCGGTGGTTCTCCCCGACGCAATGTTTGCGCCCGAAGAGGAGGAAGGCCTGCTCGACGACGAGGAAGCCCCTGAACCGGACCCTCAAGACGGCATCGCCCTGCCGCTGAGCGCGGCCACCACCGACCCGAGCGAAATCCTCGCAGGCGGATCCGTGGGGGGGCTGGTTTCCACCGCGATGAGCTTTGTGTACCCGGTTCTGAAACCGTCGTTCGAAGCCCAGATCAGACGAGCAACTGTGACCGTGCGCTGGCGCGAGGGCGCCTCGGAGAAGTCCTTCGATGTGACCCAGTATCTCGTTGCGAACCAGGGTGTGGCCCTGGATCTGGAAGGCCTCGAGCAAGAAGCACAGGCGGGACAAACTGGCCCCGGGTCAAGCACTACGCCGGGGACGCCGGGGACCCCGGGTGCAAGCCCCGGCTCCGGCAATAGCCCCGGCGGGCCGTCGTTGCTGAAGGGACTGTTCGGAAGATGACGGGCGCGCGCAGACAAGCGGGAGTCACCCTCATCGAGGTCCTGGTCGCCATGTCGATCATGGCAGTCCTGATGACGTTGATGTACAGCGGTTTCACCCAGACGGCCAACAACAAACGCCGAGTCGAGGCACGCCTGAACCGCAACCACGAGATCCGCATGGGTCTAGAGCGCATGGCACGCGAACTCTCGATGGCATACGTCTCGGCACAGCTGAACCCGAACCCGGCCCTCAGGCCTGTGATCACAGCCTTTGTCGGCAAGCCGGAGGGTTCAGGAAGCCGCCTGGACTTCACGTCGTTCTCCCACCAGCGGCTGTATCGCGACGCACATGAATCGGATCAAAACGAGTTGTCGTACTACGTCACCGAAGACCCGGAAGACGGGGACTACGACGTGCTGGTCCGCCGGGCGCAGCGCCGGGTCGACGACAAGCCCCAGGAGGGAGGCACAATCCAGGTGATGGTCGAAGACGTCGTGTCCGTTGAGTTTTCGTACCTTGATCCCTTCACGAAGGAATGGACCGACACCTGGGATACGACCCAAGCCGCGATGCACCCCAACCGCCTGCCCAGCCAGGTCAAGATTCTGTTGACAGTGCCCAACCTGCGGGGACGCGGACCGGACCAAACCTTCGGCACACGCGTCAGCCTACCGATCACCTTTGCCGTGAACCACGCCATCTACTGATACGATGATCCGCGCACGCGACATTCCGCCGAACCAGGCGCTAGCACCCGCCAAGAGGCCGCGAGCGATGGGCGGCGCGCGCTCCGTGGGCATCGGACCGTTCGCCGGGTCCGCGGGATCGCGGCGGGACGCGCACGGCCGAAACCCGGCCTGCGGCGCGCGCGGCGGGAGGGGCGGGGGCGCGGCGGGCGGGCACGCGGGCGCGCGGCGAGTCGAACGCCGGCAGCAGGGCGGCGCCC
>JAPPOR010000521.1 GCA_028817905.1 Myxococcales bacterium
ATGCATCTTGGGATCTCGGCGGGGCAGTCGGGGAAGGCGACCGTGCACCCCTTGAGGCATGGGACGCCGGCTGCTCCGCCAAATGGGGTCAACCCGCCGGGACAAGGCTCTTGCGTGTTCGAGGTGGCCGAGGGTGCGCAGAAGGCGGGCCGGCCGCCGATGGCGAAGCAGGTGCCGGGAAACCTGTCCCCGCATTCAGCGTTGGGTCCCATGAGGCCGCTTTGTTGACAGGTCGCGTACCGGGGAACATAGCACTGCCCGTCGCATTTCGCGCGCGGGTCGTCGCAGCTCCCGCAGTCGTCGCCGCAGCCGTCTCGGCCGCATTCTTTGCCTGAGCACTGGGGTTGACACTCGCACTGGCCACCCCGGCAGACGTCCCCGTCGCGGCATGTGCCACATACGCCGCCACAGCCGTCGTTGCCACAGTCCCTGCCAGCGCACTGCTTGACGCACTCGCATCGGCCGTTGGTGCGGCAGGTCTCGGTCGGTGCGCACTCGCCGCACTCGCCACCGCAGCCGTCGCTGCCACACTGCTTGCCCGAGCACTGCCGCGTGCAGTTGCATGTCCCGCTGGAGCACGTCCCCGGTTGACCGCCCCCTGTGGTGCAGCGCTTGCCGTTGGTCGCGTCGCCGGTGGTGCAGCGATTTCGGCTGCATTCGCCCACTTTGCAGCCTTCGGTCAGATGGTTGCAGTCCAGGTCGGTGATGCATTCGACGCAGTCGCCCTCGCCCGTGCACATCTGCCCGTTCGGGCAAGAACTCGAGGTATAGCCCTGGCCGTCGCTCTTGCAGGTCATTACGGAGTCGCCGTTGCACATGCGCTCTCCCGGTCTGCACGAGTCACACTGCCCCTCACCATCGCAATAGCCGCCGTTTCCACAGGGCGTGTTCGAACGGGCTGGCGCAGGCTCGCAGCGGCCGTTGTCCGGGCTGCAGAAGCGCACCTGGCAGGCGCCCACCGGCGGGCAGTCTTCCTCGGCATCCAGGCACTGCCGACAGTTGCCCTGCCCGTCGCACAGGCCCCCCGTGCAGCGCGTCCGAGCGGCCGCGTTCTGTGGTCGACACTCGCCTGCAGCAAGATCGCAGTTGGCGATCATGCATGAAGCCGCCGGTCCACAATCCTCCGCCTTTCCGCACTGCACGCAGCGACCGTTGCCGACACAGAAGGGAGCCTGCTTGGGGCAGGGCGTGCGCACCAGCTCGGTTCCGTCGCCGTTGCATACCACGGACGTGTTTCCGTCGCAGGTCGCGGCGTCCGGTACGCAGGCATCGCAGCCGCCGGCCTCTGCGTCACACAGCCCCGGTTCACACGTGGCGACCATTTCCAGGCTCGTCTGGTCCTCCGCGCATCGCATCAGGGTATCCCCGTCGCAGAGTTCTTGTCCGGGGGTGCAGGCGGCGGCTGTGCAGGCACCCGCGACCGTGTTGCACAGTGCCTCGGTGTCGCAGCTCTGGTGCGCTTCGTAGCCGCTGCCGTCCGCACGGCACGCCTCGAGCTCTACGCCCTGACAGCGGAACCCGTCGGAGGTGCTGGGTACACACATGGCGCAGGCGCCCCGCTCTCGTCCCAGCTGGCAATGCCGTGCGCTGGCACAGGCCTCCATGCCTTCGGCAACACCCGCATCGGAGCAGGTGAAGAGGGTGCCCCCGTCGTCACAGACGGTCTCGCCCGCACTGCCCTTGCAGATCTCCGCGACGCTCTGACAATCGGTCTGGAGGCCATCCTCGGAAGCCATGCAGACGTGGCCTTCCGGGCACGGGTCGCTCGCGCCCCACACACCTTCCGAACACTGCTCCCGCTGGCCCGCGCCGGCACACCGCGTCGCTCCGTCTTGCTCGCAGGTCTCCATCTCCACCGGCCTAAGCGGGGCCCGCTTGTCGTCACCAGAGTTGGTCTTCTTGGCGGTCCGCGGGTCCGTTCCGGAGCCGCTGTCGGCCGGATCACCACCAACATTCGGGCCCTGGGATGGAGGTTGGGTGGTCAGTCCGTCGGTATGCGTTCCCGAGTCCGAATCGGGGATGGTTGGGATCGCCTCACATCCCACCAGACCCCCTACCAGGAGCCAGCACGCCAGGAACGCATGCATGACCCATGCTCTGGTACGCACGCCAGCGAGCGGCTTGTGAGGGCGCTTCGTCGCTTTCGTCATAGACCCCATCCGAACCCGTTTCATGCCGTGGCCACCCCCGTGGCCACCCCCGGCCCGGGCGCGTCCGGATTTCGTGCGGCATCACCGGTTGGGTGTCAAGCATGGCGAGACCTGGCCACCAGGGTGAGGGGGCCAGGTTAGTCACTTTTGGCCGGTTGTGCACCTCTCGACGAGTCTGCGTGAGGCAAACCCAGCCTCCCATCACCGCCGGGACCACCGCAGGTGCGACTTGGAATCCTTGATACAACGCCAACAGAGAATGGTGAGTTCCCCAAACTTGACTCATCTGTAAGCGAGATCGTTGGTCAAGGATTCCAACGGGGCT
>JAPPOR010000801.1:0-9705 GCA_028817905.1 Myxococcales bacterium
GCACCCAAGTAGGCACCCAAGTAGGCACCCAAGTAGGCACCGAGGTGAGTACAAGAGGTGAGCGCGCGATGAACCCCCAGTGAGCGGCGGTGTGCAAAGGTTCCTGAGTGGCCTGCCGACCGCGGTCGCCCTACTGACGACCATCCCCATACGTCAAGACCGCGCAACCGACGTGGGCGCGGCCGTACCCTGGTTCCCGGCGGTGGGCGGACTCATAGGCGCGCTCAGCCTGGCCCTGGTCGTCACCGCCGGTCCGGCCATTCCCAGTCATGTGTCTGCGATCCTGGTGGTGGCGCTGGTCGCCCTGCTGACCGGGGGACTGCATCTGGACGGGGTTGCCGATACCTTCGACGCCCTAGGGGGCGGACGGGGCGATCCGGCACGCGCGCTCGCCATCATGCGAGATAGCCGCATCGGCGCCCACGGCGCAGTGGCGCTCCAACTGGTCCTACTCGCCAAAGTGCTGGCAGCCGAGGCCCTGATCGATCGCGGACAGACCTTCGCGCTGCTCTTGGCCCCCCTGTTTTCCCGTTTCGCCGTCATCCCGTGCGTCGCCTTCTTCAACAGCGCCAGGACCGATGGTCTCGCCCATGGCCTGAAGTCCCAACTGCGAGCGGTACACACGCCGCTCTCAGCCTTATGGCCGGCTGCCGCCATCGTCTGGTGGCCTCACGCGTGGATCCCTGCAGTCGCGGCCGTCAGCGTCGCGCTGGCGCTTTGCGTCTGGCTTTGTCGCCGGCTCGGCGGCCTGACCGGCGATGTGTACGGCGCCAGTATCGAGCTGTCGGAAACAGCCTTCCTGCTAGCTGCTTGGCCCGGATGATTCATGATGAACTCTGCGTCGGATCGCGCAAGGATTCGACGCAGAGTTCACGAATCATCCGGGTTAGAATCCCCGATACAACGCCAACAAAGAACGGTGAGCTCCCCAAACTAGCGACCTTGTCCAAACGCCTCCAGTCAAGGTCACGCGACCAAACTTGACGCAAACGCCCACGAAACACTGACTCAAGGTCGCTAGGTGGTAAATTTGATCGGCAAGCGCACGCGGACCGTGCGCTTGGAGGTGGGGGCCGGGTAGCGAACGTGACGCAGGACCGCGCGACCGCATGCGCCAAGGCTGGGGTCCGTGAGGCTGCCGGAGACGCGATCCACGGTGCTCGAGCTACCGCCCTTCTTCAGCGTGACACCGTACACGATGCGCCCACGCAAACCCGGCTTGCGGGCAAGCGCCTTCTTGTAGCACTTCTCCACTTGGGGCAGGGCTCGCTCCACGCGCTCGAAGAACTCCTCTTGACTGACCTTGCCACCCCGAAAACGTGCCGCACTGCGAACGATGCGGACGACTGGCTTGGCGGACCGCTTCTGAGCGCGGCGCTGGGCCCGTGCCTTGGCGCGCGCTTCCTTGGCGCGCCGCTTGGCGTTGGCCGTGTTGCGCGTAGCAGGCTTGGCCTTACGCCCGTCTTCGCGAGCCCGGGACTCGGTCACCTTAGAAGCCGACCCGGCGCTTGCGGCGGTCGATCCCGCACCATCCGATGTACGCAGTGCAATGACCGCTCCCACGACCGCGATCAGCCCCGCACCGGCAAACCACGCCGTGCGCACCCCCCGTGTGCGACCCGCGCGCTCGGGCGAGCGCGGGCTCTGCTCGAGATCGCCGCGCGGAGCAAGGCTGGAGACCTCCCCCGGCGTCGTTGGGGGTGAAGCCGGTTGCTGGTTGTCAGCAGAACCGGCGGCCGCATGGTCCACTTCCGGGGCTTGCTCCAGCTGCGCGGGCGCACGAGAGGCGGGTTCCGGCGCTGGAAGCGGCAACACCACCCGGGACGCGGCGCTGGGCAAGGTCGAAGCTGGAGGTGGCAACGGCAGCGGCGACGGCGTGCCCGCAGAGGGGGACACGGATGCCTCGCCCGATGCCGAAGCTACGGCGCGCGAGAGCTCCTTGCCCAGATCGAACCCGATCATGGTATGTCCGGAGCGTGCCCGAATCGCCTTGCGGGGCGAGCGCTCAGTGGCCTGCGCAGCTCCATCCGCGCCCTGCGCAGCCTCTTCCTCCAGGTTGGCGACATACGCTTCGCGTAGGGCCAAAGCAGTCGCATCGCCCCGATCGACGACCGGCGCGATGCACAGCAGCGCGTCCCGATAGCGCCCGTGGGAAGCGTGAGCCCGCGAGAGCAAGACGCGACGCTCGTCGGCGTCCGGGTCGTCGCCTGCCCGCTCGATATAGCGCGCCCAGCGGTCGCGCAGTCGGGCGTATTGGGCGTCCACCGGGATCAAGCCTTCCAGCCGCTCCATTGCCTCGTCATGGTCGGGCATGAGGTCGAGCGCGCGTTCGAGGTACTCGACCGCCCGCTTCCCCGACAGCGCAGCCCCGATGGCGCAGTACAGGTCGGCGGCTTGCTCCTCATCCCCAGGCTGACTTCGCTCGCTGTAGAGCTTGGCCAATGTCTCAATGGTTCCGACATCCGGGTCGAAATCGATCGCATGATTGTAGGCCTCGATCGCGCCGTCAACGTCGGAAAGCACACCCGACCTGATGACGGCGAGGTCCCGATAGGCTTGCGCCAGCGAGTCATCGTCGATCTCCGGCATGGCCGCGAGCGCCCGTGCGCGCCTGGCCAGCATCTCCGCGAGCCGGTCAACCTCACCAGTCGATGACTGCAAGTCGATCAACGCGTGGGCGGCCTTGTCACACGCCGGATCCGCCTCCAGCGCTAGCTCGTAGCAGAGCGCCTCGCGCGGGTCCTCATCGCAGCCGTAGATCTGCGCCTTGAGGCACTGCGCCTGGGCCAGTCCCTCGGGGTCCTTCTCCGCCCGGCAACGCGTCTCCAACAACTCGAGCGCTTCTGACCGAAGGGCCGCATCGCTGGTGTCACCCGGCGCCTCAAGGGCGCCGTCCAGGGCCGCTTGGACTTCGGCCAAGCTGGCCCCGCCCGCGGGGCCCGCACGCAGCAAACGCAAGACCTCCAGCATGCCCCGATCCATGCGCGCGCAAGGTAGCAGCGACGCCCGAGCGAGACAATCGAGACGCGGGTGGCTTGCCACGCACGCGCCGTAATCTTTCTCATCACGGCTTGCCGGGCACCGATATGCGAATGATTTCACCCTCATGTGCTTCGATCCGGCGCTGCAGGACCACGGCATCGCCCCGGCGGATGAGCAGCTGGTGGGGGCCAGGGTCCAGGGGAAGGTCGTACCCGAGCAGAACGCGGGGCGCCGGCCGGCCATCGACGATCACCGTCCCATCGAACGATCCCTCAGCAAACACCACGCGCAGTTGCGAAAGGCGCCCGAACACCTCGAGGTAGCGGGATTCCAGGGCGTGCAGCCGCTGGGGTTGCCAGTGATCGCGCGCCAGCGCGAGGGCGGCGCGCAGGTCTTCGGCCGCCTTGACCAGCGCCCCGCGCATCACGCGCACGTTCGCCAGGGCCACGCGAGCGTGGGGCACATCGACAAGCGCGACTGCTTCGGCGTAGGCGCGCTCGGCCTCTGCAGCGTCGCCGGCCACAAGCGCCTCGGCCGCCTGGTCGCATAGCCGCTGCGCGCGCGCGCGCGTGGCACCATCCGGGCCTTCGACCTCCGGTGCCGGCAATGGGACTCGCTTCGGCCGACGCAGTCGCGCGGCCCGCGCGTCACGCTCCCGGTCTCGCCCGACGAGCAACCACCAGATCCCAACCGGCAACCGCAAGACTGCCAGCACCGCATGCTGCGGCCGAACGTCGGCAAGCAGTTGTTCGTAAGCAAGCCCGAACACCGTGTAGCCGGCCATTGCGTGGAGCAGGAGCCGGTCGTTGCGCCCATAGGCGGCACCCACCTCGAGGAAGGCGCCATCGAGATGGTTTACCTCAACCGCACCACCAACAGCCAGGTTGGCGAGGCCCCCGACACCACCAGTGAGGCCAGCATTGACAATCCAGGGCTCGCTTGCGTACCCGGCGCCGAGGCGCAAGCGCGCGAGCACCGGGACCGAGAGCCTGCCCCCCAGGCCCATGCCACCACCGCCTACGAACTGTCCATCCCAAAACGCTCCTTCGACGTTCGTGATGGGCGCGGGCGCTGCCGGAGCCCGGACCCCCGAGTCGGCCAACCCTGGGGTCGCGATGGTTGCGATCTGGATCGCGCATGCCGTGGCCCACAAGCGGCGCGACCAGGATCGGCCTCTGCTGCTTCTGGCACGACCTGCGACTCCTGGCCGGATCACCGTGCCAGGCGACGACACTCCACAACGAACCTGCCCGAAGCCTGCTCTGCGCATGTGCGGTAGGCTTGCATCGCCGCCTCGCGCTCGCGCAAGGCCTGATGAGCCGCACCGAGAACAATCCAGGCTTCAGAGTCCGTCGGGTCGGAAGCCACAGCCCGCTGCGCATAGTCGCGCGCCTCGGCGTTGCGGCCATGCTGCAAGTGCAAGTACGCCACCTTGGCGAGCGCTTCGGGGCCCTGCGGCCAGTAGCCCAGAGCTTCGTCATAGGCCGCGAGCGCCTCGTCGTGCTTGTGGCGCTTCAGGAGCGCCTTGGCGACATCGAGGCGCTTGCGGTAGGCCAGTTCGTCCGCGGGCGACGGATGGGGCGGAGCAGCCGTCGCGGCGGCCGCATGGTTGGGATCCTCAGAGTCGCCGTGGGCAGGTGCTCCGCCACCCAACGCCTCTGGCGCGCCCTGCCCTTCACCTGGCTGGGACTCGTCAAGCGGCCCATCTACCTTCGAGCCGGCGGGCAGGGCCGCGGGCGCGTCCAGAGCCGGATGCTCCGGGGCCACCGGAAGCTCCTCGACAGCGGCAGATGCAGGTTCCACAGGACGGGCCACTGCCGCGCGGGTCGACACCTGCATGCCACCCGCCACCGGAGGGACAGGGGGATGCGATGGGGACTCGAACCCCATCGGATGTGGGGTCGCGCCGCCGAGCGCGACCGGCGTAGGCATGATCAGCTTGTGGTAGACCAGATAACCACCGATCCCCAGCACCGACACCAGCAGAAGACCGATCGAAAATACCATCGCCTGGCGACTCTCGCGCGACATCGGCGACGGGGGCAACCAGCTATCGGCGCCCGAGGGTGCAGGCGGCGTCGAGGCGATGAAGAAATCGTGCGTACCATCATCGATCGTCAGCAGGTCATCGAGCGACGGCCGCTCGTCCGACGGCCGCTCGTCCGACGGCCGCTCGTCCGACGGCCGCTCCCGTCGACTGCTCACCGAGCTAGCCGACTCACGATCCAGCCCACTCCCTTCCCGCGCTGCTTCCTGTGATCCCCCCTGCCCGCGCTCCGAGGCGCCAGGCCCCATATCCGCTGCATCGTTGGAACAGCCAGCTTGGCCGCGTGGTTCGCTTTGGTCTGCGCCAGGGTGGACGCGTGGGTCGGGGGCCACGGGCGAACGGGCCTCCGGCGTGATCGGTTCTGAAGCCGCTCCCCCCGCATGGCTCGCGGACGGGAAGCCTGGAGGCGGCTCGGATGCCACCCTGCTTAGGGCGCCTTCGATACTGAGGGCAGCCGTGGACGACGCGGTCGACGTGGACGAAGGGACAGGCCCGGAGCGGGTCGGCTCCTTCGGCACGGTGCGTGCGTGGCTGCCGTGGTCATCCCAGGCAACCTCCGGATCCGAGTCCCCTCGCTCCGACAGCTCCAGGTCGTGCACCATGGCAAGCGCCGGCGACGAACCGCGACCGATCGATTCACCGAGCTCGTCCTGTTCCAACGAGTGCGACATGCTCGGCGGCCCGCTGGGGCGGGGGGCCGGTGGACGGATGCTGCGCCGCACCCCTCGTTTCTTAAAGCTCCTGCGCCCCATGATCCTCCGGAAGGCTCCCCCGCAGCGCTTACCTTTTGCCTCCAGCCTCGGCCGACGTGCATCAAGCCCGCGAACAGGGTTCCCTGACAGGGAATATCCTACGACGCCCTGGGTACCGCCGCCGCAAGACCTTCTCTTATTCCCACCGAAATCACACGTGCGCCAACAAAATGTGGGACAAAGTCGGATATCCGCGCAGGGCCACCGCGCAGCCAGCCCGTTGCCCCCTGGTCGCTGAGCAAAAAGCCACCCGATTTTGGTGGGTTGAAGCGCACGTGCAGAAATCAGCACAAGCTCACATGGAATGCCCCACCACCCACCAGGACGCGGGGGCCATTCGCAACATCGAAGCGCCGGCGGCTATGCTGAAGCGCGCGGTGGCCAGGCTTCGCGTGCCCTTGCTGCGAGCCATGGGACAACGACGACGCCGTCGGATCGGGCAGACGTTCGGCCTCACAAGGCTTGCTGCGACCGACGTTCGAGACGACAAAGCCGACACGGGCGTCTGAAGTCGTGAATACTCCGGAGACCCGGGAAGGAGAGGTGCAGGCGAAGGTGAGTCGTTCAGCAACCCGGCGACGTTCTCTGGTGGGCGGCCCATCACCGCCCTGCCCGCCCGGACGACGATCGGCCGCTCCAGCAAGGTGGGCGCCCGTTCGATCGCGCGGGCAACCTGCTCCGCGCTGCTGTCGGGTCCGAGGCCCGCATCCCGGTAGGCGTCCTCCTTGGTGCGCACGAGCGCATTGGGATCGCCGCCGAGCAACTCGATGAGCTTCATGACCGCCTGCGCATCAAGGGGCGCCTTCAGATACTCGACAACGGTCGGCTCAACGCCGCGTGCTCGGATCAGTTCCAGGGTCTTGCGGCTCTTGGAGCACCGCGGGTTGTGATAGATCGTCACCTCTTCGGCCATGTTCTCCTCGCTGATCGAGCCCGAATCATTCACGACTTCGGCGTCGGATCGCGCAGAACTTCGGCTTCACAGGGCTTTCGACGACCGACTGCTCCCCGTAGTTTCAAGGGCGGCGAAAGTCCCGTGGAGTCGAAGGACAAGCGAGGCGGCGTCGCAGTCGTGAGTGATCCGGGCTGGCTGGAGGGTACTCCGCCGCACGCTCGACGTCACCGGGCTGGTACCCGCGAGTCGAGTCGGCAAGGCCCTGCGGCGAACCAGAATGATTGGGCAGTGGTCAAGGGTGGCTATGACCAGCGTGACCAATGACCAGCCGAGGGCCCCGAGTAGAGCCTTCTGGTCGTCAAAATTCCCAGCAATTTCCGTAATCGCTGCCTGAACTCATCGCTCGCTGGAGGTGGCACAGCGATTGCTGTTATCCGGCGGCGTGCGACGGCCGCAAGCGAGGCATCGGTCCGATGGCGACGCGCGCAGCCACGGGCCGCGCGCACGTCGAGAGGGCATGGGTCGCCGTCGCTGGCTCGGCACGGCACTGGTCGCACTTGGCGTGGGACTGTTCGCGCAAGCCAGCCGGGCCGAGAACGGTGAGCAAGAGCTGCAGCTGGTCACCCTGGGCGAGGGCCTTGATTTTGCGATCCCCGCCAGCTTCAAAGACGCTCCTGAACTGAAGTTCAAGCCCCGCTTTCCACTCAAGCCAGCCCGGGTCTTCAGCGACGACGCGACCGCACCACTGCAATTGTATATCTTCCGGGGCCCACCACCGACCGGCCCGGGCTTGCCTCCCAACACCCATTCGGTGACCCAGGAATACGCAAGCGGATTCGCCGAAGGCCTGCGATCGGCGATGAAACTGCTGGAGGTCTACGAGGTTGCTCCGGGGAAATACGACGACGCCCGCGGCGCATTTAGCGTCGAGTTCATGGCGCGTGCACCCTCGCGGGCGAAAACCCTGCTCGAACAACACGGCCTCGAAGGGACCACCACAACACTCGACGAGCGATCTCGCTGCTACCTCTCACAGCTGCTGGGCGACGATGCACTCCTCTCGGAGCAACAGCTGACCGCGCGCCGCCGACGGGCTGTAGACACGTGCGGTGGCTCGACGACTGGCCTGCAGGACTATGTGAAGACCCTCGGGCCCGACGCCTTCGCGGCTCGGGAAACGGCCTTGATGTCGATCGCGTTTTTTACGCGCTCGGCCCTGCTGGTCAATCTGATCGTGGCACCGCCCACGCGCACCCGGGACGCCGCGGCGCTCAGCGACATGATTTGGAAGAGCGCAACCGTGCAAGCGACCGCCCGGCTACACCAACAGGCGGTCGCATCTACGGAAACCGATGCCGAGAGCGAGACACGCCCCATTGGTGTACGGGTGGGACGCACGCTCGCGTCCCTACTCGGTGTGGTTGTCACGGCAGGTCTGCTATCGATCTTACTCAACCGGCGAGGACTCTCGGCACGACGGGCCGTGTGGACAGGCTTCGCGGCCGCCCTATCGAGCGGCGGGGCGCTGCTGTGGGTTTGGGAAGGCGCGACCCTCCCCAACATGGCGCTATTTGTGGGCTTCGTACTCGCGTTGGCACTGGCCTATCGGCCGTGGAGTCGATGGCTGCGCTCGGGCGAAACGCCCATCGGTGCCGATCACGACTCCCCCGATTCGACCGCCTACCGACGCACAGCCAACTGAAGGTTCGCCGCATCATCGACCCCGCGTCGATTGCGCACAGCCTCCTGCTGAGCCACCCACACGGACGTCTCGAAGTCCCGATCCTGGACAGCCTGCGGATCCACGGGCGACTGCAGAAGCGAGATCGCCAGAGCGATCCACGCGATCACGCCGAAGATCGTGAGCACGAAGAAATAGCGAGCCAGCTGGGTGGGAGTCTGTTCTTTTGCGGCCATGTGCAGGCACCTCCTGCCCGGCCCCATTTGCAGTGCGCGTGCCAATGCCTAGGTAGCCTCTCGATGGCCCCAAAAGCGCCTCGAGACAGCCGGTCTTTTTCGTGTAAACTTCGCCGCTTTCGGTGTGTCCTGGGCAGGTTGCGCAGGGTGTGCACAGCGCGGGAGGCAGCACGAGGGGACGCATGACTTTCGCTGGCCGAAGGCACCGGCGAAAATCATGCGCAGGCAGAGTCCCAAGCGCTTGAACGGCCGCGAGCACACATGGGAGCGGAACGATGGCGCACAAGGTGTGGAACGGACGAAGCGGCTACTGGGCGATCATTGCTGCCGGGCTATGCGCGTGGGCGTGTTCATGTAACGGATCGCCGGCCACGAACACGCCGGCCGTTCAGCAGGCACGTCGACAGGAACCCACCCCCGCCCCAGGCACAACCAGACTAGGCACGACCATGCTACAGCAGGCGATGACAGATCCCGAGTACACAGACGCGCGCAAGCGCATGGTTGCCGGTCAGATCGAAGCCCGCGGGGTCACCGACCCCCGGGTGCTCGAGGCGATGGGCGCGGTGCCTCGACACGTGTTCGTACGCGAGGGACTGCGCTCCGAGGCATACGATGACACGCCGCTGCCGATCGAGGCCGACCAGACGATCAGCCAGCCGTACATCGTGGCCCTGATGACCGAGTTGGCGATGCTCGCGCCCGGGGAGCGCGTGTTGGAGGTTGGCACGGGGTGCGGATACCAGGCGGCGGTGCTGGCAGAACTCGGTGCGGAGGTCTTTTCCATCGAGATCGTCGAAGAACTGGCAACCAGCGCCCGCAAGCGACTGGCAGAACTCGGCTACAAGGTGGAGGTGAGGCACGGCGACGGCTACGGTGGATGGCCCGACCACGCCCCCTTCGACGCAATCGTCGTGACAGCGGCGCCACCGCAGATCCCGATGCCGCTGCAGGAGCAGCTCAAGGTGGGTGGAAGGCTCGTCGTCCCGGTGGGACGGGGCTTTCAGGATCTGGTAGTCGTGACGCGAACCGCCGATGGCTTCGAGCGACGCACAGTGACCGGCGTGAGATTCGTACCAATGACTGGCCGGGCGCAGGAATAGCTCGGGCGG
>JAPPOR010000801.1:9738-12957 GCA_028817905.1 Myxococcales bacterium
CGTCCAGCCGCGGCCGTGCGAGACTCCATACGTCGGTGCGGACCCGGCTCAGCCCGCACCCTGCGTTTCAACCCCGCCGACCGGTGAACTGAAACGTTCTCGCCCAGAGCAGGTTCACACCTCGTCGTAGCGCTTGCGCTGGGTGTCGAGGTCGGCGCGTATGCGGGTCCCCAGCTCCGGCCGGGTCGCAGCGAGGATACGAGCCGCCAAGTAGGCCGCGTTCTTGCTCCCGTCAACGCCCACGGTCGCCACAGGAATTCCGGGCGGCATTTGCACCGTACTCAGGAGGGCGTCGAACCCATTGAGGGCGCCAGAGGCAAGGGGCACGCCGATCACAGGTTTGAGCGTATGGGCTGCCACCACGCCCGCCAGGTGGGCGGCCATGCCCGCGCAGGCGATGAATACCTCCACACCGGCTCCCTCGGCCTTCTCGATATACCGTTGCACGCGCTCGGGCGTGCGATGGGCACTGAGCACCTTGAGCTCGCACGGCACCGCCAGCGACTCCAGCACGTCCTTCGCCTTGTTCACGACCTCCAAGTCGCTCGGACTCCCGGTAAGAATCGCGACCAGTGGAGCGGTGCGAGCCTTGCGAGGGGTGGCGCGCTTGGTGCGGGTGGAGCGTTTGCGAGTGGCCATGGCGCGGACTTGTAGCAGGGGTTTTCAGGAGATCGGAAAGGAAAACCCGTCGCGACTACGTTTTCCTGTAAATTTCAAATGTTTGTGAGATTACTCGCCGTCCCCAGCGCGAGGGTCGGCCGGGGACCCGACGGGCGCTGGCATCGCGAAGGAGCAAGTCTTGTCCCATCGAGGCTGAGCGAGCGGGACGAGCCGCATGGCTCCGAAAGCTGGACTGGACGTTGAAGTTGGTAAAACGTGTGCGGAGCACGAGCGCGCCTGATTTGGCGCTTGGTGTAAGGTATCATCACCCTCCCCAGGCGGCGTAACGCTATGGTGCAGCCCACGTAGGTCGCAACCGATGATGAAAGCCTTTTCACGTGGTCGACTTGGAACTTGGCTCGCGCGCGCCGGCGTCGGCATTGGTCTCGTCTCGCTGGCAGCTGCCTGTGGAGACAACCAGGATCCGGCCGGCGCAGAAGCCCTGTGGAACGCCCTGCAAGGCAGCGACTACCGAGGCTGGGAGCGCGCGCCGGGCTACGATGCCAGGACCCCTTCCAACGCCCCCCACGGGGGGGAAGTGGACATATATATCAACGACACGCTAGCGGTGGCCCTGGCCGCCAACGAACCCCTGGATGCCTGGCCGAACGGGTCGTTGATCGTCAAAGATGGGTTTGACGACGGCGACTTGGACCTGGTGGCCGTGATGGAGAAGAGATTGACCGGATGGTACTGGGCTGAGTACGGCGACGATGGTGAAGCGCTATACTCGGGCACACCTGACCTGTGCGTGGACTGCCACCGCTCGGGCGCGGACTTCGTGCGGGCCTTCGGATTCCCCTGAACGCTTTCATCCAGCGAAGGCACGCACGCCCTCTGTGGTGTCCAGGAATGCGGCGAAAGCCGCGCAGAGCCCCACTTTCCGCGGATCGCCCAACTTCACCCGCCCCGACACCAAGCCGTGAAGAACTCGAGAAGGCCACTTTCGGGATGCGTGCCAACTAGCTTGGCCGAAACATTGCGGCCTCCCCCGGCGACGCCCTTTCGGCGCCGCAGGGCTTGTCAGCGCTGACCAAACCGCCAGGGCCCCTTTGGCGAAAGAGGCCGAAAGCGTTGTGAAGTCAAAGCCAGCCCAAGCGGGGTGGCACCGGTGCAGCTCCTAGCAAAAGGCGGCTTCGATTTGACCCGGCGCATGCGCACTGATAGCGGTGTGAAGGTGGAGGGCGTGTTCATGTCGCGGATCGGTTGGCTTGTGTTGTTGGCGATGGTGGTGGCTTGTACGGATGACGCACGCGGCAGCACCGAGGATGCGGAAGCGATCATGGGCGGGGACGCGGACGGTCAGACGGACGAGCAGCCAGCTGGCGACGGCGACGGCGACGGCGACGGCGACGGAACCGCGGGCGCTGGCATGGAAGACGACCCCGACGTCGATGTTAATGGAGACGGGGACGGGGACGGTCCCGGGAACGGGGCCGTCGACGCGATGATGTCCATGGAACCGCCTGCGCTCCCCGACTTCGACCTCGGCAATCCAGACGACGACGGCGATGACATTGCGCCGGAGCTGATGGCTCCCTACTTCGCCGCGCAGTGTCGCTTGCGGATCCGATGCAATTACACCGCAATGACCCAGGAGGAATGCGAAGCTCCGAACGATCTTCCCTGCACAGAGATCCGTGGCGCCTACGCCCCGAAGGCAGACGATATCGCCGCATGCGCAGAAGCGCTGGACGCCGTGAGCTGCGAAGACGAGGACGCGCCGATCCCAGCGCCCTGCATCCGCATCAACGCTGCCCTCGATGGGGTGGAACTCGTCGAGACAGGGGAAGCGTGCGGTGGTCTGCCTCCGCGCGTCTGTCCGCCAACGGACTTCTGCGTGCCCGAAGACCCGATGTGCCTGATGGGGGTTTGCAAAACGGCCCCCGTGGCCTCGGAGCCGTGCTTCCGGGACAACTGCGGGCCCGGCCTGCTGTGCGATCCCGCCTCCAACACGTGCGTCGAACCGGACCCGGTTCTCGCGGGCGAGGGCGAGCGATGTGTGCAACAGCTTCCCTGCGACGAGGGATTGTATTGTGACGCAGCCAATACCTGTCGTCCGCAGGTGGCGCGCGGCGAGCCCTGCGAAGGACACGCGCAGTGCGCGCTCGACATGCTGTGCGTAGCGGGCACGTGCGGATACCTGGCGGTGTCCTGCGATGCCGCCGAAGTCGGCCAGCCGTGCACGGAATTCGGTGGGTGCGCGGAAGGCGCAGCCTGCGTGCGCACCGGCCTGTGCGAAGCTGCCCCGGGAGCCGGCGAAGCGTGCCGGGGGCTCGGGGACCTGTGTGAGATGAGCACCTTCTGCCTGCCCGCCGATGATGGCCGGGCCTTCCAATGCATGGAGCCGCGGGCGCCAGGCGAGTCGTGCACTTCCGGCGAACAATGCGCCGTAGGGGAGTGCGTGCGGTGTCCGCCGGAGGAGGAATGCGAGGCGGGGAAGTGCTCATCCGACCTGGCGCAGCCCTGCATGACCGACGAGGATTGCTTCAGCAAGAATTGCATCGGTGGCGGCTGTGCCTTCCCCGTTGGCGACAGCTGCGAGTGGTGAGTCCGTCC
>JAPPOR010000212.1 GCA_028817905.1 Myxococcales bacterium
CTCCCCCTCCTGCGGCGGTGTACGGAACGGGCCCCCCTGGCATCGCCTGCCAAGACGGACGTAGTATTACCGGCCATGACGGACGACCAAAAGCGCAAAGGGGCGGGCGGCACCAGCGGCGGGTTCGCGGAGTTCTTCGGTGGCTGCGCAATGGCGTTGGTCGGCTTCTATCTACTCGTCAGCCAGATCCACGTGAGCAGCAGCTTCTGGCACCTGTGGGGTCACAACACCCTCGGCGTCACGCTTGTGCCATTCGTTATTGGGGTCGGCATGCTCTTTGGAAACGGAGAGTCCAAGCTCGGCTGGGCCCTCACGTTGGGTTCACTTCTTCTGATCATCAGCGGCGTCCTATTCAATCTGCGTGTCTACTTTGCCCCCACCAGTCTGTGGAACACCCTCGGGATACTGGTGCTCCTCGCCGGCGGCATCGGGCTGGTTGCCAAAGCGGTGCGCGAGCACTGAGCTGGAGCTTCCCTTCGTGAAGCTCCAGGTCAGTTTTCTTGTTGACGGCGAGGGCCACGCGGCCCTCTCTCCCCGTCGGCGAAGCCGTCGCCCCCCCCTCTCCAGCGAGTCGCGTGCGCCTAGGAGCTTCCCTTCGGGAAGCTCCTAAGGCGATCCCTCCCCATTATTGGGTGTCTTCCAAATGTTGGTTGACCTGTGCAGAATGTGTGCCGGTTGGTTGAGGGGTGTGAAGCAAGGAGTAGGTGCGATGGGTAAAAAATTAATGATTACTGGAAGTCACACGCGAAGTAGCCTGAGCTCGTTTGCGCTCGGGCTCATGCTGGTTGCCTGTGGAGGGGAAGACACCGGAGCGCAGGAAGCAGCCTCCACCGGGCAGCCGACCGCGGGCGCCATGTCGATGTCCTCAACTGTGGATACAAAGCCGATGAGCCCGGCCGCCGCGACTCCGGCGGCCAGTCTCGCACAGGGTCCGGCTTCCAGCGGAGCCCCCCGGGCAGGTGGGGATGGCGCGCCGACCTCCGGTGCCAGCAATACCGCGATGCCGACCCCGCCGGCGGGAGGCTCGACCCCTGCTGACGCGGCGGATGCCATGCAACCGACGACCCCGCCTGCCGACATGGCACAGGGAGGCATGGACAATCCTGGAGACGACATGCAGGTCCCCAGTGACGGCATGCCGTCTGTCGACGACCCGCAGCCCTCCGGTGAGGACGGCGACCCGGGTTCCAGCGGCGATTGGGGCGAACAGGACGCGACGGCCGATGGGCCCTTCGACACGACGACTGAAAACAACGTGGGGCCAGGGGGGGAGTTCACGATGTACCGGCCGGACCCCATGATGGGGCGTCACCCGGTGATCACTTGGGGCAACGGGACCGGCACAACGCCCCGGACCTACAACCGGATGCTCTCTCGCTACGCGTCACACGGCTTCATCGTGATCGCCTCCAACAGCATGAACGTGGGCCGGGGCGACCCTCCGCCGATGCTGCAGGGGGTGACATGGGTATTGGAGCAGGATATGGAGTCCGGTAGCGCACTCTTCGAGCACGTGGACCGCGACAACATTGGCGCCACGGGGCATTCGCAAGGCGCTTTCGCCACCAGCGCTGCCGGCCGCGACGAACGCGTCACGGTCACCGCACCGATTCAGGGCGCGCGGTCGGGCACGCTCCATGGCCCTTCGTTGATCCTCTGCGGTGGGATGGACACCATCGTTCCCTGCTCGGGATCGGACCGCGCGTTCAACGCGATCAATAGCGTGCCGGTCATGTATGCAAACCTGAAGGCCATCGATCACATCAGTTGGATCGGCCAAGGAGCCAACTCCGAGTACGCCAAGGTTACGCTCGCGTGGTTTCGCTTGCACCTGATGGGTGACATGAGCCAGCGGGGCCAATTCTACGGCTCCGATTGCACGCTCTGCCAGGATTCAGCCTGGGAGATTCGTCAAAAGATGCTCGACTAGAATCCTTGACCAGCGATCCCGTTTGCAGACGAGTCAAGCTTGGGAGCTCGTCACCTTTGTTGGAGTTGTATCAAGGATTCTGGGTCGCACCTCCGGTGCTCCGGGCAGTGATGGGCTGCGAGATTCGCCTCACGCAGACTCGTCGTGCGTTCGTCGTGGGCATCCGCAGGGTTCCATGCCTCGTCGGGCTGGGGCGGTGCCCCGCCAACGACCTTGAGTCAGCGTTGCGTGGACGTTCGCGTCAAGTTTGATCGCGTTGCCTTGATTGGATGCGTCTGGACAAGGCACTAACCCGGGCATTGCCGACCGCCTGGCGGGGGTCGGCAATGATCCGGGTTTGGGGGGACTGCCACCACGTCGCTTTGTCTGGCTGGACGCATCAGCGAGCGTTCGCTCGGTTGCGTCAAGAGCCCCCGTGAAGCCGAAGCTCCGCGCCATCCGACGCCCAAAGTCATGAATGCGCCTGGCTAGCCCGCATCCATCACCAAGGCACGTGATGATCGTGCAAGTGATCGGCTTCGCAGGGCTTTCGGTGAAGG
>JAPPOR010000277.1 GCA_028817905.1 Myxococcales bacterium
GCTATGTGCGGGGCCCGGGGGGGGTGAGCGTTCAGGGCTCTGCAGTTGTCCCAGAGACGCAAGGCCAAAGGACGCCTCCAGCGGGGGCCGCGAAGGGTGCTTCGCCCGCCTAGATCAGGGGCGGGCGTTCCCCTTCACGCCGGTTATTCTTGTGCTAACCTGCGCGCGCCAGTCTTGGGAGGCAGAGAAGTGTCGAAAATCCGCATCGGCCTGATCGGCTGCGGGGTCGTAGGCCAGGGCATCATGCGCCTCTTGCATGAGCATGCAGACAGCATTGAGGCGCGCCTAGGAAGCCCCATCGAGGTCCGCCGGATCGTGGCCCGAAACCCCACTCGTGACCGGGGACCCTACGTGGACCGGAAGTGGGTCACGGTCGATGCCGACGCCGTGCTAGCCGACCCGGACATCGACATCATCGTCGAGGTGATGGGGGGGATCGATCCCGCCGACGGCTACATACGCAGGGCGATGGAGCATGGGAAGTCGGTCGTCACCGCCAACAAGGCGCTGATCGCTGACCGCGGCCACGAGCTATTCGAGCTGGCCGCCACGCGTGGCGTCGACCTCTATTTCGAGGCGGCGGTCGCTGGAGGCGTTCCAGTCATCCGGGTGCTGCGAGAGGCACTGACCAGCGACCGGGTCGTCGCGCTCAAAGGTATCATCAACGGCACGAGCAACTACATCCTGTCGCGGATGGAGGAGCAGGCGGGGCTCTCGTTCGCCGATGCCTTGGCCGAAGCCCAGTCCAGGGGCTACGCCGAGGCGGATCCGACTTTGGACGTCGGCGGAGGAGATGCGTGCCACAAGCTCGCAATCCTAGCGACCCTGGCCTTCGGCAAGAAGGTTGGCATCGAACAGGTCGCCACCGAGGGCATCGAACGGGTGTCTGCCGTCGACATGGCGTTTGCCAAGCGCTTCGGCTTTACGGTCAAGCCGCTTGCCATCGGGCGCGCCCTCGACGACGGCCGCCTCGACCTGCGGGTCCATCCAGCGCTCATCGGCAGCCGACAGGTCCTTGCCAGCATCGGCGGCGCTTTGAACGCTATCTACATCGACGGCGCCGCCGTTGGGCCCAGTATGCTCTCTGGCCTCGGCGCGGGCGCGCTACCTACCGCGGTGAGCGTGGTCAGCGATATCGTGGACGTGGGCCGCAACCTGCGCAGCGAGGCCCGTGGCCGGGTCCAGCATACGGCGCGGGGGGCCGAGCCCGCCTTGGTCCAGGACCTCTCCGACCATGAATGCCGGTTCTTCCTCCGGTTCTCAGTCCGCGACGAGAGCGGGGTGCTGGGACGGCTGGCGGGGCTGCTCGGTGACGAACACGTCTCGATCGAGCAGATGGTTCAAGAGGGACAGGGCGACCGACCGACCGCGGTCGTGATGCTCACCCACCCTGCCGGCGAAGGGGGCGTCCGTCGCGCAGTGGAGCGAATCGACGCACTTCCCGAGGTCGTGGAGCCCACCCATGTGCTTCGCATCGAAGAGGACCGACCCTAGCGATGGCGACCACGGAACAAACCGACCTGACTGGCATCGGGGAGTTGCAGGCGCTCCTGGGACACGGGGCCGAATTCGAAGGAAAGCTCGCTTTTGAAGGTCGCGTGCGCATCGACGGTGCCTTCAAGGGAGAGATCCGTACACCGGATGTCCTAATTTTAGGTACAGGGGCACAAGTTCGAGCTGACCTTCACGTCGGTACCCTCATCCTACGGGGTGGCGAACTGTGGGGCGATGTCACCGCTACCCGCTTGGTCGAGTTGTATGCGCCTGCAAAAGTGCACGGCAACATCCGCGCGCCTCAGCTATATATGGACAAAGGCGTTGTGTTCGAGGGGCAGTGCCTGATGCTCGAGGAAGACGACGAGAGCCCAGACGTCGTGGTCCTGGAGGACGATTCGGACACCGAGAGTTGAATCCTGCAGCTGGGCCGTCGTCAGAGGAAACTGATGCGAGAGGCCGGCAACAGACAAGAGGGAAGCGGCACCCTGTCCTGGGTGCTGGCGGTCTCGACGATCGTTGTGGGCGCCATGTGGCGTCCTCATCACGCGACAGCGGACCAGCAGCCAGGAACCGGCCCCGACGAAATACGTGTCACCAGCCTTGAGCACCCGGGAACCAGCGTGCGGTGGGGCCGGGCGGAAGGCGTCGTCCAGGCCCCCCTTTCCCGCGTCATGAGCGTGGTCTCGGACTATGGCGCCTACCACGAGTTCCTTCCCCACTTCCGAGCCTCTCGGGTGCTTTCCCAGCGCGGCTCGAAAGCCCTCGTCTACATGGAAGCAGGGGTCGCACGCGACACCCTAACCATCTGGGCCCAGTTGAAGATCGCCCCGCGCCAAACCGACGGCCGCACACGCGTGATCGAAGCCCACATGATGAAGGGCAACCTGGACCACATGGAGGCCACCTGGGAAATCACCCCCATCGACGCCCACCGTACTCGTGTCGCATTCCAGATCCTCGTGGACCCCAAGGTTCCCCTGCCTGCCTCACTGGTGAGCCGCGAAAACGAAAAGGCTTCCAAGCAGACCATCGGTGCGTTGCGCAAGCGGCTCAAGGCGGGCTGAAACCTCCGCCCGCACAATGCGCCCGGGGCCACAGGTAGGCCGTCTTCAATGTATCGTTCGTGCCACAGCCGCTCGAACGGCCGGCAATCCTTGACTAGCTAGAGGGGCGCTGGTATTCCGCGCGCGCTTCTACGGTGCTCGTCCGATTCCCCGGACGGGCTCTTGTCCGAGCCCTAGCCCCGACCCTACTGCCCGGTTTAGGCGTGAAGGAAGTGAAGGAGCGTGGATGTTGGCACTTGTCCCAATGGGCGTCTTACTTGCCGGCGGGTCGCCGATCGACCTGGACGGCACTCTCCTAGTACAGCTGGGAATCTTTTTCGTCGCCTTCTTCATCCTGAAGGGTTTGGTGTTTTCGCCCGTGATGAAGGTCATCGATGCGCGCGACGCCGCGATTGGCGGCGCGCGCGAGGAGGCCGCGAGCATGGAGGCAGAAATCGCCGAAAAGAAAGCGGATTTCGAGTCTCAGCTGCGGCAGGTCAAGGGCGAGGCAGGCTTGCAGCGAGACACCCAACGGGCCGAAGCGCAGAAGCTTGCTCGAGAGCTGACCGATCGCGCCCGCAAGCAGAGCGCCGAAGCGCTGAACTCGGCGAAGGCCGAGCTCGACCTGGAAGCCAAGCACGCGCGCTCCGCGGCCGAGGCGCAGGTGCCAACGCTGGCCCGCGAGATCACCGAGAAGCTCCTGCGCCGGGGTATCCACTGATGATGCAGCACAGCTCACCCAACCCGCATCTCGGGCGCTTGGTTCCCGCCAGCCTCCTCTTGCTGTTGCTTCTCCCTTCGCTAACGCTGGCCGAGGCCGGTGGCGGTGGCCACGGACACGTCACCGTGTCCGAGTTGCTGGGGAAGCTCGAGTTCTGGGGTGCAATCGTCAACTTTGTCCTGCTGATCTTTCTGATCCGGAAGCTGGCCGGACGCCCACTTCAGGCGTTCCTCGACGAGCGCAGGGACCGGGTCGAACAGGGCATGAAGGAGGCCGCGGAGCTCAAGGCGAAGGCCGAGGCGGTCTACAAGGAATACACGGAACGTCTCCAAACGATGGACACGGATATCGAGAAGTTGCGCGAAGACGGCAAGCGTGCCGCCGAGGCAGAGCGACAGCGCATTCTGGCGGAGGCCGAAGAGGCCAGCACTCGCATGCGGGCAGAAACCGAAGCGCTGATCGCCCGGCACCGCGAGGAGCTCGCCCAACAGGTGCGAAAGGACGTGGTGGAGGCAGCCGTCGCAGCCGCTGAAACGCTGCTGCATCAGCAAACTAGCACCGACGATCAGGCCCGCCTCGCGACCGCCTACCGGGATGCGTTGAGCGCCACGGAGGATCGCACATGAGCATCTCGGTGATCGGCAGACGCTACGCCCATGCGGTGTTCGCGCTCGCAAGTGAGCAGAACGCCGTCGATCAGGTGGGCCAAGACCTGCGCGACTTCGCGGGCACGTTCACGGACAACCGGACCCTACAAAACGTGTTCGAAAACCCTGGCGTCAGCGGCCAGGCACGCAGGGACATTCTGCGGGACATCGCGCAAAGTAGCGGCATGCACGCGATTGTGCGTGACACGCTGCTGTTGCTCTCAGACCGCAACCGCCTGCGCCACGTGGACGAGGTCTCGGCGGCCTTCGATGCCAACGCCGAAGCTCTCTCGGGCCGCATCCGCGCCGAAGTCACGACGGCTGGCGATCTGCCTGACAGCTACTTCGAAGAACTTACCGCGACCCTCAAGCGGGTCACGGGCAAGGACGTGGTCGTTGTTCGCAAACTCGACCCGAGCCTGATCGGGGGGGTCGTGACCCGGGTCGGCGACCAGGTGTTCGACGGCAGCATCAAGCACCAACTCTCGGAGCTGAAGGAACAGCTCCTAGGGTAACTTTCCCGACATGCGAAGAGAACAGAACCCTTTCCTTTGAGGTACCGGATGCAACTGCGCGCCGAAGAGATTTCGCGGATTATCCAGAAACAGATCGCGTCCTACGACAAGACCGTCGAGGTGATGGAGACGGGCACCGTTCTGACGGTCGGAGACGGCATCGCCCGTGTCTACGGTCTCGACAGCGCCATGGCAGGTGAGCTCGTGGAGTTCCCAGGTGGCCTGATGGGCATGGTCCTCAACCTGGATGCGGACAACGTCGGCGTGGCGTTGATGGGTGCCGACCGCGAGATTCGCGAAGGCGACACTGTCAAGCGCACCGGGCGCATCTTCGACGTTCCGGTCGGCGATGCCATGCGAGGACGCGTGGTCAACTCGCTCGGCGAGCCGATCGACGGCCAAGGTCCCATCGAAACCTCTCAGCGGCACCGCGTGGAAATCAAAGCGCCCGGCATCATGAAGCGCCAACCTGTGGCGCAGCCGATGCAGACGGGCATCAAGGCGATCGATGCGATGATCCCCATCGGCCGCGGCCAGCGTGAGCTGATTATCGGCGACCGTCAGACGGGCAAGACCGCCGTCGCGGTCGATACGATCATCAATCAGAAGGGCAAGGACGTCATCTGCGTCTACGTCGCCATCGGGCAGAAGCAATCGACGGTGGCATCGGTGGTCGCGAAGTTGAAGCACCACGGCGCCATGGACTACACGATCGTGGTTTGCTCCGGCGCCTCCGAGATGGCTCCACTACAGTTTATCGCGCCCTACTCGGGTTGCACCATGGCCGAGTATTTCCGCGACACCGGCCGTCATGCGCTCATCATCTACGATGATCTGTCCAAGCAGGCGACAGCGTACCGACAGCTATCGTTGTTGCTTCGTCGCCCGCCGGGGCGCGAAGCGTACCCGGGCGACGTCTTCTATGTGCATAGCCGCCTACTCGAGCGCGCCGCAAAGCTCGCCGAGGAATGGATGGTTGTGCCGAAGGGCGAGAAGCCGGTCCGTCCTGCCGACGTATCCAAGGCAGACAACTACTTCCTCGGAGCGGATGCCGGCAAGGACGCAAAGAAGGCGGCGGAGGCGAAAGGCTCCGGCTTCGAAGCCGTGATGTTGGCCGACTCGGGCGGGTCGCTGACGGCTCTCCCGATCATTGAGACCCAGGCGGGTGACGTGTCCGCGTACATCCCGACGAACGTCATCTCGATCACAGACGGGCAGATCTTTCTGCAAAGTGACCTGTTCCGCTCTGGTCAGCGCCCGGCAATCGACGTCGGCATTTCGGTGTCGCGCGTCGGTGGCTCGGCCCAGATCAAGGCGATGAAGCAGGTCGCAGGCACCATGAAACTCGACCTTGCCCAGTACCGTGAGATGGCGGCGTTCGCCCAGTTCGCCTCCGACCTGGATCCCGCAACTCAGCGCCAGCTGGCCCGTGGCGAGCGTTTGTACGAGGTGCTCAAGCAGGGGCAGTACGTTCCGATGGACACGATCGAGCAGGTTGTGATCATCTATGCCGGCAACAACGGCTATATCGACCAAATCCCGACGACCGAAATCGCGCGGTACGAAAGCGAACTGCTCGACTACATGCGGACATCTCAGAAGAGCGTCTTGGATGCCCTCAACGAGAAGAAGAAGCTCGACGATGACGTCGAAGGGGCGCTCAAAAACGCCCTCGATGCATTCGCCGAGGTCTTCGACGCCGACCAGAAGTGAGGCCCTAGCCAATGGCGAACCTCAAGGAAATCCGCAAGCGCATCGCGACGGTCAAGAACACCCAGAAGATCACGCGAGCGATGTACCTGGTAGCAGCGGCAAGGCTGCGCAAGGCCCAGGAAAACATCACGCGCATGCGGCCGTACGCCCTGTCCACGCTTGACATGTTGTCGGCCCTGGCGGCCCGCATCGATGACGAGGACACGCACCCGCTGCTGGCAAGGCGCGAAGAAAAGCACGTGATGCTGATCGCGCTGAGCAGCGACCGCGGCTTGGCAGGCGCCTTCAACGCTCAGCTAACCAAGGAAGCGTACAAGCAGTACAACAGACTGATCGAAGATGGGAAGCAGGTAGAGGTCGTCGCCATCGGTACCAAGGGTCGCGACTTCTTCCGGCGCCGCTCCGTGAACCTCGGACAGACTTTCAGCAACGTCTTCGAGGACCTCAGCTACGAGAAAGCCTCGGAAATCGGCGGCGCAGTCATCAGCGCATACTCGAGCAGCAAGCTCGATGCGGTCTACATGGTCTACAACGAGTTCAAGAGCGCGATCAGCCAGCAGGTCGTGGTGGAGCCACTGTTGCCTATCAAGCCGATGTCTCCCGACCGGATGGAAGGCACGGCGGACTACATCTACGAGCCGAGCCAGGGAGAGATCCTGGACACCCTACTTCCGCTCTACGTGAATGTGGAGATCTACAGGGCGCTCCTGGAGTCGGTTGCTTCCGAACACGGCGCACGCATGACCGCGATGGACAACGCAACCAAGAACGCCAAAGAGATGATCGACAGCCTGACCTTGCAGGCCAACCGTGCCCGCCAGGCCGCGATTACCACCGAGCTGACGGAAATCATCAGCGGCGCCGAGTCACTCAACGCATAAGCATGCCTTCGACCAGTTAGAAGCAGAGGAATTCCGATCATGTCAGAGCTTCAAAGCGGCAAGATTTCCCAGGTCATTGGTCCAGTTGTGGACGTGGACTTCCCGCCCGGACAGTTGCCCGCCCTGTTGACGGCGCTACGCGTCACCAATCCCGCCATCAGCGACCAGCAAGACAATCTTGTGCTCGAGGTCGCCCAGCATCTCGGGGAAAGCGGCGTGCGCGCGATCGCTATGGACTCGACCGAAGGTCTCGTGCGCGGCATGGACGTACGGAACACCGGCAACCCGATCGCAATGCCGGTCGGGCCAGAGTGCCTCGGACGCATCCTCAATGTGGTCGGTGAACCCGTCGACGAGCGCGGGCCAGTGCAGGCCAAGCGGACATCGCCTATCCATAAGGACCCGCCCAAGTTCACTGACCAGAGCACCGAGGCGGAGGTATTCGTGACCGGCATCAAGGTCATCGACCTCCTGGCTCCCTATCGCAAGGGCGGTAAGATCGGTCTCTTCGGAGGCGCCGGAGTAGGCAAGACGGTCTTGATCATGGAGCTGATCAACAACGTGGCAAAGGCACATGGTGGCGTCTCTTGCTTCGCTGGCGTGGGTGAACGAACCCGGGAAGGAAATGACTTGTGGCTGGAGATGAACGAGTCCTTTCTGGACAGCGGCGAACCGGTCATTTCAAAAGCTGCGCTGGTGTATGGGCAGATGAACGAGCCACCGGGCGCTCGCGCCCGCGTTGCGCTCTCCGCGTTGACGGTGGCTGAGCACTTTCGCGACGAGGAAGGCCAAGACGTCCTCCTGTTCGTCGACAACATCTTCCGCTTCACCCAGGCCGGCTCGGAGGTGTCCGCCCTGCTTGGACGCATTCCAAGCGCGGTCGGCTATCAGCCCACACTCGGCACCGAGATGGGCGCTCTGCAGGAACGCATCACCTCCACCAATAAGGGGTCGATTACGTCGGTGCAGGCGATCTACGTCCCGGCCGACGACTACACCGACCCGGCGCCAGCCACCACCTTCGCCCACTTGGACGCCACGACGGAGCTCTCGCGTGCCATCTCTGAGAAGGGAATCTACCCCGCGGTGGACCCCCTTTCCTCCACCTCTACGATGCTCGATCCCCAGATCCTGGGGGACCGCCACTACACGTGCGCACGCCGTGTGCAGCAGACCCTCCAGCGCTACAAGGATTTGCAGGACATCATCGCCATCCTTGGCATGGACGAGCTTTCCGAGGAGGACAAGCTGACCGTGGAGCGCGCACGCAAGGTCGAGAAGTTCCTTTCCCAGCCATTCTTCGTCGCTGAGCAGTTCACCAATATTCCGGGACAGCTGGTGCCACTAGAAGAAACCATCGAGTCGTTCGAGGAGATCCTGGACGGAAAGCTCGATGACCTGCCCGAGCAGGCTTTCCACCTCGTCGGCAACATCGAGATGGCGAAAGAAAAGGCCAAGAAGCTGATGGAGGGTTGATGTGGCTCAGAGCATCTCACTGGAGGTAGCCACGCCACTGGGTAGGGCCCTGAGCACGGACAGCGAGTCGGTGCAGGTGCCAGGAGTCGCTGGGGAGTTCGGCGTGCTTGCCATGCACCTGCCGATCCTCGCGGCCGTCAAGCCAGGGATCCTGAAGTATCGGCAGAACGGTACCGAAGAGCGCGCTGCGATCGGCGGCGGCTTTGCCGAGGCCGACGCCACCCACGTCCGATTGATCACCGAATTCTACGCGACCCAGAGCGACGTGGACCTGGACGACGCCAAGAGGGACCTAGAAGCCGCCCAGGAGCGCCTGCGCACGTTCAAGGGTGAGTTCGGCGACCCGGAACACCGCGAAGCACAACGCGATCTCGACTGGGCTTTGGCCCGCATAGAGCTTGCAAGTTAACCCGCTAGAAAGGCGGCTAACAGGCCTCAGAAACTGGGTTTTCGGGTATTGCCCGCCAGGCGGATCCGGACTAGCTTCCGGGCCCATGCGGATTCCTCAGGGGTTTGTTGGGTTACTGCTGATGGTCGCGTTCGGGCTCTTGGCACCGGCCAGCGCCTTCGCCGGCCAGCCACGCGACTGGCGCGTCTCGGCGCCCCGTGATGAGGGTACGTACCTGACGCTTGATTTTCTGCTGGGCGCGGTCCAGGCGACGCTCGACCAGGAGATTCAGATCTATGGCAGCGCCAACCAGTTGACGCCTCGGGCGACGGCCCTGGTGGCTTTGCCCTTCGCCTCGGGCGCGGTGGGTTTCGACCTACGGCTGGTCGTTCTCTCGTTGGGAATGGACGTAGGAGGCCAGAGCGTGTGGCGCGGGATGGCATGCAAGGAAGGCGACCCGTGCGACCGCCGCGAGCTGCGTGTGAAAGACTTCGCGGGCGACTTCCAACCGGAAACCTTTCCGTACTGGGAGGGTCGCGGGCAACTGCTGCTGCCCTTCAACGACTACTCGCTGTTCGTGGCCCAGAGCTTCTTTCGCGCCTCCGGAGCGCCCGAAGGGTTCTACGACTACCAGAACGCGATCGTTCGGGACGGAAACCTACTGACGACCAACGTCATGCTGTTTCTGAAGCACAAGGACTGGGGTGCGTTTGCACCGATGTGGCAGCACATGAACTACTCGTTGTATGGCAAGACCATCAACCAGTTCAACGTTGGCTTCACGTTCTTGACACGCGCCGGCCTGGTTCGGCGCGACGATATGATCGCGGTCCGCATGATGTTTCACGACGCCAACCTCTTGGGCGGCGACAACCAGTCAGACACGTTCGGCAACTATCGACTACTACGTGGCCCCGTGACCCTGCTGCTGGCATACAGCTCGACGATCCCCCTTTAGCCCGGGAGCATTCATGACCTCGGCGTCGGACTCGCGCAGGGTTCGGCTTCCCAGGGCCTACGACCGACGGGAACGCTCCCCGTATCGTCTAGCTACTCGCAGAGTGCCTGGTCGACGTCTGCCAGCACTTCCAGAGCCCGTTGCGCGGCCCGCTGCTCGGCATCGAGCTTTGAGCGGCCACGACCGGTCGCGATGACCTCCCGGTCGAGAATCAGGGCGACCTCGAAAAGCTTCTCATGGTCCGGCCCGGTCACACTCTGGACGCGGTAGCGAGGAAGATCGCCGCCGCGCTGCTGAACAGCCTCTTGCAGCCGAGTCTTGAAGTCACGCTCACCGGGGGCCCAACGCTCTAGCTCGCTGCAAAACAGACCCCGGACAAGGGCAGTGACCGCATGGGTCCCACCGTCTAGAAACACAGCCGCCACACAGGCCTCCAGCGCACTGGACAGCAACCGGGGCTTGTCACGACCGCCCGAGCGCTCTTCGCCCTTGCCCAACAACATCGCTCGGTCAATGCCCACCTGGCGGGCCACCCGCTCCAGGCCCGCCGCGCAGACCAGGTCTGCTCGCCGGCGCGTCATCTCACCCGCCTCCGCCTCGGGGAAGGTTTCCCATAGGAGCGCCGATACCGCCCACTGCAGAACCGCATCCCCGAGGAACTCAAGCCGGTCATTGTCTACCGGTGCCAGATGGGGATGCTCGTTAGCGTACGAACAATGCGTGAGTGCCTCGACGAGCAACTCGCGCGAACCGAAGTGGTACCCCAAGGCTGACTCTACTTCTGCGATGGGGTCTTCGGGTGCTGCCATGGTGACTCGCGAGGGCTCGGCCCAATCCAATACCATCGCCGGCGGGCGCCGTCCGCACAAGTGCCCCGATGCAGCACGGAAGTGCATTCCCGAGGATGCCGGAGCGGGTGGCGGGTCCATCTGCTAGCAGATGGCCCGGAAGGAGTAGCGGCGCTATTTCAAGTGCTCCAACGACCCCCAGCCCGAACGCGCCCCTGCGGGCTGCGCGGCCTTCGGGCACCCTCCACCTCCACCTACCGGACGGCGGCGAGATCAACATCCCTGCGGGGCGCCGCTCGCGACGTCCTCGCGTCCTTGATTGAAGTGGTCGGAATAGAAGGTCTCGAATTGCCGGATATCCAGGCAGTCCACAAGCAGCCGGTGACCCCATGCCACAATCGCAAAACGGGTGGCCAGTCCAGGTGCCGGGGTCAGTATGGTCCGTTCGTGTGCGTCAACGAAGGCTCGCAACGCCTCAAGTTCGGCAGGGCAGCCCTCCTCACACGCGTGGAGTACGACGACGGCGCCGTGCTCGAGATTGTGGACCCATCGGGCGGGCTCCAGAGGCTCCTCGTAGATCCCATAGTCGGCCCAGCAGTTGCCGTGATCGCCTCCCAAGGGTGCGGCGTCGTCGTACACGGGATCGTTCACGTGAGCGGCGCTGGTTGGCTCGGCTGACTCCACCGGGACATGGGGGCAGGTGCCCGCGTCTTGCCCCCCATTCGCCGGACCCTCAGTGGATTGTTCGGGTCCACCTTCGCCAACCCCTTCGCCAACCCCTTCGCCAACCCCTTCGCCAATCGTCGAGGCATCCCCCGATACGGGTCCCGATCCGGCGGGACCCATTGAGCCGGGGTCATCCGAGCAGCCGGTCGACAGCAGGGTCCAGGCAACCGCGACCGCAACCAGGTAAGCACTCGAAAACCGGCCCGAAAACCTCGGTTCAAGACCGTCCCGTTGGAGCCCATGCACGCCCATCCCAGCATCGAAGCATGTTGGAACGCTGCCGCCAAGTCACAGCGCGGCGACACTGCCGACCCACAGGTCCGCGCACGCCATTCGGATCCGGCCTGCAAGTCGAGCGATCCGTCGAATAAGCGGCGCTCCCCCCGGGGTTTCAAGGGCCACAGTTGATGCTACGCTGCCGTCTCCCCTCGATTATGCTACCGCGATTGTGCAGTGGAAAAGCTTGAGAAGGCTTTAGACAGACCCCGATACCGGGTGCTTCGGAAACTAGCTGAAGGTGGAATGGCGGAGGTTTTCTTGGCCGAACGCCACCTGCCTGGCAGAAAACCGCAGCGCGTTGCGCTCAAGCGCGTACTGCCGCGGCTTCGAGACGACGGAGCGATGACGGGCATGCTCGACGATGAGATCGAGCTGGGCCTGCGGTGCAAGCACCCAAACGTCATCTCCACGCTGGGCTATGGCACGACGCAAGGTCATGCGTTCGCTGTGCTGGAATTCGTGGACGGTCTCGACCTTGCTAGCCTGAGGGAGATACTTTCGGCGCGCGGGCAGGTTTTCTCACGAGCGGAGGCAGTGCACATCGCGATGCGCATCGCAGCTGGGCTCAGATACCTGCACGGGCTTCGTGACGACCACGGACAAACACTGGGCATCGTCCACCGCGATGTAACCCCTCCGAACGTGCTTCTGGGTCGCAAGGGGGCTGTCAAGCTCTGCGACTTCGGCTTCGTGCGCTCGAACCAGCAGCGTACGATGACGGAGCCAGGTCTGATCAAGGGTAAGTTCAGCTACCTCTCACCCGAGGCGGCCCTTGGAGAGCCCATCGAAGCACGCTCCGATCTCTTCGCGGTCGGCATCATCCTGTGGGAAATGCTAACGATGCGAAAATTGTTTCGGGGTGACACCGACTACGACACGGTCAAGCTGATCCAAGCTGCCAGCGTTCCCTCGATGGCCGCGCTTGGGGCAGACGTCGATGACGTCCTGCAGGAGCTCGTCTTCAAGGCACTCGCCCGCAACCCGCAGGACCGATTCCCCGATGCCGAGAGCCTCCACAACAGTCTGGCAGCCTACTGCGACTACGCCGACCTCAAAGCGGACCTGGGCAAGCTCGTCCGCGGAGCCTGCGCCTATCGCGACAGCCGCGCCGCCAAGCAAAGCAAGCGCAGGCGAACCCCCAAGTCCGGCACCCGCGACCGCACGCAAATAGACATATAGCTAGCGACCTTGAGTCAGCGGTTCGTGGGCGTTTGCGTCAAGTTTGATCGCGTTGCCTGGAATGGATGCGTCTGGACAAGGTCGCTAGGTCGCGCTGCCGCGCTCCGGGGATGCGCTGCAAGCGACAACGGTTTCCGG
>JAPPOR010000214.1 GCA_028817905.1 Myxococcales bacterium
CCCGTATTTTCTAGGGCGGCGAAAGTCCTGTGGAGTCGAAGGACAAGCGAGCCGGCGTCGAAGTCATGAATGATCCGGGCTAGAAGCCCTGAAAGGTGGCGAACTCATCGACCTCGACGCGCGTCGAGCGCAGGCGATTGACCGGATGGTTCGGGTCGGCGTGACCCAGGGCCATGCCGCAATAGATCACATCGTGCTCCGGGAGCTGGAAGTGCTTGGCCAGCGACCGATGCACCGCCGACCACGATTCCTGCATACAGGTGGCCAGGCCCAGTTCGGTCGCGACGAGCGCGATCGACTGCATGAGCATGCCGACGTGTGCCCATTGGTTGATACCCATGCGGCCATCGAGCGCAAAAAACAATCCCACCGGCGCGCCAAAAAACTCGAAGTTGGCAGCGAACCGAGATAGGCGCCCGGCCTTGTCTTCGCGCGGGATGCCCAGCAGCGCGTACATGTCCTCGCCGAGCGCATAGCGGCGGGTGCGATAGGGCTCCCACAGGTTGGGCGGATAGACGGGCCTATCCTCCGTCTCACCGGCTGGGTTTTCCGCTAGCACGCGGGAGGCCAGGTCAGTCACTGCCTGCCGCGCAGCCCCCGCCACTGCGATCACCTTCCAGGGCTGGAGATTGCCCCCCGAAGGCGCCCATCGTGCCTCGTCGAGAATGTGCCTAACCTGGCTCTCCGAAACCGGATCGGGCAAGTACGCACGGATCGACGTCCGCGCATGCAACGCTTCACTGACATCCATGGCTGGATGCTAACCAACTGACCAGCGAACGCATAGGAACCACCGGGACAACCGAGCAATGGAAGCGCCGCCGCCCGCGCACCACTGCAGCGACCCCGGAAACTTCCCTGGGGCGCGCCTCTACGGAGTCGATCAGTTGTGCGAGGGCGCGTGATTTGGTGGTGGATGCGGGCTAGGGTGCAAGGTACGAGGTGGGTGCTTTGTCGATGTCTTCGATTCGGACCTGGATGCGGCCGGCGTGGTGCCCAGCACTGCTGTTTGTGTGGGGCGCGGGCTGTGGCGAAACCGCTGATGGCGCGATGCCGGAGGCCCCAGGCGCATCCCCGCCCATGATGGTCGTTGAACCACCGAAAACCAACGGGGACGACGGCATGCCGATGGGAAATGGGCAAGACGCCAGCCTGGATCCAGACCCTGGCCCGAAGCCCGACGCGCATAGCGGGGGTCAAGCCCCCGAACCGGACGCCTCCGACACGCCCGACGCCGCCGCCCCCGAACCCGAGATCGAAAGCCCCCCGGCCCTGCTCTCCCAGACAGGGCTCTACGCGGACATCGGAAGCGAGACCCTGGCAGACGGAGTGGTCACCTACCGGCCCCGCTTTGAACTGTGGTCGGATGGAGCCGAGAAGCGCCGCTGGTTTTATCTGCCTGAAGGGACCCAGATCGACACCAGCGACATGGACAAGTGGCGCTTCCCGGTGGGTACCAAGGCCTGGAAGGAGTTCACGCGCGATGGCGTGCGCGTGGAGACTCGGCTGGTCGAAAAGACCGACGAGGGCTGGGAGTTGATCGCCTACATCTGGCGTGAGGACGGCAGCGATGCGGACGCCGACGACCTGGGCATGGAAAACGCCCGCGGCACCCCCCACGACGTGCCGGGCACGACACTCTGCAACAGCTGCCACCTGGGCCAACCCGACCGCCTGCTGGGCATCAGCGCGCTTCAGTTGTGGCATGACGATGGGGACATGACGGTGCAAAGCCTGATGGCCGAGGGGCGACTCACGAATCCCCCGGCTGGGCCCCCCACCCTGCCGAGCGATCCGACCGCTCTCAACGCCCTGGGCGGCATGCACGCCAACTGTGGCTCCTGCCACACGCCCGAGCACCTGGAGGTGTTCGACAAGGCCGATGGTCTGATCCTGACCTTGCCCTACGGGGGCTCGACGGACCCCACCCAGGCGCCCGCGTACATGACGGCCGTAGGAGTCGCCGTGGACAATGCGCTGGGCGACCTTCCGGAGCGGATCGCGGCGGGCGCCCCGGATCAGAGCCAACTATTCTACCGGATGGAACTGCCACCGGGCGACGAGGACGGAATGCCACCCACGGCGGTGGAGCTTCCGAACACCGAGCTGATCACGGCCGTCCGCACGTGGATCGAAATGATGTGAAACGGCCGATCGACCCCACGCGCCGAAGGGAGAAGAGGTTGATGACAGAACACACAAAGCTAGCAGTCGCGGCGACCGCGACGGCGATCGCGATGATGGTCGGAAGCGGCGCTTGCGGCGAGGATGATGCGGCCACACCCGGTGGAGGAGACATGGCGCAGCCGGGACCGGGTGGGGACATGCCCGGTGGCGACATGCCGGGCGGCGACATGCCGGGCG
The DNA here is from genome assembly GCA_028817905.1 of Myxococcales bacterium. Taxonomy (GTDB): domain Bacteria; phylum Myxococcota_A; class Polyangia; order Polyangiales; family JAFGIB01; genus JAPPOR01. Next base: position 2,365 of record JAPPOR010000214.1, read on the forward strand.
GCGACATGCCGGGCGGCGACATGCCGGGCGGCGACACGGCCGGTGGGGACATGCAGGGTGGCGGCATGCCGTGTGGCGACATGCCGGGTGGCGACCAGGCCG
>JAPPOR010000448.1 GCA_028817905.1 Myxococcales bacterium
TCTCGGACTGAAGGTCGTCCCTCTGTTCGACGTGGCAGCCTAAGTTTCAGGTCAGTGTCCATCGAGGAGAGGGCACGCGCCCTTTCCTAGAGAAAACGAGCTGGGAGAAGCAGGGTTTCTGGGCATGCAAGGCAACGGTTCTCTTCACAGTGCGCGCGCGGGTCGTCGTCTGACGGGCCTCAACGTGCTGATAAGTGTTGTCCTTGCGATTCCGCTGACCTGGATTGGGTTCACTCGTGGGACGAAGCTCGGCCTTGCCCAGGCTGCTGACAGTGTTGCCGACTCCCTGACTGCCCTGGCGCTCTTGTACTCACTCACGCTTGCCGCTCGCCCCGCCGACGAGGATCACCCGAGGGGCCACCAGCGAGCCGAGCCCCTGGCCGCCCTATTTGCAGCGATGATGACGGGCGTGCTCTCGTTCCAGGTGTTGAGCGCGTCGATCGCTGCCATCCGAGCAGGTTCCTCTCCTACGATGGATTGGCCTGTGGCCTTCGTGTTCACGCTCAAGTTCGTGGCCCGCCTGGTGATGAGCGTGGCTGCTGGTCGTGCTCATCGAGCTGGGGGTGGCCCGGCTTTGCGAGCTCTGCAAGTGGATGCCCGCAACGACACCCTGGTGAGCGGCTTGGCGCTTCTGGGCTTTCTGGCCACCCGCTTCGGCTGGGCGGGATGGGACGCGTGGTTGGCGATTCCTGTTGCTCTGTGGATCGCCGCAGCGGGTCTGTCCCTGGCTCAGGAGAACGTTCGACTTCTGATGGGTGAGGCAGCACCGCCGGAGCGGGTGTCGGAGTTGCAGGCGGTCGCGGAGCGCGTCCCGGGTGTGGACTCGGTCCACGGGCTGACCGCGCGTTACGACGGGGTGCGCCTTGAGGTTTCGCTCCATATCGTGGTCGACGATACCCTCTCGGTTCGTCAGGCCCACGACGTCGCTGAAGCGGTAGAGGCGCGCCTGCTATCGGAGGGCGATGTGGTGTTTGCGAGCGTCCACGTTGATGTGGACGCCCCGGGTTAGCCCGGATCATGGTCGACTTCGACGCCACCTCGCTTGTCCTTCGGCTCCACAGGCCTTTCGTCGCCCTAGAAAATACAGGCCAGTATTCCCGTCGGTCGTCGAAAGGCCTGTGAAGCCGAACCCCTGCGCGATCCGACGCCGAAGTCGACCATGATCCGGGCTGGAAGGGATGGCTACTTTGCAGCTTCCCTCGCGAGCTCCCGTAGCTTGAACTTTTGCACCTTGCCGGTGGCGGTCTTGGCGATCGGCCCGAAGACCACCAGGGTGGGCGCCTTGAAATGTGCCAGATGCTCGCGGCAATAGGCGATGACCCCTTCGGTCGTCAGCTGTGCGCCTTCTCGCAAGGTGACGAAGGCGCAGGGGGTTTCGCCCCACTTTTCATGGGGGGCCGCGACCACCGCGGCATCGATGACGTCCGGGTGCCTGAACAGCACGCCCTCGACCTCGATGCTCGAGATGTTCTCGCCTCCAGAAATGATGATGTCCTTGGAACGGTCGCGAATCTGCACGTAGCCGTCCGGGTGGCGCACCGCCAGGTCGCCGGAGTGGAACCAGCCGCCCCTGAAGCACTCTTCGCTTGCCCTGGGATTCTTGAGGTAGCCCTTCATGACCACGTTGCCCCGCATCAGGATCTCTCCCATGGTCTGTCCATCGGCGGGAACGGGCTTCAGCGTCTCGGGATCGGCGACCATCAGCTCCTCTAGGCCGACGCTCCGCACCCCCTGGCGCGCCATACGGTCAGCTAGCTCGTCGTCGCCCAGTTCGCGCCAATCGGGCTGGGGCTCGCAGATGACCGATGGTCCATAGGTTTCCGTCAGGCCGTACACGTGCCGTACGCGGAAGCCGTTCGCGTGCATGGCTGCAATGACCGCGGCCGGTGGTGCTGCGCCTCCGGTCATCACCGTGACCGGGTGGTCGAACCGGGGCTTCAGTTCCTGTGCGGCCTGAGCGAGCCCGCTCAGGACCACGGGCGCGCCGCACAGGTAGTTGACCCGGTGGGTCGCAATCGCTTCCAAGACCACCGGCGCACGCACTTGGCGCAGGCAGACCGATGTACCCGCCAGGGCGGCCAGCGTCCATGGATAGCACCAGCCGTTGCAATGGAACATCGGCAAGGTCCACAGATAGACGCTGCCCAGGGGCATCTCGTTGGACACGATGTTGGACAGCGAGTTCAGGTGGGCGCCCCGGTGATGGTAGACGACCCCCTTGGGGTTGCCCGTAGTACCCGACGTATAGTTCAGGCTGATTGCGTCCCATTCATCGACCGGCGGTTGCCAGGGGTAGTCCGGGTCGCCCTCCGCAAGCAGGGCTTCGTAGTCGAGCGTGCCCAACCGCTGTCCGCCGTCGAAGTTTGGATCGTCGATGTCGACGACCAGGAGCTCACGCGAGCACTGTGCCAGCGCGTCCTTGACCACGCCCGAGAACTCTCGATCGGTTAACAGCACGCGGGCCTGGGCGTGGTCCAGAATGAACGCGACCGTTTTCGCATCGAGGCGCGTATTGATGGCGTTGAGCACGGCGCCGCACATCGGTACGCCGAAGTGAGCTTCGTACATCTCGGGCGTGTTGGCGGTCATGGCGGCGACCGTATGACCACGCTGGACACCGCGCCGCGCCAAGGCGGATGCCAGCCGTCGGCAGCGCTTGTAGACCTCGCTCCAGGTGCGTTGGATGGACCCGTGGATCACGGCCACCCGGTCGGGGTGCACACAAGCGGCGCGCTCCAGGAAGCTCAGCGGCGTGAGCGACGCGAAATTGGCCGGACGTCGGGCGAGATCCTGGTCGTACATGTCGATGGTCATGCTCGCGTTGTAACCCGGTGTGTTCAGCGGGTGAAGACGGCGTGGTTCTGCTGGTCTTCTGTCCAATGGAGGGGGGGGCACGTGGCGCGGCCTTGCGCGTCCCCGGTTGGGATGACAAGCTTGCCGAAGGCGCGCAGGGCGCCTGGCCCGCCAAAAGTCTTCACACCTTGCAGCCTCGGCCCGTCGGCATACGGCGCGACGGCGGACGGCACACAGAACAACCGTGGGACGTTCATTGCATCCCCTGGCCATTCGGAGCGGGACATGGCCGAACAGGAGGACGCGATGGAAGCAGTGGAAGACCTAAAGGCCCGCGCACGGATCCTGCACCGGGAGGCCCGCGAAGAGGTCCCTGGGGCGCTCAGTCGGCTGCGTGCCCACCCCGAATTGGCCGACCTCGATGGGTCCGTGGTGGTGGACCGGGTGCAGCGCAAGCACTGTCTGTGGGTGGTCGCGCGAGAACACGGCTTTCGCGACTGGGTCCACGCGCGGACCGTGCTCTCGGCCGATGGGCAGGTTCCGGATTTCGGTACGCTGCTCGTGCCGTCTCGTTGCTGCGTGCACTGGAACATCTGGTCGGCCGACTACGATGAAGCCAGGAGGATCCGAAGCGAACATGGCGGGTATCTGCTGGCCTATCGGAACCAGTTCTTGATCGTGGACGAGCACTATCTCGAGACCCTGGGCTTGGGTGCCGATGATCCGGACTGGGCCGCCATCGGTCGAGATTGGGTCAAACCGCTCAATCCGCTCGCCCGCGCACGGTTGTACGCGAGGTTGCTGCGCGGGGCTGCGTGATCGGGCCCGCCGGTCGGTGCAGACGGCGGTCGGAGAGGGTCTGGGCCCGTCCGGGGGCTGGCCAAGCCCAGGGACGGGCCCTGTCGATCTTCCCGGTGGTGGGCGTCGGGCCTGAGTAGGGGGTTCTGGAGCCACTGACCACACGAATTGTGCACCTTTCCGGTGCTCGCCGTTCCCGAAGGGCTTCGATTCCGGGTAGGTTTGAGCGTGCGCCGGTCTGGTCTCAACGGTCCTTCGAGCGATGGTATCCCAATCGGTCGATACTGCCTGACGGCTAGGTGATCGGGCGCCACGATGGGACCCATGCAGGCTTACGAACCAGATCCTACGTCGGAGACCCCCGCGCTGCAGCTGGGTGGGATGGTTTCGACGTTTACGGTGGTCAAGATCGAGCGCGCCGACCCGGCGGCGGTTGGGGTGGCTCTTCAGGAAATGCTCGCGCGCACGCCGGACCTATTTGAGGACGCTCCGGTGGCGCTCGACCTGTCCGGCATCGATGGCCCGACGGATCGGTCCGTGGGTGAGGGCGATGGCCTTCGGGTGGCGGCGAGGCCTTCCGGGGTATCCCTTGGCGACCTGGTGCGAGCGCTGCGGGCCGGCGGACTGTTGCCGGTTGCGGTGTGCGATCCGAGCAACAGGAGGCGGGCGGAGGCGCGCGCACTGGGGTTGGCTTCCTTGCGCGGCGGCGGGCGCCGAGCGCATCGGGGCTCGGAGACGGGCGAGCCGGCGACTGAAGACTTGTCGCCCGTCAGTGCGGCCGGCAAGGCATTGACCTTGCGGCATCCGGTGCGAGGCGGTCAGGTTGTATATGCGGAGGGCACGGACGCGGTCGTGCTGGGGCCGGTCAACCCAGGGGGGGAAGTGATCGCGGACGGTCACATCCACATCTATGGACCGTTGCGCGGTCGGGCCCTGGCCGGCGCCCATGGGGACCTGGAGGCGCGCGTGTTTTGTCAGCGGCTTGAGGCCGAGCTTGTCTCGATCGCCGGTGTGTACCTGCAAGCCGAGCAACTGCCCGCACCCTACCGCGGGCAACCCGCACAGGTCTTTCTTGACGGAGAGACCCTGGTCGTGGGCGACCTTTGAGTACATGTAGGATCTTGTAAGTATTCAAGATTCCTGCAGAAAATTTGTCCTCCCAACGGGGCTTCGGTTTGTATCAGGGCTGCGGTCGAACACCCGCTCGCAAGGTGCTGCCGCTGAACGCGAAGGAGGACTCAAGATGGCAAAGGTGATTGTAGTGACGTCGGGCAAGGGGGGCGTCGGCAAGACAACGACAAGCGCGTCGATTGCGGCCGGCATGGCGCTCGAAGGCTACAAGACCGTGGCCATCGACTTCGACGTTGGGCTTCGCAACTTGGACCTCGTGATGGGCTGCGAGCGTCGTGTCGTCTACGATCTCGTCAGCGTCGTCAAGGGCGAGGCGTCGTTGCGGCAAGCGCTGATCCGGGACAAGCGCGTCGAGAATCTGCACATTCTCCCAGCGTCGCAGACGCGCGACAAAGAAGCGCTCGACCTGGAGGGCGTCGGCCGCGTGGTCAAGGAACTCGGGACGATGGGGTTCGACTATGTCGTGTGCGACTCGCCAGCCGGGATCGAGAAGGGCGCCCAGCTTGCGATGTACTACGCGGACGAAGCGATCGTCGTGACCAATCCGGAAGTCAGCAGCGTGCGCGATTCCGATCGGATTCTCGGCTTGCTGGATGCCAAGACGCAGCGCGCTATCGAAGGTCGTGAGCCCATCAAGACGCACTTGCTCGTCACGCGCTATAGCCCGGCGCGCGCAGCCTCCGGTGAGATGCTGAGCGTCGATGATATTCTGGAGCTACTTGGCATCGAGCTGCTTGGGGTGATTCCCGAGAGCCAGGCTGTGCTCAACGCGTCGAATCAGGGTGCGCCGGTGGTGCTGGAGAGCGAGACGGACGCAGGCGGGGCCTATTTGGATGTCGTGAAGCGGTTTGTCGGCGAGGCGCTGCCGCATCGGTTCCTAGAACCCGAGAAGCGAGGCTTCTTTTCGCGCTTCTTCTCGCCTTCACCTCGTAGTGCGTTTGCAGGGTGAAGCCAATGGGTATGTTTGATTTCCTCAAACCTAGGTCTGCAACTGCCGCCATCGCCAAGGATCGCCTGCAGATCATCGTCGCCCGGGAACGCAGAGTCGGCGTGGGCGCGTCGTACCTGCCGCAGCTGCAGCAAGAGCTGCTGGCGGTGGTCGCCAAATACGAAAAGCTAGATCTGGACCTGGTGACCGTCAACGTGGAGCAGCGGGATGACGGCGAAGTGCTGGAACTCAACGTCGTGCTGCCTGAGGAACGCCAGGCTCCGCCGCCACCGACCACCAGGAAGAAGAAGAGGCGCAAGAAGAAGCGCGGCCGCCACCTGGCAGCCGCAGCCAACCTTGCCACCAGCTAGCTTCTAGGGTCGTCCAAATGGCCATGCTCGGGAGAGACTAGCGAGCGCGGCTGGGCCTCCCTATCACTGAGCACAGCGGGCTAGGAGAATCCCGTTGCCCTCGGAGATTGGGGTCCACCCCGGGGGAATCGGTACGATGACACCCCCCGCCCAGTAGCGCTCGGCGACCTCCATGGGGTCAAACTGCTGAATCTCGTATTGCGCGCAGGCGGTCTGGGCTGCGGCTGGGCTCGGGCCGAGACCCAGGCCGCCCCCCGTACCGTTGCTTCCACAGGCACTTGCGAACGCAACTCCGGCAGCAAAGCCCGCCAGCACCATCGTCGTCATTGTCCGGACGTTCATGTAACCTCCTTTTGCGGTGGCTAGCGTACCGCACGCGCGTATGCGGAGGCTTGCGCCCTGCAGCACGATGCGAACCTACGGGGTCTAGTAGAAGGACGGCTCGATGAGGTGTCAGCTCGGATTGTAGCAGCCCTGTGCACCGTTGATGGTTGTACAGGTCAGACCTGCGGGGCACCGGTTCCCGTTTGCGCACCGCAGGATGCAGCTACCGCCTAGACCTCCGCAAAAGGCTCGGGGCCACCCAGGGATGGTCGGACAGTCATCCGCAATCGAGCAGTTGACGCCACTGGCCGGGGCGGGGGGAAAGCATCCGCCGAAGTCGCATAGGTAGTTGCCGTGGCATTGGGTGGTCTGCATGCAGGACTCGTACAGAATGATGCGGCAGGCCGAATCAGAGCACGACTTGCTGTCCCATCCTGAAGCATCCGGGTCGCACTCCTCATCCTGAGCATGGATGTAGCCATCACCGCACTTGGCCCTCTTGCAGTTGATGCAGTCGTCCGTGTTGCTCCCGTTGCCGTCATCGCACTCTTCGGTGCCGTTGGTGATTCCGTCTCCGCAGACTGGCCGCACGCAGGCTCCGCCTTCACACACGTTGGAGCCTGGGCAGTCGGAGTCATTGCGACAACGGCAACCACCTCTCCCATCGCAGAAACCCGTGTCGCACCTTGTGCTTGTGGAGGCGTTTGTGCTGCCGCATCCCCCATTCGAACTGCAGCTGGCGACCTTGCACGGGTTGCCGGGGTCGGGATCGGGGCAGTCGGAGGGGCTTCGGCACTGCACACAATCCCCGGTGGAACAATAGGCGCTCTTTCCGTCGAGGCGGCACGTTCGGCTGTCGTCGACAACAGAGTTGCAGTTGTTCGAACTGCATTGCCATTTGTGGCAGGTCTCGGGCTGCCCGCAATCGGACGGGTTTCGGCACTGGACGCACTCGCCCCCGGAGCAGTATGCGCTCTTGCCGCCGAGGGTACAGGACTTGCTGTTGTCGTCGACGGCCCTGCAGCTGTTCGAGCTGCATTGCCACTTGTGACAGGTCCCGGCAGAGCCATCGCAGTCCGAGGCGTTTCGGCACTGGACGCAGTCTCCCCCGGAGCAGAATGCGCTCTTGCCGCCGAGAGTGCAGGACTTGCTGTCGTCGTCTACGGACTGGCAGCGGTTGGAGTTGCACTGCCATCGGTGGCAGGGCTCGGATGCCCCACAGTCGCTGCGGCTGCGGCACTCGACGCAGGAACCCCTCACGCAATAGCCGTCTCCGAAGGAACCAGAGCAGGTTCCGGACGACAGTGGGGGCGAGGCACACGCGCCTGCGGTGCACTCGACCGCGTGGCACGTTTTCGGCCTTCCACAGTCGCTCGCTTTGCCACATTCCAGGCACATTCCCGCGCCACCACACGCTGGCGTCGACGACGGGCAGGGCGTGCGTACCAGCTGCGTGCCATCGTCATTGCACACGAGCGCTGTGCTGTCGTCATCGCACTCCGCGACACCTGGTACACACGCATCGCAGGCACCCGCTTCCGCGTCGCACAGGCCGGGCTCACAGGTCATGAGCTCCTCAAGCGCGGTTTGATCTGCGTTGCACTGCTTCAGGACGTCACCGTCGCAAACCTTCTGGCCCGGGCTGCACGCCGCATCCGTGCAATCGCCCGCCACCGCGTTGCACAGGCTTTCGGTTTCACACGTCTTCGTAGGGAGATAGCCGTCGCTCGCGTCGCTGCAGCGCATCAGCTCTGCGCCGTCGCAGATGAACTCGTCCTCGGTGCCTGCCAGGCACACCGGACAGGTGCCCAGTTCAAGGCCCTCCTGACAATGGCGAGCGCTAGCGCACGCAGCCATGTCCTCGACGACGCCCCGCTCGTCGCAGGTGTACATGACCCCGCCCCCATCGCAGACCTTTTGCCCCGCGCTGCCCTGGCAAATCTCAGCGACGGCGATACAGGTCGGTGAGCCGCTGTCCTCCTCAAGACTGCACACTTCACCTTCGGCGCAGGGATCGGCCGGACTCCAGGCGCCTCCCTCGCAGACATCCATGCTCCGACCACCACCGGGTGAACACCGAACCCCGCCCTCAGGCTCGCAGAGCATCTCGGGCTCGGCGGAGGCCTCGGCCATGGCCCCATTCTCCCCTGCCTCTGCTCCCGGCTCAGACTCGGCTTCCTGGCCAGGCTTTGCGTCCGGCTCAGACTCCGCGCCCGGGGGTGGCTTGCGGTTCTGTGAACCGGCCTGCGACCCGTTCGGGGAGCCTGTGGCGAGCATCCCCGGCTGCGTCGTGGCGGGGTCAGAGGTCGTCGCCGTGACCTCATTGCCGGTACCGGAATCGGTCCGGATCAGGTCCGGCGCCTGCTCGCACCCCGCCGCAAGGATTGCTATCAAGACGCAGGTTAGCCCCGCGCCCCCCCTGGAGCGTGTGGTCAGCACGACCGCGCGCTGCGCTCCACATTCCTCCGCAAAGCTTTGCATCGCGTCTGCTCTCCCACCATGGTGGCAGTCATTACCTCAGACTACGGGAGGAGTCCAGCCGAGCTCGGGTGGTGAACGACACGACGCTCGCGTAAGCGGTCGAGTTCTCACCAATATTGGCTAACGCTCAAGGTCCCGCGCGCTCCAACGCGAGTGTGGGCTCAACGATCGGGGGAGCACGCCGTTCGGACGAATCGCGTGCGAAGCTGACCCCTTTTTTCAGCAGTTCAAGTCCGTGGCGTACGGGCACCTGGAGGCGACGCGCTAGATGCTAGGTCCGGCGTCGCGCACGGTCTGTGGGGCTCGATCGGCGTAGGCCTTGAAGTTCTCGATAAACAGCTGGGCCAACTGTTTTGCGGAGGCCTCATAGCCCTTCTTGTCGCTCCAGCCCGCCTTCGGGTCCAGGATCTCGCTGGGGACCTCGGGGCAGGCAAGGGGCATCTCCAGCCCGAAGACCGACTCTCTTGTGGTGTCCTGCTTGGCCAGATCCCCCGAGTGGATCGCGTCGACAATCGCGCGAGTATGCCTCAACGAGATGCGTTTGCCTTCACCATAGCCGCCCCCCACGTATCCGGTGTTGATCAACCAGGCCTGTGCCTGGTGCTGCTTGAGCTTCTCTGCCAGCAACTCGGCATACTTCATGGGGTGCCACACCATGAACGGACCGCCGAAGCATGGGGAGAACGTTGCTTGCGGTTCCTTCACACCCATTTCCGTCCCCGCCACCTTGGCCGTGTACCCGCTGATGAAGTGGTACATGGCCTGCTCTGGCGTGAGTTTGCTTACGGGCGGCAAGACCCCAAAGGCGTCGTACGCCAGGAAGATAACGTTGCTCGGGTGTCCGCCGATGCAAGGGACCTTGGCGTTCGGTATGTATTCGAGGGGATATGAGCAGCGAGTGTTTTGGGTGATCGAGACATCGTCGTAGTCGACATCGCGGGTGTCGGGGTCGAGCACCACGTTCTCCAGCACCGCTCCGAACCGGATCGAGCGAAAGATCTCGGGTTCGGCTTCCTCGGTCAGCCCGATGGCTTTCGCGTAGCACCCGCCCTCGATGTTGAAGATGCCGTTTTCCGTCCAGCAATGTTCGTCATCACCGATCAGCCTGCGCTTGGGGTCGGCTGACAGAGTGGTCTTGCCAGTACCCGACAGTCCAAATAGGACGGACGTGTCGCCGCCCTTGCCCTCGGTCGCCGAGCAATGCATCGACAGGTGCCCGCGCTTTGGCATCAGGTAGTTCATGATCGTGAACACACCCTTCTTCATCTCGCCCGCGTACTCGGTCCCAAGGATAACGAACTCACCCCGTTTGAAGCTCAACGACACGCTGGTCTTGGAGGTCATTCCGGTGGTGTAGCGGTTGGCCGGGAAGCCGCCACCATTGAACACGACATAGTCGGGCGTGCCGAAGCTCTCGAGCTGTTCCCTGGTCGGGCGGATCAGCATGTTGTTCATGAACAGCGCGTGATAGGCGCGTGCGCAGATAATGCGTACCTTGATGCGGTGGTCCTCGTCCCACCCGGCATATCCATCGACCACGTACAGTCGCTCACGCGTGTTCAGGTAGTCGATCGCGCGCTCCCGGTTGACCATGAAGGTGTGTTCGTCGGCGCGGATGTTGATTTCGCCCCAATCAACATCATCTCGTGACTCCGGCTCGTCCACGATCCGCTTGTCCTTTGGGCTGCGCCCCGTTTTTTCGCCGGAGTAGGCCACTAGGGCCCCCGATGAACTGAGGGTGGTGCCGGCTTCTAAGGACAGGGCGTGCTCGTAGAGGGCGGCCACCGAGGGGTTCCGGTGGACGGATTTCACTGTGATTCCATGGTCTTCAATCGAAAACGCCTTTGGCATCGTGGTACCTCGTCTGCGCTCGCCCGTCGGGCAGAAACTGTCGTCAAAGCGTGGCCCGGCTGGCCGGGACTTCAAAGTCTTGTCGGAATGGACCGTGGCTGTACGCCCGTGTGACACACACTGGCCGCGTGGTCTACCGCTGCCAGCCATTGTTGTACAGAGTGTAGGCTAACGGCAACCGCCACGGCAGTTGTCATTTTTCCGCCAAAGCTTGAAAGGGCTGTCAAAACCACTAAAGAAGTCGGCATTGCTGTGCTTCCCTTCGTAATCTGTTTCGCCGCGGGCGCGGCCGTGGCTGCGCTTGCCGGGCGCGTTTCCGGCGTGCGTCGGCGCCCATGGGCGACCTGGATCCTGCGAACGCCGGTTCCGCTGCTCCTTGCGTACGGTAGCGGGCTCGTGCTGACGGTGATCGTGGCCGAGCGGGCGCAGGTTCCACTGCGGGATTCGGACTATCCTTTGGTTTTCAGCGCCGCGGCCGTCCCCATGCTTCCGGTGGCTCTCAGTTGGGGGCGTGGGCGGGCGGTTGCCGCAGGGCTGGTGTGCGTGCTGCTCGGTGTGTTGGCCCTGACGGACATCCTGACGCTGCGGGGCCTCGACACCCTTCCCTCCCTTGTGACGGTAACCGGCATTGGCAACGTTTGGAGTGTCCGCCACAGTATCCGAGATCTGTTCGAGCCCGGCGATGCGGTGGTCGCTGTGCTGCCGGCCGCAGGTGCGGCGCTGTTTGCCCTGGCCTCGCTTCCGCGTCCCGTGCCCCCATTCTGGCCCCTGCGCGTAGTGCGGGCCTGTGTTCCGCCGCTGTTGTGCGCGGTGCTGCTGTGGCCCCTCACCGATCGCGTGCGTGATTTCATGGACTCGCGGTTCTCATGGAAGGTCTTCCGGGTGACCGACTGGGTCTCCAGTGGCGTGATCACCGCCCATGCCTACGATGTGTCTAGGAGCGTGCGCGAGATGGCGAGCATGGATGGTCTGTCCCATACGGAGCGAGCATCAGTCGCGGCGTACTACCGCTCCCGTGCCAAGGAGGTCTCTGCGCTACGCGACAGATTCGGTGTGGCCCGCGGCGCGAATGTGCTCATCCTGCAGGTGGAGGCCCTCCAGCAGTGGGTGATCGGCGCGCGCTTTCGCGGTCAGCCGGTCACACCCTTCCTGAACGGGCTGCAACGGGACGGGGCCATCTACTTCAGCCACATCTTCGATCAGACGGGCCCCGCGGCGACGACCAATTGCGAGTACGCAGTCATGGCATCCCAGCATCCACTGGCCGTCGGTGCGACCGCCTTCCGCCGACCGAACAATGACTTCGTTTCCCTTCCCAAGGTGCTCAAGCGGGCAGGCTACGGCACCTATTCTGCCCATGCGTTTCACCGCGGGTACTGGAACCGCGCCAGCTTCCACCCGCAGTTGGGCATAGAGGAGTCATTCTTTCGGCGCGAACTGGGAAAGGGCGAGCGAATCGGTTGGGGACTGTCGGACGAGCTGTTCCTCAAGCGTGCGCTTGAGCGCCTCAAAGAACGCCGGCAACCCCTGTTCGGTCTGCTGGTTACCCTGACCTCGCATCACCCCTATGGATACATTCCGGCTAGCAAGCGACGCCTCAGGGGCGTGACGGGCTTGGGCAGTCTCGGTGGGTATCTCCATTCGATGCGGTACGTGGACGACTCCCTGCGCGCGTTCTTCCGGTTGCTCGCCCGGTCGCCTCTGGGCGACAACACCCTGGTGGTCGTCTATGGGGACCACGACTCTCGCCTACGCTTCGATGGCGCGCGGCTCACGCGCATCCAAAAGAGCATGCCCAATCGCCGTGCTCAGCTCCGGAAGGTGGGCAGTCGGGCGTGGGTGGCAGACCGCATACCCCTGTTCTTCGTGCTTCCCAAGCGTTCTCAAAGTGGTGAAGTCACGACGGTCGGTGGTCAGATCGACATCGCACCCACGATCCTGCACTACCTTGGTATCGAGCGACCAACCGCCTTTCTGGGCCGGCCGCTGCTCGCCGGTCGGCAGGGCTTTGTGGCGCGTATGGATGGCTCGGCGGCGGTGTCAGGGATCGCCCTTTCTTCACGTGGCAAGCAGCGGTGCACCAGCCTACGGGGGCGCTCCCTGAATGCGGCCAAGTGTGAGTCGCTAGACGCCCGCGCCCAGCAGGAGCTGAGCATGTCCTGGGCGGTGACTCTCAACGACCTGTTCCAGGGCCTGTGAGCTAGCCCGGAT
>JAPPOR010000118.1 GCA_028817905.1 Myxococcales bacterium
AGCGGAAAAAAATGAATACGTTCTGAGCGACATACGCTACTGGCGCTAGCAGCGTCCGATAGGCCTGTTGTCGTGACGAAAACCGGTGCAAAAGGACGTTCCATCCGGTCGCGGATGGCTGACCTCTTTGGGCCAGTGATGGTGTCCGTCCTGGCGGTCGGTACGGCATTTCCCGCTGTGGCTCAGGAGGATCATTCCTGTGCGGCCGTCCGGGCCGAGATGAACAGGCTACTGAACGAGCTGCAGTACGTTGCCGTGCTGCAGCTGGAGGTCGAGCGTGGACAAGTGTGTTCAGCAGAAGAGCTTGGAACGCTGGCGGCGGAGGCCCGCGCGCAGCTGGGGCTCTTACCGCAGGACCACCACGAGGCCTTCGGGGTTACGGAACGCTCCGCGGCCCGGTACCGGTTGGCGGCTGCCCACCGGTTCCAGAGGGCCCAGACTTGGGACCTGAGCGACGCGGAGCGGGCTAATGTGCAGGCCTGGATGGGCAAGCTGCGGCCGACCCTGGCGGCGGTTCGCCTCCCCGCAGCTCCCAAGCATGTGACGGTTCGGGCGCAGGCTGACGGTACGCCGCTGGTGTTCGGGCCCGACGGTCTGGCCTTTCTGCTCCCCGGCCAGCATCTGGTGACGGTGACGTTGGTGGGCGCGGATCGAAAGGCCCAGCAGGCCTGGTCCAAGACGGTGAACCTCGGCGTGGGCGGAGAACCGCTGACCTTGGAGGTTGCCCCGGGCCCTGTCCGGGCCCTGCGGGCGTCGCCGCGCAGAGCGGCGCCCGCGCCCGCCATCGTTGTCAGGGACGGCGCGCCCCCGCTGGGACCCGTACTGTTGGCCGGCGGTGGTGCGCTGCTGCTCGCGGGCTCGGGGGTCACGTGGGCTCTTTCTACCCAGGAAGCCCGCAAACTGTCGCCCTGCTCTCGCGGCGAGTGCGCCGTGGGGATCGAGGCCACTCGGGCCAGGGCGAACTTCCTGGGCGGAGTGACGACCGCGCTGCTCATCTCCGGCGTCGCCGCAGTGACTTCAGGCGTGACCTGGTGGCTCATCGTAGGGCTATCCGGCGCCGGCGAGCCGCAAGAGACCACCCACGTGGCGGTGCACCTGGCAGAGGGCCAGGCGGGCCTCGTGGTGAACGGTTCGTTTTGAACCACCGCCAACAAGGGAGAACACGAAGATGCCCTCGACGCTTGATAACCATGCCAACCCTGCCCGTCTATCGGACGAGATCGGATTGGATCTCAACCAGCTCGCCCTGGACGTAGACGCCCAGTGGCCGGCAGGGCCGGACCTTAGTGAGGCGTCCGCAGGCCTGATGCAGCGGACCGAGGAGGCGCTTGGTGGTTCCGCGGATGCGGACTGGCAAGGCATGCGCGACGAAGCCGTCGCTCTGCTCAGCAGGTCGCGGGATCTTCGCGCCGCCGTCGCGCTCGCACGCGCTGCCCTCAGGACCCACGGGTGGGCAGGTTTTGGCGTCGCCGGGCTCGGTTCGGTGCGCATCCTGGTCGACCGGCACTGGGATCACCTGTACCCCCGCGTCGAGGACGACTTCGACCCGCGGATCAGCACGCTCCAGTATCTCGTTGCGGGCCCCACCACGCTGAAGGCCCTGCGGCTCGCGCCGCTGTTCGAGCAGGTAACCTTTGTGCAAGCGCTGGAGTCGCCTCCAAGCAGCGCCGTGCTGGCCGCGTTCCTGGCGCTCGGGGCACAGGCGCGGGACTTGCCCGCCTCCATCATCGCGGACCTGGAGGGCATCGACCAAGGACTGGCGAGCTCCGGCGAGACCGCGTTCAGCCTGGCTCCACTCACGGCCTTGGCCAACGAGGCCCGGCTCGCGATGCAGGCTCTGGCGGTGGCCGCCGGTGGTCGGGCCGGCTCGCCGCCTCGGCAGCCCGCCCTGGCACCGGTTTCAGACGCAATCGCGAGCCGCGCCGACGTCGTCGCCGCCCTCGAGAGGGTCTGCCGTTACTACCAGCGCTGCGAGCCCTCAAGCCCCGTTCCGCTCCTGCTGGAGCGCGCCAAGCTGCTGGTCGACATGGACTTCATGGCGGCGATCGAGGAGCTGGCTGTCAAGGCGCTTCCCGAAGTGAAGCAGGCCGTGGGAATTCGAGGCAACCGGGAGTCCTAGGGGTCGATAGGGGGAGTATCAGCCGACAGGAGGGACAAGGACGTGGCGTCATCACAAAAGGACTTCCGCATAGAACCCCCGGTGCACATTACCTTCGACCTTCAGGTCGACGGCGATGCCACGGGTGAGCTGGACCACGATGTCTTGGTGTTGGACGACCTGACAGGGGCGGAATCCGACGTGTTCCGCGAGGGCCCCAAGGCGGGTCAGGTCCGGCGAGAACTACCCGATGAGCTTGCCAAGCGAAAGGCCATCGAGATCCAAGCCGCTACCTTCGACCACGTGCTGCGCGGGCTCGCGCCCCGGGTCGCGTTCGTCGCGACAAGCACCCTGGAAGACCGGGAGTTTCCCGTGGACGTCACGTTCGAGTCGATGGACGACTTCGACCCCGCGGGCCTGGCGGAAAAGGTTCCGTTGGTGGCCGAGCTGATGGAGACGCGCCGTCAGCTCGAGTACCTGCTCGCTGTGACACAGGGCACGGCGACGCGCGAGGCGGCCCTGGATAGGGCACTCGGGGAGAAGCTGCCCGAACTCAGCCAGTTGATCGAGGGCGGGAAGAACGACTCGTCTGCGGAAGGAGCGTAGCCAATGACAGTCACCGAAACACAGCCAGAGACCCAGACCGCCGACGCGACGCCCTGCGTCAGCGACCTCACTCGCTCGGTGATCGAGCAGGTGGTGTCTCTCGAGGAGTATGGAGAAGCTCGACAGCGGGCTGCCGACGGACTGAGCAAGGTGGTCCGGCGTGTGCTCGAGAAGAACACTACCCCGGCCAGCGCGGTCGCGGAGATTCAGGAGCAGATCGCCGAGCTCAACCAGCAAATCGAGGCGCACTTGAACGCGGTGCTGCACCATCCTGAGTTTCAGAAGCTCGAGTCGGCCTGGCGCGGGCTCGAGCACATGGTCAAGAACACGCCCAATCGAAACAACATCCACGTTCGTGTTCTGCCGGTCTCCAAGAAGGAACTGGCGAAGTCGCTCAGACGCTACGAAGGCGACTGGCAGCAGAGCCCGCTGTTCAAGCTCGTGTATGCAGGCATCGATCAACCGAACAATACACCCTACGCCTGCATCATCGGTGGTTACGAGTTCGATCACTCCAAGCCCGACGTCGATATGCTTCTTCAACTCTCGAAGACGGCGGCCGCCTGTCACGCTCCCTTCATCGCGGCGGCATCGCCCAGGCTCCTCGGCATCGAGCGTTGGGGACAGGTCAATGATCCCCCGGACCTGACGTCGCTCATGAACAGCGATGCGGACAAGGCGAGCTGGCGGTCCCTTCGCGAAAAGGACGACGCCAAATACCTGGCGCTCGCGACGAACCGCCCCATGGCGCGGCCCCCCTACGGCGAACACAACCCAGTCGATGGCATGGACGGCTTCACGGAGCACGTGGAGGGCACCGACGCCTCCAAGTTCGTTTGGATGAACCCGGCCTACGCCATCGGCGCCAATATCAACAAGGCCTTCGATCGATACGGGTGGTGCATCAAGATCCGCGACAACGAAGCGGGACGGGTGGAGGGCCTACCGGTCTACACCTTCAAGGACGAGTACGGCGCCCAGGCCTTAACGTGTCCGACCGAGGTGGAGATCGGAAACATGCTCGCCCAGGAGATGAACAGCTTGGGCTTGGTCGCCTTACAGCACCACAAGGGTACGGACTTCGGGGTGTTTCAGGCGCTGCCATCGATTCAGAAGCCCGCTGAATACGACGATCCGGACACTCGTGCAGACGCCAAGCTGGCGGCCAAGCTCCAATACATTCTGGGCCTGTCGCGCTTCGCCCATAGCCTGAACCGCATGGCGACGAGTTGGCGAGGTCAGTTCGCCACCGGGAAGCAATTGGAGCAGCGCCTGGCGCGGTGGGTCGGAAGATACATCTTGGCTAACCCGGACGCACCAGGGATGGGCGAAGAGGCCAAGGCCGCGCGGCCCCTGCGAGACGCCAAGATTGCGATCGAAGCGATCGAGGGTGAGCCGGGATTCTACTCAGCGGAGATCTCCCTGTTGCCGCACTACCAGCTGGAGGGGCTCAAGGCGTCTCTTCGGCTTCAGTCAAGAATTCGAGACAAGCAGTAGCGATGGAATGAGCGGAAGCCGTCCTAGCGACGGCGAAAACTGATTGACGAAACGTTTGGAGGAGACTGCCATGGCAAGCAATACATTCATCACAATCGATGGCGTTGAAGGTGAGTACAAGGACGGCGCGATCGAGGTTCTGGAGTGGCGGTGGGGAGCTGCCAACCAGGGGACAACCCATGACGGTGGGAGCGGTCCTGCCCAGGTGAATCTGCACGTGGGCAACCTCGAGTTCCGCAAGCCCGTCGACATGTCGACACCCACCCTGCATCGCATCTGCGTCAAGGGTGTGCCGTTTTCTGAGGCAACCCTGACCGTTACAAAGTCCGCCGAGGAGCCCATCCCGTACCTCAAGTTGAAGATGAGCGAGGGCGTTGTCGTCAGTGTCCAGGGGGGTGGTCCGGGGAATACCTCCCTCTACGAGTGGGTCGAACTCAACTTCCCCAAGTTCGAGTTCGAGTACGAGAAGCAAGGTGCCGACGCGAGCGGTGTCGGTGGGGATGCTTTCAAGTACGACATTCCAAACCGGGCCGAGCTGTAGCCAAAGTGGTCTGCTGAGCGTGGGAGAGCGACGCCTTGTCTGACTACGAACGAACGATGCGTTTCCTTCCCTCGCTCCTGGACCGCTTGACGCGGGACGAGGATGATGGATGGGTCACGGCGGACGTCCTTCGGGAGACGGTTCGCCGGGATCTGGAGTGGCTGCTGAATACCCCCCATTTCGAGCAGCTGGTTCCGCTTCATGGGCTCGAGCACGTGCGTACGTCGGTCCTGAACTACGGCGTGCGATCCGTCGTGGGCCACTCGCAGTCGCAGGAAGTGCAGGACGACCTCGTCCTCGCCATTGCGCGTGCGCTCAAGGCGTATGATAGCCGGCTTCGGGATGTGCGAGTGGAGATCGACGAGCGGGCCCAGGAACTCGCGACGGGCTCCCTCGCCATCAGGATCGAAGCCGACTTGATGGTGCAACCGGAGCCGGTCCACGTACGCGTGCTGGCTCGTCGCGACGAGGGTTTTCGCGTCGCGTTGGACGCTGGCTGAATCATGGATCCACGGCTACTCGAACTGTACAACCGGGAACTCGCCTTCTTGCGGGCGATGGGAGACGAGTTTCGTCACCACCACCCCAGCGCCGCAGAACGGATCGGGATGGACACGGTTCCATGGCGCGATCCGCACGCGGAGCGCATCGTCGAGGGCGTCGCGGCCCTGACGGCGCGCGTTCAGGCTCGCATCGAAGACGAGTTTCCCCGCTTCACCCGTAGCCTCCTGGGCCTCATGTATCCGCAGTTCCTCGCGCCGACACCCTCGATGGCAGTCGCCAGGCTGGTGCCCAGGAGCCAAGCACCGGCCGGGGGGCGCCGTATCGACCGGCACACGGAGCTGAGCGTGCGCTCCGGCGATACACGCTGCCGCTATCGTACGGCCCAGGAGGTCACCTTCTGGCCTCTTGAGCTCTGCGATGTGCAGTTTTCGCGCGATGTGCCCAGCGTCACTGGCACCACCATCCCGATGGTGCCAGTAGGGGCGGCCTTGCGCCTTCGATTTCGCGCTCCCCAGGGGGTGGCGGCGCTGCAGGGCTTGCAGCATTTGCCGCTCTATGTGGGAGGGCGTGACCCCGCATCGGTCGCCCTGTTCGAGATCCTCGCCTTCGGTGCCTCGGCGCTGGCCGTACGCGGTACGTCCGAGGAGGCGTTCTCCGTGGTCGCCTCGTCGGGCAGCCCCGTCGTCCACATCGGTTTCGAGGACGAACGTGCTCTATTGCCGACGTGCGACCGTACCTTTCAGGGGTTTCGGCTCCTACACGAGTTCCTGGCATTGCCCGATCGGCTCTTCTTCGTCGAGCTCCGGGGTCTCGATGCGGCGCTTGGGCGGGTCTCGGGGGAAAGCGAGTTCGAGGTCCTTCTGTTGCTCCCTCGGTCGCAGTTGCTTGAGACCGCCGACCTTGGCCAGATGGAGGCGGTCGTGGGTACGGAGACCCTCAGCCTCTATTGTACTCCAGTGGTGAACCTCTTCGGCCAGCCGTCCCGGGTGCCGCTCGACGAGAGACTGTCGGAGTATCGGGTGACCCCTGGCCCGCTCGCACCCCTCGACTGCGAGATCTACAGTGTGGACCGGGTGACCGGTGTCGGCCAGGGACGGCCGACGAGGCGTGTGGAGTTCGATGCTCTATACGATCCTGGCTCGAGATCCGACGCCTTCTTTCATGCA
Source organism: Myxococcales bacterium (assembly GCA_028817905.1). Taxonomy (GTDB): domain Bacteria; phylum Myxococcota_A; class Polyangia; order Polyangiales; family JAFGIB01; genus JAPPOR01. The sequence continues at coordinate 6,413 of JAPPOR010000118.1, forward strand.
GAGCGACGTCCCGCTGGCCAAACGGGCCAGGACCGGAGTGCTGGATACGAGGCGAGCGATGTGTATCTATCGCTCGTTGACGGCGCGCATGGGCCCTTTCGTCGAGGGCTGCGGCACCTTGAGCTCGAAACGCAGTGCACCAACCGCGCGCTGCCCCACCTGCTCGCCGGCCAGATCGTTGTCGAGTGCGAAGCCCATAATGACGTGGATACCGTTGAGCTGATGACGGGACTCACCTCGCCACGGCCTTCTCCCGTGCGTGGTGACGTGCTGTGGCAACTGGTCGGGTTCCTCAGCCCCAACTTCCTGTCGCTACTCGCCGGGGAGCGAGGGACGGGCGAGCCGCCGCTTCGACGGCTCCTGGAGCTGTGTGCGGGCCTCGCGCACCCTGGCGGCGATCGGTCTACGCGAGCCCACCGGCATATCCAAGGGCTACGGAGCATCCGAAGTAGTCCTGCGGTTTGTCCGTTACTGGATGGCGGTCCTGTCAGCTACGCCCGTGGTACGCGCATTGTGCTGGAGTTCGAGGACCGGTCCTTTCAAGGGAGTTCGCCACTGCTGCTCGCGTCGGTGCTGGCGCAGTTTTTTTCTCGGTACGCGTCCATCAACGCTGTCACGGAGACGGTACTCGTGACGGCGGCCAGGGGGGAGGTGAAGCGATGGCAAACGAGAGGCCAGCGTCCGCTCCTGTAGGCCTGATCGCCGAACTCGAGCAAGCGCCCCACGATTTCGGATTCTTCCAGGCCGTACGACGTCTGGAGGCTGCGTACCCGAGCACCCCGCCAATCGGAACCTCGCTGCTTCCAGGTCAGGAAGCCGTCAGGTTCGGGCGTCGTCCATCGCTGGCCTTTGAGCCAAATGCCGTTCCGAGGTTCCTGGCCAACGGAGGCGAGCGCCCCCATCGCATGGAGGTGGCGTTTGCGGGCCTGTTCGGTGCCAACGGCGAGCTACCCCATGCGTATACGCGCTTTGCTCTCGAGCAAATCGCACGGCGGCGGCAACATCGGGGCGGAGGCGTCGGCTCCGACACTGCCGAGGCCCGCCGGGCTCCCGTGGAACCCGGCAGAGCTGGTGGTCAGCCACCCGCCGGCAGCGGGGAGCCATTCAGTGACTTCGTGGATATCTTCCAACACCGGGTGCTGAGCACCCTCTACCGCGCGTGGGCGCAGAGTCGGCCGGCGGTCGGCCGCGACCGCTCGAACAACGATCTGTTTGCGCGCGCCCTATCGCAACTCGCCGGGTTCGGCGGTGAACGTGCTCGCGGAACCATCAACCGCGACTTCGCCCTCTTTTTTTCCGCGCGGCTTGGGTTGCAGCCGCGCTCGGCCGAAGGGCTGTCGGTGTTGGTCGCTTCCCTGCTGCGCGTACCGGCCGAGATCGAGCAATTCATTGGCGAATGGCTCGACGTCCCTGAGGCGCATGCTTGGCGCCTTGGAAACCCGGCACCCCCTGCCATTTCGCCGCCGGGAGATCTGCCGGGCGCTCTGGGCGAAGCGACCGTGGTGGGAGCGCAGGTCTATCACCGGCAATACCGCTTCCGGCTAGTCGTCGGGCCCGTTTCGCGTGAGCAGTTCCTGCGCTTGCTCCCCGGTGGTGACAACCTGGCGAAACTCACGGCGCTCGTCCAGCACTACGTGGGCGACGAGCTCTGTTGGGACCTGTCGATCAAGCTGGAGCCGGGTGCGGTCGAGCCGGTTCGCCTCGGCGAGACCGCCTCGCTCGGCGTGGCCAGCTATCTCGTGCACAGCTGCAAGGACGCTCCCGAGGTGCATCGGGTGACGCCGTTTTAGAACTGGAAGGAGACGCCATGGTGGGAGTCAAGCGCGACGTACTCTATGCAAAGCTCAACAGTCTGGGTTATCGCGCCATCGAAGGAGCAATCGTCGCGACCAGGATGCGTGGCAATCCGCGCGTCCAGCTCGCGCACTGGCTCTATCAGGTGGCCGAGCAAGGGGCGTCCGATCTGCAGTCGATCATGTTGGCCTACGGCATCGAGCCGGCCGCCGTTGCGGGCGACCTCGTCCGGACTATCGAGGCGCTTCCTTCCGGTGCGCAATCGGTGGAGGTCTCCGGTGAGGTGGACCAGGCGATCGAGCGTGGCTGGGTATACGGCCAGTTGCTCTATCAGGCGCGCAAGGTGCGGGTCGGGCACGTCTTGCTGGGCGTTTTGCAGCACCGGAGTCTGCGGGCCCGGCTAGCCGAAATCAGTCCGCACCTTTCGCGGATCGACCACGATGATCTCGCCGCGCGGTTTACGGACATGCTAGAGGGCAGTCCAGAGACCGAACTCGAAGACCGGGCGTTTGGCGAGGACCCATCCGTGGCGTCGTCGGGGGAGCAGGGCGCCCTGCCGCCTGCCCAGCTGGGCAGGGCCGAAGCGCTATCCAGGTTCACGGTCGACATGACCAAGCTTGCGGCCCGCGGTGAGCTCGACCCCGTTGTGGGGCGTCAGGACGTGGTGCGGCAGATGGTCGACATTCTCATGCGCCGCAGGCAGAACAACCCCATCCTGACCGGGGAGGCGGGCGTGGGGAAGACCGCGGTGGTCGAGGGGCTGGCGCTCCGGATCGCCCGTGGCGAGGTCCCTCCCGCGCTACGCGACGTCGCGCTACTGAGTCTGGACGTGGGGTTGCTGCAAGCCGGCGCCAGCATGAAGGGCGAGTTCGAGCAGCGCTTGCGTCAGGTGGTCGAGGAGGTTCAAGCTTCGCCGAAACCGATCATCCTGTTCGTCGACGAAGCGCACATGTTGATTGGTAGTGGCGGTCCGGCGGGCACGGGCGATACTGCCAACCTGCTCAAGCCGGCGCTCGCACGCGGCAAGCTACGCACGATCGGGGCCACAACCTGGCGCGAGTACAAAAAGCACATCGAGCCGGACCCTGCCCTGACCCGCCGCTTCCAAGTGGTCCAGGTTCCGGAGCCCGACGACACCAGCGCCACGCACATGTTGCGAGGTCTTTCAGAGCGCATGGAGCAACACCACGGTGTGCAGATCCTCGACGAGGCGCTGGAGGCAGCAGTGCAGCTCTCGCGGCGCTATCTGCCGACTCGCAGGCTACCGGACAAGTCGATCAGCCTGCTCGACACCGCGTGCGCCCGTATCGCGATCGGCCACCATGCCGTGCCGGCCGAGATCGAGGACGCCCGGGCTGCCTTGGCCGCGCTTGAGCAGGAGTCTTCGTCCTTGGCGCGCGAGCGAGCCCAGGGGCTTGACGTCGAGGTAAGACAGGCGCGGGCGAGCGAGCGCGCGGCCGAGTGGCGCACCCAGCTGTCGGCCCTCGAGGAGCGTTGGGAAGCCGAGCGCAATCTGGCCCAGCGGATCGTGAAACTCCGGGCAGGCCTGTGCGCAGGTGCGCAGTCCGAGGATGCCGCCGACCAAGCCGAAGGGACAGCGGCTAGTGACGCGCGGGACGATCGCTGGCGGGAACTCGCTGCCCGGGAGGCGGAGTTGGCGGAGTTGCAGGGACAGGCCCCGCTTGTCCTGCCGGTGGTGGACCGCCAGGCGGTCGCTGCAGTCGTTTCGGATTGGACGGGCATACCGGTGGGTCGCATGCTGCGCGACCACGCCCGGGGCGTGATCGGCCTCGCGGAGACGCTCTGCGGGCGCGTGATCGGACAGGAGCATGCCATGCGCACCATTGCGCGGCGGCTGCAGGTCGCTGGCGCTGGCTTGCAGGACCCGAACAAGCCCATCGGGGTGTTCCTACTCGCCGGGCCGTCCGGGGTGGGCAAGACCGAGACCGCGCTTGCGTTGGCCGAGGCCGTGTACGGCGGAGAACAGAACCTCATCACGGTCAACATGAGCGAGTACCAAGAGCGGCACTCGGTGTCCTCGCTCAAGGGCTCGCCGCGCGGATATGTTGGCTACGGGGAGGGGGGTGTCTTGACCGAGGCGGTACGCAAGCGGCCCTACAGCGTTGTGCTGCTCGACGAGATCGAAAAAGCGCACGAGGACGTACATGAGGTGTTCTTTCAGGTGTTCGACAAGGGCGTGCTGGAGGACACCACCGGGCGTCAGGTGGATTTCAAGAACACCGTCATTCTGCTCACTTCCAATGTCGGCGCGGAGGAGTGTATGCGGGCCTGCGCGGGTATGCGGGCCGACCCCACGACGCTTCGCCAACGTTTGGAACGGCCGCTGCGTGCAACCTTTCCTGCGGCGTTGCTCGGCCGCATGACCGTGATTCCGTACCTTCCGCTGGATGCGTGCATGATCGACGCGATCGCGCGCCTGCAGCTGGCTCGGGTGGCGAACCGAGTGCAAGCGCAGCACGGCGCGGCGCTTCACTACGACGCTGACGTCCTGCGTCTGATCCGTGCCCATTGCACCGACGCGCACAGCGGCGCTCGCGCCATCGACCGAATCGTGACCGATCGCCTGATGCCCCGCATCTCGCAAGAGCTTCTGACCGCTGTGGTCGGTGGCACGTCCATCCAGGACATCACCATCGCCACCGACGGGGACCGGTTTCGCTGCACGTTCGGGCCATCGGCATGACGGACACAACCCGTATCGCCGCGCTGACAACCGTGCTGGGGGAGGAGCTCCTACTTGCTGGTCTCGGTGGCAAAGAACAACTCAGTGGCGGCTTTGTATATGATCTGGAGCTACTGGGAACGCGTGGGGATATCGCCGCCTTGGAGCTCCTGGGGACCCCGATGACCGTGACCATCCGCGGTCAGCATGGCGAGCGCTATCTGCACGGGCTCGTCGCTCGCTTTGAGCATACCGGTCGCAGCCGCGCCAGCGGCCGCTTCACGGAGTATCGGGCCCAGCTCCGATCAAACCTCTGGACGCTTTCCCACAGTTCGGACTCTCGCATCTTTCAGAACCTTTCGGTGCCCGAGGTGCTGGAGCAGGTATTCGATGCGTTTCAGATCACGGATGTGGAGTTTGCGCTCAGCGGGAGCTACCCGAAATGCGAGTACCTGGCCCAATACCGTGAGACCGCCTTCGACTTCGTCCACCGCCTTATGGAACGGGAGGGCATCTACTACTTCTTCAGACACGAGCCCGAGCGCCATGTCCTGCTGCTGGCCGATTCCGTGGCGGCCCACGAGGCCATGCCAGGCTACGAGCAGGTAGGCTATTTCGCGGCCGGGCGAGCCGGGAGGAACGACGGTGAGCACCTGTCTTCCTGGTGTCTGACCTCCAAGGTGCGGCCGGGCTCCTATGCCATGCGCGACTTCGACTTCACCCGACCAACCGCTGACCTTTCTGCGTCTATGGGCGCCCCCAAGGAGCACCCCCTGGCTCAGGGGGCGCTATACGACTATCCTGGAGGATACGTCGAAACGTTGCGCGGCGAGGCCTATTGTCGAGCGCGCCTGGACGCCTTCCAGGTCGACCACCAAGTCGCATCGGGCGCGGGCAGCACGCGGGGGATGTCTGCAGGCTACCTGTTCACCCTCCAGGACTTTCCCATCGACGCCCACAACTGCGAGCACTTGGTCTTGCGTGTGGTGCACGCTCTCTCGCAGGGCGGCTACGAGAGCGGTGAAGGGGGCGGTGGCGGATACTCCTGTCAGGTCGACGCGATCGACAGCCGAATCCCCTATCGACCGTCGCGCACCACGCGCAGACCGATCGTGGGCGGCCCGCAAACAGCGACCGTGGTCACGGAGGGGGACGAGGAAATCACTACGGACGAATACGGCCGCGTGAAGGTGCAGTTCCACTGGGATCGCCTTGGCCAGCGCGATGAACGCAGCTCCTGCTTCGTCCGAGTCGCCCAGGCCTGGGCAGGCCAGGGCTTTGGCGCGCAGTTCTTGCCCCGGAAGAACCAGGAAGTGATCGTCGAGTTCCTCGAGGGTGATCCGGACCGGCCGATTATCACTGGCAGCGTCTACAACGCGGACAACATGCCACCCTACGGTCTACCAGGCCACCGTACGCAGAGCGGGATCAAGACCCGCACGAGCCCCGGAGGGGCCCCCTCAAACTGCAACGAGCTCCGCTTCGAGGACAAGCCGGGCGCGGAGGAACTGTGGCTCGGAGCAGAGCGCGATCTCCGTGCCTCGGCCAAGAACGAGGCGAGCTATGACGCGGGTTCCAACATGACGGTGTCGGCTGGCGAAGACCACACCCTGACCGTCGGCGTTGACGACAAAGTGACCGTGACGGGCAACCAGACAGTGACCGTCGGGGGAACCCGCACCAAGACGATCGACACCGAGGAGACCATCACAGTGACCGGTCCGCGTACGACAACCGTATCCGGAGAAGAGACGCTCACACTGGGGCCGCGTACCAAGACTGTCAACGGTGCCGAGACCCACAGCATCCACGGGGAACGCACCGTGACCATCGACGAGGGCGATACCCACAGGGTTACACAAACCTATGCCCTGTCCGCGAGGGAGGTGTCCATCAGCGCCTCGGACCAACTGACCTTGGCCGTGGGCGGTACCGAGCTCACCATGCGGTCGGATGGGACCGTCCTGATCAATGGGATGGCGATCAAGATCGAGGG
>JAPPOR010000054.1 GCA_028817905.1 Myxococcales bacterium
CACGCATGTGGTTTTAGGCTCGGCGTGTAGTTCTTACGATAGTTTACAGAGATCATGTAACTCACAAGTGAGGATCCTTGACGCACGCAAGCGACTTCAGACTCGGTGTCGATCTCGGTGGAACGAAGACAGAGATCATCGCGCTCACAAGCGAAGGCCAGACGCTACTTCGAAGGCGCGTGGCCACTCCTCGCGATTGCTACGGAGATATCGTCGCAACCATCACTCGATTGGTGCACGAGGCGGAGGTCACGCTTGGCGGTCGCGGCACGGTTGGCGTCGCCATGCCTGGTGCACTGTCGGTGACCACCGGGCTCGTGAAGAATGCGAACACGACGAGCCTGATCGGTCGACCCTTTGATGACGACCTGAGCGCCTCACTCGAACGGCCCGTGCGCGTCGACAACGATGCCAACTGCTTCACCATCTCCGAAGCGGTGGATGGTTCAGCGCAAGGTCGTCGGGTGGTCTTCGGAGTTATCGTCGGAACGGGAACAGGAGGTGGGCTCGTTGTGGACGGGCGCCCGATCGTGGGCCCGAACCGAATCGCAGGCGAGTGGGGTCACAACCCACTGCCATGGCCCAAGGCAGACGAGCTTCCTGGGCCTGGTTGCTACTGCGGCAAGTCTGGATGTATCGAAACCTTCCTCTCGGGTCCCGGGCTGGTTCGCTGTCACGAAGCGCGAGGTGGCGAACACACAACAGCAGAGGCGATCGTTCAGGCCGCACAAGCGGACGATCCAACGGCGATCGAAACACTGCGGCGCTATTACGATCGACTTGCGCGGAGTCTCGCCACCGTCATCAACTTGTTGGACCCGGATATCATCGTCGTCGGCGGCGGGATGTCGAACCTGCCGAAGCTCTTCGAACTCCTTCCTAAGTTATGGCAATCACTTATTTTTTCGGACACCACGAGCACGATCATTGCCCCCCCGAAACACGGCGACTCCAGCGGGGTGCGGGGTGCTGCATGGTTATGGCCTGTGCGCTAGCGACCGGTCTGTTCGCAGGACCGGTGGCTAGCCGGGCCGCCTGCCAGCTTGGCCCGTACGAGAACCATCTTGTGGGCGAGCATGCCCTGGGCCTTGCCGGTGCGTTTGTAGCCGTCGGCGATGACCCTTCTGCCATCTTTCACAATCCCGCCGGGATCGCCACACTGAGAACCGTCGCCGTATCGGGCAGCCTGTGGGCGCGGTCCTATCGGTCGCGCAGCATCGAAAGCGGCATCGTTACGCCTTACGCATCGAGCAAACTCGACTACTCCTCTTTCCCAACCCTACCGACGTTCGTGGCGGGAGTCCTCAAAGTTGGCCGCAAGGGAGCGGACGGCATTCGCCCCCACGGCATTGGTCTCGCCCTGATTCACCCGCATCGCGACGACTACCGGTACGCGACCACCGTTCAAAACGCTGATGAAAACGCGCGGCAACTCAACGTCTTCCGCGATGATGACGCCCTCTGGCTCGGTGTCGGCTACGCCTACCGCGGCACGCCCTCGCTGTACGTGGGCGGGAGCCTGTTCGCGGTGCGCCACAGCCTCGAGCACCGCGAGTTTGAGTTCGATGCGAGCACCGCAAACGCGGTCATGGGCCGCAGCGCCACCATGGATATGACAAACTACCGCGTGGTGGGACGGCTCGGCGCCCTATGGACACCGACGCCAACATGGCAGCTCGGCGCCATGGTCCAGGCGCCCGCGATGGCGATCACCGACAGCGCCGAGGTGACCACACTTGCCCCGAGAAGCGGAGCAGCCGGTCAAAGCGGTTCTGGCTTTGTGCTACAAACCGGTGCGGTCCCCGAGCTCCGCGATCAGCTTCCATGGGAGCTGCGGCTGGGAGCCACGGTGAGGCCCGACGGTTTGACGATGCTCACCACGGATCTATCGCTGTTGGGCAGGCACCGCACACCGGGCTTCGCCATGGGCAACGGCAGAAACTTCCTCTTCTTTCCGGAGAGCACAACCAGCGACCTATCCGTGAGCGCCGCAATCGGCTTTGAATGGGTGGCAGGTGGCCGCGTTCCTCTGCGGGGCGGGTTGATGTGGGCAAGCCCACGCTCCCGAGGCCTGCCTGAGATGAGCGAGGTCTACCTGCGCGAACGTGCAAGCACCGTCGGTGGCGCGTTCAGTGTCGGGTTCCAGGGAGCGAGCCTCGATCTATCCCTGGGTGCGACCCTCCTGTTCAGCAGCGGCGAAGTTCTGGGACTTGCACGCTCCTTCGGCTTCGAGCCCGCGAGATTCCATAGGACGGAGCTGCTCGACCAAACGATCTTCATCTACCTGGCCGGTGGCAGCCGCGCGGTCCGCATGGCCGCAAACCAGGTCAAGCCCCTATTCGTCGGTGACTAGCAGAGTTCGTGAATAATCCGGGCTAGGGCCTAGCCTTGGCGCAAGTTGGCGGGCTGTCGCGACAGGTCGCAGCGTTGGTACAGCGCACCGTCAACGAAGC
>JAPPOR010000980.1 GCA_028817905.1 Myxococcales bacterium
GAGCGACGGCGGTTTCCATTTGGTGCCCGGGTCACATGCCTTGTTGGGCGGGGGCGGAGCCCCGTTGGCGACCTTGAGTCAGCGTTCTGTGGGCGTTTGCGTCAAGTTTGGTCGCGTTGCCTTGATTGGAAGCGTTTGGACAAGGTCGCTAGGTTGCGCTGGCGCGCTCCGGGGGTGAGCTGCGAGGGACAGCGGTTTCCGGCGAGGCGTGAGGCGTCTGCGCGCCGGTGCCCCCAAAAAAGAATCCCGAAGTTTTGGTGGAATGGCCAGGCTCGGCTACGGTCCGGGCATGGTGGCACGGTTCACCGCGGCCGCCGGGCTTGCGGTCGCGGTGCTCGCAGCAGCGTGCGAGGTGACCGACAGAAACGTCGTGGAACTATCGGCGCTTTCTGCGCCGCGAGCGGCGGAGTTTGCGCGCTTCGAACGATGGGTCCACCGCACCCTCGATGGTGCGACCGCCCTGAGCGGCCCCGATCTCTTCAAGGAGGCGGCCTTCTCCCCAATCCGCAACCGCACGGCCGTCTTGGCGGCGATCATCGACGATCGGCAGCGTCACGGCGCACGCCTGGTGTTCCCCCGGCAGGCGCGCATCCCCGCCGACATCGCCTGGGTCTCGGTACGGCACCGCCAAGCGGGCAAGCTCCACGTTGCCCGGTTGCCCCAGTGTAACCTCGGTCTCCCGGCCTGGTGGCGCAAAGGGGTCGCGCGCCGCTGCGTGCTGATTTCTCGGGAGTCCCCTCGGGGTATGGGGCGCCCCCTGACGATCACGGTGGCCTTCGGCTACTGAGGCGCCCCACGCTCAGCGGGCAGAGAGTAGCACTCGAAGCATCTGGTAGGCCGTGCGGGCCTGGTAGTCGTCAGCGAACAGTTGACCCGCCGCTTGCGCCTTCGCGCGGCGTAGGTCCCGCGGTCCGCGGCCACGGTGCGCAGGAACGCTCGCCCTGTGATCTTCCCCGGCCAGGTGGCCCTCGAGGGTCGACTCGCGAATGTCATCGCGCCCCAGACCTGCCTTGGCGAGCAAAGCGCCATCGAGTTGCTCGACCACCACATCGGGCTCGATTCCGGCGGCTTGAATCGAAACCCCGTCCGGGGTGTAGTACCGGGCTGTCGTAAGCTTCATCGCGCTTCCGTCGGGCAATTCGATAATGGTCTGCACGCTGCCCTTGCCAAAGGTACGGACTCCCACGAGCACTGCGCGCCGATGATCGCGCAACGCCCCCGCGACGATCTCGGACGCGCTTGCCGAGTATCCGTTGACTAGCGCCACCATGGGCCAGTTCGGTCGCGTCGAACTCCGCGAGGCGCGGTGCTCGCGCAGTAGGCGCCCGCCACGACCGCGCGTCGATACGATCGTGCCTTCCGGCAGGAACTCATCTGCCACCTGCACAGCCGCGCTCACCAGACCCCCGGGGTTGTCCCGCATGTCGAGCAGAACACCGCGTATTCCGGGCGCGCGTGCCTCCGCTTCGTCCAGCACCTCGCGCAAGCGCGCGCCGGTATTCTCCTGAAAGACCCGCAACCGAACATACAAAACGTCGCCCCGGACCACACGCGCACTGACGGTCTCAATGTCGATCGCAGTCCGTGTGAGGTTCACCTCCAACGCGTCGTCCTGCCCTTCCCTCCGCACGCTGATAGCGACCCGAGTGCCCGGTTCCCCTCGAATCCGGCGAATGGCTTCCTCCATGGGCATGTCGCGAGCCATCACGCCTTCGATAGCCAAGAACCGATCCCCGGGCCGCAGACCCGCCTTCTCCGCTGGCCCGCCTGGCGTCAGGGAAACGACCGTCAACCAGCCCGCACGCACGTCCACCTCGACCCCTATGCCCGCGTACCTGCCCTGGGTATCGCTTTGCAGGACCCGGTAGGCTTCCGGTGGCAAGTAGGCCGAGTGGGGGTCGAGGGCCTGCAACATGCCCCGTATGGCGCCGTGCATGAGTTCGTCGTCGCCAATCGGCTCCACGTGACTTTGCTCGATGTGGGTCAGGACACGGGCAAAGATGTCGAGTTTGCGGTAGGGACTCGCACCCACCTGCGCAAAGGCCGCTGTAGGCGAAAGTAGGCAAAGCAGATGGATGAAGACAAATCCGTGGAGAGGACCCACCGAACTTCGTGTCTTACATGTAGGGAGCATCGCGGTTACGTTGACACGCATGATGGTGTCGTACTGTAATGCACTGAGTAGCCCGTGTTAGCATAAGAGGGAAATCAAGCGTTCATCCGTCCAGACGGGAGGAAGAGGGAGCATGTCAGCCACAGATAAGCGGAAGCAGAGCCTGTATTTTCCCGAGACGATGTTGCAGGAGATTCAAAAGGAAGCGGCTCGCCTCGACCGATCACTCTCCTGGATCGTTCAGCGCTGCGTGAAGATCGGTCTCGCCGATATTCGCCGACTACCGTCGGTCAATGACATTCCGGAAGCCGGAGACGACGCTCAGGCTTCCTGAGCGGAACGGCACCTGAAGCCACGGCGCATCTGATCGCCGCGACCGGGTAGCCGAACCCGGCGCATCCGTGGCATAGCAACCCCTAGGGCCCGCCGCATGCGCTGTGCGGCGGGCCTTTTCGATCCCGTCCATGGCCTTTTTAACCTATGACGATTCCGGCCTGGTGCCCGCCCGCGACCAGACGCGTCTGTTCTATGGGGAACGCGGTAGGGGGCCAGACGTGCTGTTGCTGGACGGCATTGGGTGCGATGGATGGGCGTGGACGCATATCCAGCCACGCTTGGCACGCGACCACCGGGTGATCCATACGCAGTACCGGGGCCACGGACGCAGCGGCTCGCCGATCGATCCAGAGCGCACCGCCATTGGGGATTTGGCGGAGGATGCGCTTCAGGTCATGGAAGCGCTACGCATCCCGCACGCGGCCATCCTGGCGCACTCCATGGGGACGCAGGTAGCGCTCGAAATGTATCGCCAGCAGCCCGAACGAATCGGAGCGCTTGTACTCATCTGCGGCACGGCCGGGAACATCACGCAGACGTTCCACGGGAACGACATCCTGCACCGCATTCTTCCGGCTCTCACCGAACATGTGCGGCGCTACCGCCCGGTGGTTCAAGCCTTCTGGCGACGGCTGCCTCCCAGGCTCTCCTATAGGGTCGCGACATGGATGGGGGAGGTCGATGGAGCCGCCCTGGACCCGGACGACTTCCGGCAGTACGTCGAGCACCTATCGGACATCGACCTGGACCTCTACCTGGCACTGCTGAGGGAAGCGGGAACCCATTCGGCAGCCGACGTGCTGCCAACGATCCGGGTACCAACCTTGGTGATCGGTGCCGAGCGGGATACCTTCACGCCCAGCGGCGTGGTCAAGAGCATGTACGATCGCATTCCGGACGCGGAGTATCTGGAACTCAAGGGCGGCAGCCACGCTGCCCCCGCCGAGCAACCGGAACGCATCCTCGAACGCCTACGCGAGTTCCTCCACGCGGTTCCGGCACAGGTCGGATAGTTTCCATCAAGGAAAGGGCACGCGCCCTTTCCCCCGTCGCTTCGCTTCGCTCCGGCTGCAGACCCCAACGCCCAAATGGCTGTTCTAGGGCACGTGACGATCGTGCAGCTGATCGGCTTGTCAGCGCTTTCGGTGAGGAGGGAATACCCGCTGTATTGTTAACTGAGGCGAAAGCGCTGCGGAGTCGAGCAGTTGTGCGAGGGCACCTGAGTTGGTGATGGATCCGGGCTAGTACTGGAGGCGGAAGAGCTGCTGGCCCATCAGCAGAAGCTCGCCGCTAGAACACTTCTTCTCACCCTCAATGCGAACGAACGTACCGTTCGAACTGCCCACGTCGGTCAATACCACCGAGTCCCCATCCTTGTGGATCCGGCAGTGCAAGCCCGACACATAGCCGTCCTCAGGGAAGATCACATCGCCGCGTTCGCGGCCAATGTGCATGCCCTCTGGGGGAATCACGAACCCGTTGGCATGTGAGTTGCGCCCGATGACCAGCGTGATGCGACCTATATAGCCGGGATTCGGGCTGCCCATGGCCTCTACTCCATCGACCGGTTGGGCGCTGGGCACGGTCTCGAAGCGAATGATCTCCTGGCCAATACGGAAGATCGTTCCATGGTGCAGCTGCACCGGCTGGTCCCTGGGGATCTTGAAGTAGACCCCGTTGAGGCTCCCCTCATCGCGGACGCGACAAGAGCTGCCCCGGAACGTGAAGGTCGCGTGAACCGGTGAGAGATACGAGTCCGCACCGAAAAGGCCGCCGGTTTCTCGCCCGACTGCGGAACTGGCCTCCGGAAGCGAATACGAATCCCCCTCCGAGCCATCGGGATTGATCAGAACGAGCGTTCCGACGGGGTCGGCGGACGCCGCGGGCTCCGGCGCCGCGGGTTCCGGCGCGGCCACGGGCGCAGCGGGAGCGCCCGCGTCGGCCCCCATGCGATGACCACAACTGCCGCAGAACTTGAAGTCCTTCGGCACTTCACTGCTGCAGGAGGGACAACGCTGGGCCGGTACCGCGGGAGCCGGGACGGGCACGCTTGTAGCTGCCGGAGACGCCGCCATGGCAGCCGCCGCCACGCCGCTCGATGGAGCAGCGGCGGGAGCGGCGTTGCCCCCCGGAGAGTCGCGCTCTGCCGCGGCAGAGGCCGACTCGCGCTCGATCGCAGCGGCGGCTTTCGCCAGGTCGCTTGAATCGCCTTGCTGGGTGGCGGCGAACTGCAGGTTCTTGTCCTTCGCCGGAAGCGATGCGGCCCCAAACGCACCTGCCCCGCCACCGCCCGCTCCAATCGAAGCCGGCGCCGGAGGCGCCCCGACGGGCGGTGCCTTGGCCGCAGGAGCCGGCGGAGCAAACTCCTTGGGCGCCGCCTGCTCGCGCGGAAGCTCAGCCCCACACCCCAGACAGAACTTGTAGTGATCCTGATTTTCCTTGCTGCACCGTGGGCAGACAATCACCGGTGCCTCCTCTAAGCCAAACGCGCTAGCGCGCACCAAGGGTAGTGGTAGCCGAAAGCCTTGGTCAACACACGGCAATCTACCGCGAGCCGGCGCAGGCTGGGAAGTTTCGAGCGCGCAGCTCGGGGGCACGTGCTCAAGCCGTCATCTCCACTCGCAGCAGCTGCTTGCCAAGGAAGAGATAATCACCGTGCGCAAGCGGGGCAGTGTCCCGAACTCGGTAGTAGGTACCATTGCGGGAATCGTCGTCAACCAGCATGAAGCGACCGTCCGACGTGCGCTCCACGTGGGCATGTGTACCCGACATGTACACATCGAGTGGGAAATTCAACTCGCACTCCTCGCGTCCGATCTGAACGGACCGGGACACAGCGCAATGCACCACACCGGCGGCGCCGCCCGTCAGCACCTGTGTAAGGACAAATTCGATTGGCTTGCGGGGAGACGCGTAGAAGTTCGTGTGGTCTTCGGCCGGGCCGGCGGTGTCCGCAGGTGGGGGATCCAAGCGAAACAGCTGCTCGCCGCAAAGGAAGGTCTCGCCGAGCTGGAGCTCAATACTTCCGCGAACCCGGAGGTAGACGCCGTTGAGGCTGCCCTCGTCGCGTACGATCAGCTGTCCCTGCTCGTCGTACACGAAATTGGCGTGGCGCGGACTAAGCCAGGGATCCTCGGGAAACAGTATCTGCCCGTCCTCACGCCCCGCCACGTGCTCCGAGCCCTGTAACATGTAGCTGAGGCCATCCACCCCGGAATCACCTCGAATCAGGATCAAGCGGGCCTTGCCCGGTGTCTGCATCGTCCCGAAGTATTTTGTCTGAAGCTCTACTACCTCGATCGGAACGCCGGCGCCGCAGGTGCCGCAAAACTTGTGGCCCGATGGAACCGGGGACGAGCATTCGCGGCAAACGTAGTTTCGTGCTTGCTCCATTCGTCGTTCTTCCTCACCAGGCGTCGCCTGCACTTCCGCGGGTGCGTACAGCGCGAGCGGCGCCCCACATGTTGAGCATTCACCCAGGCCAATGGGACAGAATGTGTCGCAGCGCCCACACGCTATCCCGATCTCGAAACCCATATCCCGCAATTAGTAGAGGAGCGGGCCTCCCGGCGTCAATTGTGCGAGCGATCAAGCTCGCCCGTGAGGACGCCCCGGATCGGCTCGGTCACGCCGGGTGCTGTAAGCAGACCCGGCGGTATGACGTGGTGCGACCTGAGCGCGCGTGCAGCGGCCAGCCGCACGTGGGAATCGGGATCGCGCCGCACCGCTTGCACGAGGGCTGCACCATCTTCCCGGCCATGAACCAACTGCGCGGCAGCCGCCGCCCGCACCAACGCAGAAGGATCCGAGGCCAGCGCATGGCGCAGGACTGGCCCTGCGGCTCGCCAAACGGTCCTCCCCAAGAGGCGCACAGCCTGTCTCCGCAGTACCCAACTCTCATCCCCGCGTGCAAGGGCCAGGAGTCGCGCCCGCGCACCTTCGGGGGGTGCCTCGTCGGTCGCCAGCAGACCGCGCAGAATCGCGCTTCGCACCGGCGAGGATGCGTCTCCAAGGGCCTCATCATAGCGCCCAACGTCCGTTGTAGCGGGAAACCTGAATAGCACTGACCAGGCTCGTGCGCGGATCGCTGCCAGGGGATGGGAGCTGAGCCCGAGGAGGGCTTCGTAGACACGACCGCCGTCTGGCATCGCCGCCGCAGGATCGCCCTCCGTCACAGAGACCTCCAGGGCGATCACCTCTAGGGCCGCTCGCACCTGCTCACTGGGGCCTGACAGGGCGCGCTCGGCAGCCGCCGCGAACTGTGGACCCAGCACCCGGGCCGCGCCCGCCAGTGGCCCCGAGCGCCGCGCAATGAACGCATCGGAGAGACTGCGCAGATCGGGTCGGCCTTCTGGGGGCGGAAGCGTCGCTGGCCAGGCAGCCGCCGGCCCCCCGGGCGCAAGCACCAGACGCGTCACTTCGCGCAGGGCCTCGTCACTCGAAAAGAGCGTGTCAGCCAGCGGCGACAGCGAGGCCGGCGCCGCAAGCAGCCCGATTGCAAGCACGATCGTGATAGCCTCTACCCCGGTCCGCCGGGCAAGCGCCGCCATGAGGGCGTCCCCCACAGCATGCCCTCCGCGATGCAGGCGCGCGAGAGCCAGCGCGGCGCAACCTCGCACCCACGGGCTGACGTCCGTTTCGAGCGCGCGCGTTGCAGGGGCGATCCCGCGTGCGTCCGACAGCGTCGCCAACCCAAGCAGCGCATACCCCCGGACGCCTGGAGCGCTGGCCATCGTCAGCCGCATCAGCGCACCGGAGGCCCGCGTACTACGCATGCGAGCCAGGGCCCAGGCCGCAGGTGCCCGCAGTCGCCGCTCAGAACCTGTCGCGAGTTTCTCCAGGCGTGGCACCATGGCCAGATTCGCGTTGCGCGCGGCCGCGAGCAAGGCCTGCCGGCGTACCCCGGCGTCCCCCGGGCCCTCGGCGACTGCAAGCAGGGGCGCAGCCGCGCCGGGGTGGTTCAGCTCATCGAGAATCGCGACGA
This sequence comes from Myxococcales bacterium, assembly GCA_028817905.1. GTDB lineage: Bacteria > Myxococcota_A > Polyangia > Polyangiales > JAFGIB01 > JAPPOR01. Next base: position 7,434 of record JAPPOR010000980.1, read on the forward strand.
CCCGCTCGAGCTGGCGCGGGTCGCGGTCGACCAAAGCCTCCAATAGCGGCTTGATCGCGCGCTGGCGGAGAACTGCGAGCGAAGTGCGGGCCGCCTCAGCTTCGCTGCCACCTAGCGCAAGCCGCCGCCTGAGTACGCCCAACCGGTGCTCATACAGCTCCACGACCAGGCGCCTGAAAACCGGCCTGTCCACATGCGACAGCGCCAGCGACAACAGCAACGCCTCCAGGGAATCATCTGCGGTCGAGCGATGGGCAACCTGCAGCGCGGCGCGGGCCGCCTCGGCCACCAGGTTGTCGTCCCGACTGCCGGCAACCACCCGTTGGAGCAGCAAGAGCGCCTGCCGTTCCCGATCCCCGGCGATGTGAAGCTGGGCCAGTTCGAGGTGCGTCCCGAAGTCGTCCGGATCAAGCTCGACCGCTCGAGCATAAGCTGCGGCAGCTCGCTTGGCGTCCTGGCGTACGCGATACAGGTCCCCAAGACGACGCTGGGCCTCCGCGTCGCGCGGATTGAGCGCGGAAAGTTGTTGCGCGTAGCGGAGTGCCTCTTCGTCGCGATAGAGGGCCATCGCATACTTGGCCATGCGCCCCAAGTAATGTTTTTCGTTCTTGGGGTCGGCCACCCGCAGGCGTTCCAGAGCCCTAAGCGCGCCTTCGGGATCACCCCGTCCCGTACGCAAGCGCTCGAGCCCCAGTAGCGCCTCAACGTCACCCGTTGCGTAGGTCAGGATGCGCTCGAGCGCGCGCTCGGCCTCCTCTAAGTGTCGAGCTTCGGCCACCACGCGCCGACCGCGCCGCGCCAGGCGCAAATGCCCCTCTACGACGAAGCGGCCCGCATCGAGCAACGCGGCGCGATCGCCATCGCCCAGTCCGGCAACCGACGTCGGTTCCTTTGCCGCGCGGAAGCGAAGCTCATACTGCCGCAAGCGTGCTGGCAGCTCGCCGCGCGCTGCCCAGATCTCCACCAGCCGTCGCCGCGCCTCTCGACGCAACGCCAGGTCGTCTCCAGCAAGCGCGAGTACCCTCTCCCAAACCGCAACCGCATCATGCCCGCGATGGCCACGCTCCAAGGCCTCAGCGAACCCTCGCAGGTGGCCGACATGACGAGGCGCAAGGGCGACCGCCTTCTCATAATGTTCCGCGGCCTCGACCACCATACGGTGATCCAGCAAGACGGCACCCAAACGCGCATGTGCCTGGGCCCGATCGCTTCCGCTGCGCAGGATGCGTCGCCATGCCCGCAACGCTCCCTGTTCGTCTCCTTGCTGATGCAGGTGCTCTCCCAACAGGAGCCAGGGCGCGGCTGTCCTGGGCGAGAGGCGCGTCCAGCGTACAAGACACGCCCGCGCACGGTCATCCTCCCCCCAACGAGCGTAGGTTTCGCACAGCACGCGCAGACCGTCACCATCACGAATCCTGCCCGTGACTCGCGCGAGGAGCTGCAAGGCCTCGGCCCGACGGCCGACGTCCCGTAGGAGTTCCGCCAGATCACGCGCCAAGGAGGGATCGCCCGTGCGCAATCGCACAAGCGACTCGTACTCGGCGATCAAGGCCGGCAGGTCGCCGCTGCGCCGCAGCATGCGCACTATCCGCACGTGGAGCCCGGCATCATTTGGGCGCAGCTTGACCGCGTGCCTAAGGGTCCGCAGCGCCTCATCTGTTCGGCCAAGCTCATCGAGAAGCTGCGCCAGCAACGAGAGCGCCTGAAAGTCGCGCGCTCCCGCGGTCTGCAGCTCACTCACCAGGCGGGGAATCGTTCCCGCCTCACGATGGGCGCGAAGCCGCAACTCCTGTACCTCGCGCAAGAACCCCGGCGCCGCGCGTGACGCCCGCTTCACGTGCCCGAGCGTTGTCAGAGCGGCCTCGACCTCACCCGCATCGAGCTGGGCCCGGGCCTTGCCGAGCAGCAGCGAAGGCAGAACCCGACGATCCCCCCTGAGCCGCTCGATTGCACGCTCGTACGCCCCGACGGCGCGACGGTGATGACCCCGCGATGCCAAAGCGCGGGCAAACTCAGTGGTCGCAAAGACGCTGCCTTCATGCAGCCTACGAAGCGTATCGAAATGCTCGGCCGCGACCGCGAAGTCGCCGGCGTCCAGCGCAGCCTCCGCCAGCGCGCGAAGCGCCTCACTGCGTTGCACGCGGTTGCGACGGGGCGTGGCAGCGAGCGCCTTTCGCAGCCAGGCAGCCCGCGCCCCATGATCACCCGCATCCGCCTCGAGCTCTGCAAGCGCGGCGAACGGTAGGGGCGAATCTGGCGACAGGACCACAGCCCGCTGGAAATGGGCCCGGGCGGCCTCGGGACGCTCGCGCGCCCGCTCCACATGGCCGCCGAGGAGCAGCCAGGCAAGCCGGTCTGGCTCCGCCTCCTGAAGGCGCTGGACGCGCACCAGAAGCTCGGAAAGGCCACCTTCGCGCACACGCCCCAGCGCCAACAGTCGGTCGACGATCGCTGCCTGGGACGGATCCTTGCGAAGCATCCGCAGGAAGCGTGCCTCCTGCGCCGAGGCCAGCGTACGACGGCCGTCGGGCCCCACACGCTCGGCCGCCAACGCCGGCCGGCCCGAGCGACCGCGTGGACGGGAGGTACGGGTGGGCAACGCTCGCCTGGTCCCCGGCTTGCGTTCGCGCGTGAGCGACCAATCATCCGCCACGGCCGCGCTATGGGGACCCAGGAGCCAGAACCCCAAAATCAGCGCTGGCGCAAGCTTGCTACCCACCCCATCAGCTTAGCCCGGATCATGCACGACTTCGACGCCACCTGGCTTGTCCTTGGACGCCGCATGCCCTTCCCCGCCGTTAGACGATACGGGACGGATACCGCTCGGTCGTCGAAAGCCTTGTGAAGCCGGATCCCTGCGCGATGATCGATGGGGATTGGCCCACATCCGGTGCCAAATCACACGCCCCGCCGCGATCGTTCGGGTCCACCCTCCCTTGGGGCGGCCGCTCTTTGGGCCGCCGCTGGTGGACGTCCAACCCAGAAGCTGCGACATTCCGGAACCCATGTTGTATGCGGGCGCTACAGTCGAACGGTTTCCGGGAAAAAAGTACTTCGCAAGCCTACGTTTCGTGGAGTTTGCGCCGCGGGCCCCCCTGCCGCGTGCCAGCACGTTGACTCGTTTTGCTCACGAGATGCCGGATGAAGCGGTGATCGCACTGAGAGCGCCAAGGGCAGCCCTCGTCTCTGAGCTCGGTCCACTACGACCAAGCGAAGCCCAGGCGCAGGCGCTCGCCTGGACCCTGGATGCGGCGGAGCGCCTGCGTGCGCGCGCGGTGGTCCTTCCGACCCCTGCCAGCCTGACCCCGGGCAGCCACAGCCGAGAGCGGATCAAGGCCTTCGCCGAAGCCCTCCCCCGTCCTGCGGGTAGGCACTACGTATGGGCGCCCCAGGGACTGTGGGAAGAGGAGGAGTCTGCACAGCTCGCCGAACGACTGGGCCTCGTGAGGGCATTTGACCCACTGTTCGAACAGCGCCCCCCAGGATCAGTCGTCTACGCGCGCCTGCAAACCCTGGGAGCCCAGACCGGCTTCTCTGAGGCTACGCTCGACGACGTTCTCGAGCGCATTGGCGACGAACCCTTCGAGACCGCGTTCGTGAGCATCGAATCGGATCGGTCCTTCAAACAGGCAGAACGCCTGATCGCCCTGATGTCGGAACGTGACAGCGATCCTTGAAGGCATCGCGGGCGCACGCATCGCGAGAATCGACAGTCCAGCCCTGGATATCGTTTGCCTCACTCTGCACGCACGCGACCTGCGCGCCGCCTTGGTCGCCCACCTGTCTGGACCAACCCGGGGCTTGTATCTACTCTCCAAGCGACCAGAGGGGAGCCCGGCCAGCCCGGCGATCACCAAGCTCCGGCACCATGCACAGGGTGCCCGCATCAAACGCGCGGAACGCCGCGGTCGCTCGGACTTGGTACTTGAGCTCGCCCAACGCGGCCGGGCGTCGCACCTGGTCCTGAGGCTAGCGCCGAGACGCGGCAACGCGATCGTGCTCGCGGCCGATCAACGCGTACTCACGAGCCTGCACCGGCTTGAAAGCTCGGTGCTCGAACTGTCGCCCGAAGCCGAAGGAGCCAGCCCTTGGCCGACCACGCTCGACGCCATGCGAGCCGCAGGTGCTGGACTGCGCGACACCCCAGGAGACTCCGCGGCTGAAGCCACCCGTCAACCTCTACTGCGAGCGATCGCGCGCCGCCGCAAACAACTACGTCGCAGACTGACAGCCATTGAAGGGGACCTGAAGCGACAGCCCGAGATCGATGCCTTGCGGCAGCGGGCCAACCTACTCATCTCAAACCTACACCGACTCTCTGACAACACGGCTGGCGTCGCCGTGCCAGATCCCACGACGGACGCGAGGACGACCCTCGAAATCGAGATCGATCCGGAGCGGACGCCCGCCGCCCAAGCCCAAGCATGGTTCACCCGGGCTCGCAAACTCACGCGCGGAATCGCCATTGCGCGCGAGCGTCACGCGCTCACGGAGCGCGAACTCGCGAGTCTCGACGAGCTTCACGCAACCGCGCTCACCGCCGCGGACGCGGAATTGGAGACCTTGCGCAATAAGGTAGCACTCGCGGGCGTGGGATGGGACCCGCCGGCAACACGGCCAGCGCGACGACCTCAGCACAAGCCCTTTCGGGAGTTCCTCGGCGCAGGCGGTCGCGTCATTCGAGTCGGCAAGGGGGCAGCAGACAACGACGCCCTAACCTTGCACCACGCCGCCCCTCACGATCTATGGCTGCACGCACGGGGGCAAGCTGGGGCACACGTCGTGGTACCGCTCGGCCGGAGCGAGGCCTGCCCGCCGGATCTGCTGGTCGACGCCGGACTACTCGCGGCCCACTACAGCAAAGCGCGGAGCCACGACACAGTGGAGATCGTCTACGTTCCCCGCAGGCACGTGCGCAAACCAAAGGGTTCTCCGCCCGGGAGCGTAAACGTCCAACGGGAAAAGGTGATGGCGCTGCGTCGCAACGAAGAGCGGCTCCGATCGCTGCTGGCAAGTGAACGCCATCGAGCCTAGTGTCCATCCGGGAACGGGCACGCGCCCTTTCCGCGGGTCGCGTCGCTTCGCTTCGCTCCTGTTGCAAGGCGCAAGGCTCTAGCTAGTAGCAAACCGCCGCCGACACACGAAGTGTCGGCGGCCGGTCCGTGGCCGCGAATAGAAGCTCGAGAACATTGTTCGAGCGAAGCGGATCACCCGGCGGCCCGGAACTGCCGAGCGGCCGGTAGCGATCGGTCTCCGCTCAGGGCCGGGTGGCATCGCACGGGACTTCCCAGCCCCGCTTTGTCGGGGACGGGAAATAGATGCCCGATCCACAGACCCGCCGAGGCGGCCCCCTCGACGCAGTCCGTCGTGCCTCGCCAGGCAGCTACTTCTTCTTGGTGGCCTTCTTCTTGGTGGCCTTCTTCTTGGTGGCCTTCTTCTTG
>JAPPOR010000282.1 GCA_028817905.1 Myxococcales bacterium
AGCGGGCGGGCACAAGCTGGGGTACCGTGCTAGCTGGGGCGAACCGGTTGAGTCCGTGCCTTTCGGATGTATGCTCGGGCTATGGACCTGGACGAGATTTTCGGTTTGCGAGGCCGTGTTGCCGTGGTCGTTGGCGCTTCGAGTGGCCTGGGGGTCGAGTGTGCAAGGGCCTTGGCGTCGGCTGGAGCGGATGTGGCCCTGCTGGCTCGGCGCAAGGAGCGCCTGGAAGCGTTGGCAGAGGAGCTCGGCGCTAGCGGGGTGCGCGCCCGGGCGGTCATGGCCGATGCGACCGATGACGCGTCGCTCCAGCTTGCCATCGATGAAGTGGAGGCGGAGCTTGGCGGGATATGGGCGCTGGTGAACTCTGCGGGCATCTCGAGGCTGAGCCGGGCGTTGAAGCACACCCGCGAGAAGTGGGACCAAGTATTGGCGGTAAACCTGACGGCCGCGTTTGTGATGAGCCAACAGGTGGCGCGCAAGATGGTGGCGCGGGGAGAGCCGGGCCGGATCGTGCACGTCAGCAGCGTCTTGGGTCGCGGGGCGAGCCCGGTGCATCCACAGGTTGGTTACGCAGCCGCCAAGGGGGGGGTCGACAACCTGACGCGCCAGCTGGCAATCGAATGGGCTCCCCATGGCATCACCGTCAACGCGATCGCGCCGGGCTATTTTCCCACCGAGCTCACGGTGGATCCGAGCGTGGGCGAGATGGACGCGGACTTCGTAGAGTCCATACGCCGCCTGACACCTATGGGACGTGCTGGCGAGCCGGCCGAGATCCAGAGTGCGTTGCTGTACCTCACGGCCCCCCGGTCGACCTACGTAACCGGCTCGGTCATCCCGGTCGACGGTGGGTGGACGGCTTGGTAGGGAGGCGGGACCAGGAAAGCCGCAGTCATCCCGACCCGACCGCACGTGCAGGATCTTGTGTGAGCCAGCGCCGCAGCTTCTGTCCAAGCAAGCTCGGGTCGATCGGCTTGGTGATGTAGTCGTTCATGCCTGCGTCATAGCAGGCCCGGTCATCCCCTTTCATCGCGTTGGCCGTCATGGCGATGATCGGGACATCCTGATGCGTAGCGCCCGCGTCTCCGGCACGGATCTTCCGACTGGCGCCGTATCCGTCCAACTCGGGCATCTGACAGTCCATCAGAACGACCGCGAAGGGAGCGTGACCCTCCGCTCGTTCAAGTGCCGCAAGTGCTTCATATCCGTTGGCGACAACGTCCACCTTCTCAAGTCCTAGCTTTCGAAGGACCCCGACGGCGACCTTCTGGTTGATCTGGTTGTCCTCGACAACGAGAATCCTCGCGTTGGGTGGGACGAGCTGGCCGTCCCGCGTGGTGGTCGCGGTTGCCGAGGGTTTCGGCTCCGAACTGGGGTTGACAGCCCCTGTGGCCTGCGCCAGAGACCGCATCAGGCCCCTGTGAACTGCGGGTTTGACGAAGCTGGTGACGAAGCCACCGCGGCGGTACTCGCTCGGCGACAGATGGCTGTCCATCGTCGCCATGGCGACGCACGCGATTTCGTCTGCGCTTTCACTGCTGGCAATGTGCCGCGCAAGCCGGTTCGCGCCATCGTCTGGCACATCCATATCGATGAGTGCCACCCTGACAGGTTTGTTTGAGGAATCGCCCAGTGAGGCTCGCGCGCTGGCGTAGTCGCCCGCGACGCTGACCTCGGCGCCCCAGCGCTCCAGCTGACTTCTGAGGGCGTTCCTGCGTTCCTTGCAGTCGTCAACCACCAGAACGTGCTGCCCGTGAATGGGTGGCGCATCGGCTCCCGCGGATGAGCAAGCGTCCAGTTTGACATGAAATTGGAAGCAGCTGCCCGAGCCTGGCGTACTCGTCACCCCGATGTCTCCCCCCATCAGCTCGCACAGTTGCTTGACAATCGCCAGGCCGAGTCCCGTTCCTCCGAACTTTCGGGTCGTTGAGGAGTCCACCTGTGTGAAGGGGGCAAAGAGAGCGCCCAGCTTGTCCGCGGGAATGCCGATCCCTCGATCGCGGACGAAACCGGCGAAACGAAGTGAGCCGCCTTCGCGCTCGATTTTCGCTCCGATGTAGACGTTCGTGTTGGGTGCGAACTTGATCGCATTGCCGATCAGATTGGTGAATATCTGGCGCAAGCGACTCGGGTCGCCCCGTACCAGGTCCTGTCCGACCTCGGTCGTATCCAGGATCAGGCCGACCCGACTGTTGTGCGCGGTGATGGCCAGTGACTCCACGATATCGGCGAGCACGTCCAGCAGGTGAAATTCCAGGGACTCCAGCTCAAGCTTGCCGGCATCGACTTTCGAGTAGTCCAGGATGTCGTTGATCAGCGAGAGCAAGGCTTCTGCACTGGACTGCGCTAGCATGGCCTGGTGCCGCTGCCGATCGTCCAGTTGTGTGTCGAGGAGAAGCGACAGCATGCCGAGTACGCCATTCATGGGAGTCCGGATCTCGTGACTCATACTGGCCAGAAAGGATGCCTTTTGGAGGGCGGCGGATTGGGCGGCGTCGCGCGCGTCGATCAGCTCGCGCTCGCCGCGAATGCGGCCGGTGATATCGGTGCGAATTGCGATGTAGCGTTGGGGCTTGCCATTCTTGCCCATGTAGGGCGTGATCGTGGTGTCGACCCAGTAGAGCTCACCATTCTTGCTGCGGTTGCAGAGCTCCCCATGCCAGGGGCGGCCGTCTGCAATCGTGCGATACATCTGCTTGAAGAACTCTCGAGAATGCTTGCCTGAGTTGAGAAGCCGGTGGTTCTTGCCTAGGAGCTCCTGCCTTGAGTATCCACTGAGCTTGCAGAACTTGTCGTTGACGTAGGTGATCGTCCCGCGCACATCGGTAATCGCTACGATTGCGTGCTCGTCCAGGGCAAGTCGTTTGTGTTCGACTTCTCGAAAGGCCGCTTCGCGGCTGGCGGCCACCTCCTGCATCTGATGGAAGACGTTGTGAAACCCTCGGGCCAGGACGCCTATCTCGTCCCGCGCGGTCAATGGAAGGGCACCGAGGGATCCCGTTCGTCCATAGTCCTCGATGGCGGAACTGAGCTGGGCCATCGGGTTGGTCAGCCGTCGTGCAATAACGACTGCGACCCCAAGCACGAGCACCGCGAGTGCTGCGCCGATTGCGAAGGCCCGGTCGCGGAAGCCCCGGAGCTCCGCATGGGTTTGGTTCGAGGTGTGTCGGACCAGGAGCCGCAAGGGGCGCCAGCTGCCGTATTCTCTGAGCGAGATCAGCGAGTAGAAGGCCTTCGTGTCGCCCGAGTCGGTAGGAGACCCCACTTCGAGGAGTTTCTCCCCGAGCCCTTGGCGGATGGCGTCTGCGGTTTCCGGGAAGTGCAGCTGCATTCGCTGCGGGTCGCCGAACTCGAAGCCGAAGGTTAGGTCGCTATTGGGATGATAGATGAAGTCACCCTCGAGAACGTGATCGCGCTTCGCCCTTGCTTGAGCGCATCGGTCGGGCGGGTTCCCTCCACTGGGCGCCGCTGGCCCTCCGGCAGCGTCAGTATGTCTCCTTTGCTTCGGTAGACGTGGACCAGGTCGTTGCCCGTGCCGGCTGCCGCCATGTAGCGGATGCTCACATAGGCCGACCGCCCGTGGAGAATCTCGGTGAAGATCTGTTGGAGGCGACCTCGCCATAGGGCATCGTTCTTGGCATCCCCTTCACGAACCGCGGACGCTATCCCTTGGATGGGTGGTGTGCGGCGCAGGAACGTCGCATCCTCCTGGGCCTGGCGATAGAGGCGCACCAAAACCGGCTGTAGCAGGTGGCTCTTCGACTGGATCTTGTCAGCTTCTGTCTGGTGAATCAGCCGCAGGCTTTCCGAGTACATCGCAAGCGCTATCGTTAGCGAGATTGCGAAGGCCAACACAAAAGCTGCCAGCGGGATCTGCGCCGAAAGGGGTCGGGTGGCTTGCCCCACCGTGATCGGGTCCGTTGGGCGCGGGCCCCGAAGAGGCTGGGTCTCGTTGTCGACTGCAGGCGCGCCTGCTTGGACGCGCACCGGACCGGAGAGGTCCTGAAGCAGGCCGACCAGCATACAGCCATAGGCCACGACCTTCAGGGCGTGGGCGATGTTGAAGTGGTTGTCGAAGAGCGCCTGAGACCCGAAGGCCATGTGAACTTGGGTGGCCACCTCTGGAATCGTGCTCAACATCAGCGTGAAGCTGATCGTCGACGGGCTGCGGCTGTGCCAGGACCAGAAGACCGCACCGGCGCACAGGAACAGGGCCAGTGGCACGACGTCGAAGGGCCTCGAGATGAGCGCTCTCGGGTACAGCGTTTGCGGCAAGGATGGGCTGCTCGCGGAGAGGTGCACCGCGGCATAGGCCACCAGGGCGAAGCCGGCGGCGATCAGGCCCAGGGCACGGCCCTCGGCATGCACGGGTCGCGTGGGTGTCGCGTCGTTGCGGGTGAGCCTGCCAAGCCACAAACTGAGCGTCGCGCCGAACAACAGGGCGCTGGAGTGGAATATCCGCGACAGCGCCCAGGTAAAGGGCACGAAGCCACTGTCCGGGGCGGCCGATCGGATGATGCGCATGGCGGCCAGGGAATGGAAGGCATCGACGGCGCCCGCCGTGAGTAGTGCGATTCCCATGATGGGCACCGCCAGGTCCCGACGGTTCCGGAAATGCACCAGGGAGACGAGCGCCGCGCTCATGGCGATGACGACGGCCGTCCACTCCAGCAGAGCGTGATGGATCGCGCCGGGGGACATCTCAAACGCGCTCGCCGGGGAACCGGGTCTCATGGTTGCGGAGCCGAAGTCAATGCCGGCCAGATTGAGAGCACCTGGCATCAGACACAGCGCGGTCACGGCGATGAGTGCAACCTGCCGATGCCGCCACTGGTGGCGGTTCTTGGGAGGGGGCGACATGCTGGGCTCCCGAATAGGAACGGTCCGCCCGGCTTGCGTTGAAGCCCGCGGGCCAGGTTCTTTGGGAAACGACCGTGAAGTCGCCGCGTTTGCCCTCCGGGCCGCGTCACATGATCAGGTGTGCTCAGGTGTGCCGTGTGGGGTGGCCACCCCGAAACTGGTGCGGATTGCGATGGGGTCTGCGACGTGTCTGCGTGGTGCAAATCCAGCCGTCCATCACTGCTCCGAGCACCATAGGTGCGATCGAGCGGGGCTCCGCCGAGGCACGGAACCTTGCGGGTTCAGATGACGACCTCGCGACGAGTCTGCGCGAGGCAACTCCAGCAGTCCACCACTGCCTGGAGCACCGCAGGTGCGACTTAGTCCCCTTGACTCGCGGCGCATCGCAGCAAGAACCACCTCGACAAAACTTGACTCAAATGCTCACGATTGCCCCCGTCAAGGGGGCTAGCGTGGTTGCGCTGGCTGGCGTGCGGCTTCCAGGATGAGCCGCCGCTCGGCTGAGGCGATCACCTGCCGAACGTGGTCGGCGGCGTCGGGATTGACCGAGATGGAAGTGATGCCTGCCCGTACGAGTTGCTCGGCGAACTCGGGGCGGTTGCTCGGTGCCTGGCCGCACAGGGACGACGTCAGTCCGTGGGCCGCTGCGGCCTTCACGATCCGTTTGATCGCGTCCATTACTGCGGCGTCGCCTTCATCGAACAGATCGGCACAGACTTCCGAGTCGCGGTCGACACCCAGTACGAGCTGGGTGAGGTCGTTGCTGCCGATGGAGACACCATGGATCCCCAAACGGGCGTAGTCGGGAATCCGGTACACGACCGAGGGGACTTCCGCCATCACCCAGCGCAGAAGGGCTCGGTCGCGTCCCAGGCAGTGTTGGTCGATCAATCCCAGGCACGCCTCCAGCTCCCACAGCGTACGCACGAATGGAATCATGATGTGGACGTTCGGGCTTTCTTTGCGGACCCGGTCGAGGACATCTAGTTCAAGTGTGAACAGCTCGGGATCGGTGATGTAGCGGTAGCAGCCGCGATATCCGATCATGGGGTTTTCTTCGTGTGGTTCGAACGCCTCGCCACCTCGCAGCTTTCGAAACTCATTCGTGCGGAAGTCGTGAGTTCGATAGATCACCGGGCGCGGGCCAAACGCCCGCGCGATGGTCAGCAGTGAGGCGCTCATCCTGTCGATGAATTCCTGCTTTCTTCCCTCTGAGATCAGCTGCTTTGGGTGGACCCCATCGAGGGCGTCGATGATCATGAACTCGGCGCGCAACAGGCCCACGCCGTCCACGGCCTGGGCCGCCACGGCCTCGGCGTTGTCGGCGATCGCGAGATTGACGTATACCCGCGTCGCGAGGGCCTCTGTGCCGGGCGCTTGCACCGGAGCTGTCGGCCCCGGCTGGGGTACCGCCACGGCGGCTGCGGTCTGGGCGAGCGCGCCGCGCACCACTTGGCCTTTCTTGCCGTCGACCGTGACCAGCTCGCCGTCGCGCAGGCACGTGGTGGCATCGCGCGCACCCACGACGCATGGGATGCGCAATTCCCGGCTTACGATTGCGGCATGGCATGTCATGCCCCCGCCGTCGGTGACGATCGCCGCTGCGCGCCGGAGCACGGGCACCCAGTCGGGAGTGGTCATCGGCGCCACCAAAACCTCTCCGGTGATCAGCTGGTCTCCCTCTTCGGGGCCGCGCAGGACGCGCACGGCGCCGCTGGCAACACCGGGCGACGCGCCGAGACCGGTGGTGAGCACCTCTGCGCCCGAGGTCTCTGCGAGGTCGAGCGTGGTAATGGGGCGCGACTGCAGGCAATAGAGCTTTCCGCCGGCGTGGGCCCACTCCACATCCTGGGGCACGCGGTAGTGTTGCTCGATACGCGTGCCAAGTTCACCGAGCTCTGTCAGCTCTTGGTCGCCCAATACGCGCGTGCCTCGCTGTCGCTTGGAAAGCGCAACGCGGCGCGTGCCGCCACCCGGGTCGCGGTCCAGTCGGTGGGTCTTCTGCCCAATGCGAGCCTCGAGCAACTGAAGACCGTCCTTCGCAAGCACATAGGTGTCGGGCTCCACCAGACCCCCCACCACGACCTCCCCGAGCCCGAAGGCGGCTTCGACGACCAGGCGTTCGCGGTCGCCGCTCGCCGGATCGGCCGTAAACATGACGCCTGAGCGTTCGGAGTCGACCATCTGTTGTACGACCACTGCGATCGCTGGCTCCTCATCGATGCGCTGGCTGAGGCGATAGGCGATGACGCGCTGGCCCCAGACGCTCATCCAACAGCGTACGATGGCATCGATCAGGGCATCCTGGCCCTCGATGTTGGTGAACGTCTCGTTCATACCGGCGAAGGACGCCCCGGCCGTGTCTTCCATGGTCGCCGAGGAGCGAACGGCGACCCGCAGGTTCTCACCAAGCGAGCGATAGGCCGCGGCGATTGCCTGCCTGAGCGCTGTCGGCACACCTGCTTGCTTGACCAGCCCTTGGAGCTCCCTTGCGCCGTCGGCCAGCGAGCCCGGGTCGTTGTCATCGATCTTGGCCACCCGAGCTTGCAGCTTGTCGCGCACGCCAGCGGCCTCGATCGCGTCGAGGTAGGCTTGGGCGGTGACCACGAAACCCGGCGGGACGGGCATGCCTGCCGCCGTCAGTTCCCCCAGATTCGCACCTTTGCCGCCCGCTGTCTCGGTGTCCGCCTTGCGGAGGGAGGCGAAGCCACGGATACCCGGCGAATCCATGGCCAGCTGGCTCACCTCGACCTTGCTGCCCGCGCCTGTGCTGGGTCCCCCGGAAATGTCGGTGGTGGACATCGTGAGCCTCTCCGTTCACCAAAAGCGGGCGCCTGCCGCCCGGGCCTCGATAACCTATGCCCTTGCCTGCAATCGGCCATGATCGGCGTCGCTTACTACTGGGAGAGGGGCTAGTGCCCCATAGCCCCGGGCGTCACAGGTTGCTGCTCATGAGCTGCCATCGCGGATCGTTACAGAGCGTGCAATCCGCGCCGTAGAATAGCTCGCGGGCGCGCTCGTCGTTGTCGAGATGGATCTTGAACCATCCGACCACGGCGTCGGCAATGGGCGACGGATCCAGCCCGGGCATCAGGTGGTCTTGCCCGACCGAGAGTCCATAGACGGCCGGCACGCTAGCAGCTCGGTACGCGGAGACCACACTTGAGGGAGACACCAGGGTGTCCAACTCGCCGGCGATCAGGAAGGTGGGTCCGTTGAGGCGCCGAACCCCGGCCGCGCTCGCGCCCTGGATCGGAACGGTGGCGACGATACGCTCGTCCGCGCCAGCGCTCACCGTTGCGCCGCTGCCCTGCGAATGCCCGAACGCGCCCAGTGCGTCTACGTTGATTTTGCCGAAGAAGAGGCTTTCTGGATTGTCGTTTTCAGCCAGCATGAAGTCGATGCCGCGCAGCATCTCCACGCCACCGCCGGTCCAGCGGGTGTTGGGGGCGATCACGATGAAGCCATGGGAGACCACGTGCTCGATCAGTTCGGAAAACAGCAATGGGTGCGAGCACGTTCCATTGCCCCACGTGAGCACGGAATAGGTCCTGCCCTCTTCGAGCGTTGCTGGACGGAACAGCGTATAGAGCTGGCGGTCCATGTCCTCCGGGTAACTCGTAAGGTCGTCGGCCACTTCGGAGTCGGAGCCTCCCACTGCACTCAGGAAACTGTTGCAGCGGGCCGTGTCATCCCTGACATTCCGGTTGCGGAAGGGCTCTCCTACGTTCTTCGTTGTCACGACCTCGTATGGCCCGCGCGCGGAGTAATCCGGAGTCCCCGCCTCCACCGGCGTTTCCTGTGAGTCGTCGCCTGGCTCGGTCGTGTCGCCTGGCTCGGTCGTGTCGCCTGGCTCGGTCGTGTCAGCTGGATCGGTGGGATTGGGCGCGTCCATCCCATCGGCCGGCTCGATCACGTCCAACTCATCCGGCTCGTTGGCGGTTGCCCCGTGCTGCGTACCGTCGGCGCCATCGGGTGTGCCGGGCGCATCCGCAGCGCCAGGCGCCTCCCCCGCGCCACCTGCGCCGGCCCCGGGCGTGGACGGTGTCGGCAGCGCCGTGGGTGCCGCCTGAGATACCGTTTGGCCTCGGCTGGCTGGCTCGGCGACCACCATCGGTCGCGTCGTGGTCTCGGAGTCGGAGGTCGCGTGGTCCGTTGGGCCCGCTTCGCCCCCCTCGCCGCTGCACCCCAGCGCGCCGACGCAAACTGCGATGCCGAGGAGTCCCACCCACGATGGGGCCTCGGTGGGACCGATCGTGTTCCCATGCTCCCAAGGGCGGTTCGGTGATCTCCTCGGCATGCTGGCCTCACAAAAGCAGCGGGTCCCCGGTTCCAATGCTACCCCCGCGCGGCGGGTGGACGGGCTAGACGATCGGTGAGCGCTGGCTCGGGACCCTGGACCCACGAGCTCGTAAGCTGACGGGCTTTGTGCCGGGTGTCAATGCATGGGCCCGTATGCCCTGAGCCTACGCAGGTGGCTGAAGAGGCACGGGTCGCGCTGCCGTGTGCATCCATCACACCGTTTGCATCTGCTGGCGACGGGTCCACGGCGGGGGCAGTCTGTAGTGTCCGCGCGTACGAGCGTGGACACGGGCCCGGTTAGGTTGTAGGCATGCCCACGGTGGTAGGGCTTGGCATGGGCATGCTGTGTACGCGTGGGGGCGTAGCGCCGGAGCACGCTCGCGAGCACCGAGAGCCTTGACGCGATGTGGGCATCGACGCTGACCATTCCGGCTGTGTGGCTGTTGATGTTGGTGCCCGGTGCCGCCCTGGTCGTTGGGTGCGGCCTGTTCGATCGGCGTAGCGGCCTGATGGGGCTGGTGGCGCCCGGGTACCTCGCGACGTTCTGCCTCCTGTCGCCCGTTAGTATCGGCGGGTATTGGCTGAAGGCGCCGCTCGCCGTGTTCACGTTCTTCCTGGGTGCGCTCATCCTGGCCGGTACCGCCTTTTGGGCATGGCGTGTCTCTGCCCTGTGGCGTCTATGGAGATCTCGTGGAACTCCCCCTCACCCGCGCCCACGGCGGGGCTGGCGACCGGGGTGGGAGGACGTCGTCAGCCTGATGGGCGTGGCGCTCCTAGGGTTGGAGCTGGCCGCGTCCTACGCCAACGGAGGCTATCGCTACGGGGACGCGCTCTATCACATCGCTCGTGTCCGCAACCTGGCCGACCAGGGATTGAATAACTGGGACATCTTCTTCTTCGAAGGTTACTTCGCCCGCATCTATCACACCAACCTCTATCACGCCCTGCTCGCGGCGGTGCGGACGATGACTGGCCAGCACCAGGGCACCGTCTGGATGTGCACGCTACCGTGGGCAAAACTCGTGAGCATTGCAGGCGGCTACTACCTCGGCTGGGCCGTTTTCCAACGGCGCTGGCTGGCCTGGTGCGTGGCCGTCGCCGTGCTGGTGTCCAGGGCCGAGAGCAGACTGATCCTCTATCCAAATCAGTTCGCCACATTGTGGTTGGGGGCGCTTGCCCTGGCTTTTGCGGTGGAGCTCAGCCTGCGCCAGCGGGACTGGGTTGGCGTGGTCAAGCTGACGGCCGTCGCGCTGGTGACCGCGCAGGTGCACGCCCTGTACGCGCTCTACGAGATCATGATCGTGGGTCCCATCTTGCTGGTCGCTGCTGCGGCTGCCGCACGGCGCGGCGGTGGCGCACGTGGCGCTCGTATGCCGCTGCTCGCCCTCATTGGCGTTTGCGCATGCTTGCCCTTGGTGTATCTAGCAAGTCGTGGGTCCGCCGTTCCCGAGGCCCGGCCACCGTTGGGGCCGCACCCGATCGCATCGGTTCAGCGCCAGCGCGACCTGGAGAAGAGCCCACCGGTGCAGCGCGAGGCAGACCGCCCGGTGTCCGCCAAGCAGACCCGCGTTCGGGCCCCCAAGCCCACGCGCTTCACCCAGGTTGTAGGTCAGTATCGGGTGCTGCGTGTCCGCTCCGATCTCTTTCCTCCGACTGGCGCCTCGTTCATGTCCATGGCGCTAATGCTTGCCGGTCTACTGTTGGCCCGGCAGTGGGCGCTGGGGTTGCTGTTCGTGGGGGCATCTTCGGTGCTGTGCTACATGTACCTTCCACCCCTGTCCGACCTGTTGCTCGGTGCTGTCGGCAGGTCGGACTGGATTCTGGAGCGCATCCGCGCCTACCTGTTCCTGTTCCGGGCGGTCTGCTTGCCGGCGGCGCTCTTCATGTGGCTTCCCGCTCGGCTTGGTAGACGGCTGTCGCCCCTGCTGTTCGTGGCTGCCTTCTGCGGGTACTGGGGTCCTCCGTACTCGAAGCGGGCCTTGGCTAGAACCGAGCACTTCGCAAAGGCTGGGCACTGGGAGATCCCGCAGAAGCGCGCGCGACGTTACGAGCGTGCTACGGCCCGCCTGCGCAAGGTCACGCCGGGAGGAGGCGTCATTCTGGCCTACGAGCACGAAACCAAGCACATGGCGACCAACCACAACCTGTTCTTCCTGGCGACTGCACCGCGGACCTCCGCGCCCGGGATACCGCACAAGTCGCAGCGGTTGAAGGATATGAAGGCCATCATGGATGGGGACACCGATGAGACCCTGCGCGCGCAACTCCTGCGCTACTACCGGGTGCGCTTCGTGCACCTGGGACACCCGACCAACAAGCGCCGCCGCGTGAAGCGCCGGATGGGAAAGCTCTTCGGTACGATGACCAAGCAACTTCGCACGATTAGACGGCGCACCGTCGTAGAGCTCGACCCCCGCAAGGTCGAGGCACTCGCGGAGCGCAAGCGAACCCGACCGTGACACTGCGTCCTTGGGTGGCCGCCGTCATCCCGCCAGCAAGCGAACGCTGCCTTCGAAGACCAAGCGATCGCTCGCATCGGGTCCACGTACCCTTGGGAAACTGGAATAGTGCAGGTCTACGTCGGACCTCTTGGTCAGGGGGCCGGCGCAATACGAGCGGTTTGCGTTTCGGGTAGGATGCAGCACCGAAGAAGATCGTGAAACGAAGGACGTGTGCCCGTGTTCTCAGCCGATAGCAAGGCCAGTGCTCAACAGATCGCCCATTGTCTCCTGTGTCTCGCATTCGCTGCCACCCTGGGCTGTACCGGAAGCGTCGGCGAGGTGGCTGACGGAGACGAACCTGATCCCGCCGTGCCCAATGGTACGATCGAAGATGCGCATCAGCCTCCGGACGACAGCCCTGTTCCTGCAAACGGCCCCGCGCTCGATGACGATCCAGAGCTGCTCGGCGACGAGCCTATTGCAGCTACCAGCGAAAAGCACAGGGTGATCATTCTCACCGACATCGGAGAAGGGGACCCGGATGACGAGCAATCGATGGTTCGTCTCCTCAGCTATGCGAACGAGTTCGATCTGGAGGGGCTGGTTGCCACCGTCAACAAGAACATGCACTCGGTGCACCCCGAGGTCATTCGAAACCAGATCGAGTACTACGGCAAGGTACTGGACCGATTGGGCGAGCACGCGTCCGGCTGGCCTAGCGAGGCGTATCTGCTCAGCCGCGTGGCCAGCAGTGCCGAGGGTATTGCGATGGACGTGGTGGGTGATGGCAAGAGCACGAGTGGCTCGCAGCTCATCATCGATGCGGTGGACGCTGATGACCCACGCCCCGTGTGGATTTGCAGCTGGGACGGGCTTGTCACCCTGGCCCAGGCCCTATGGGACGTTCGCAGAGATCGTCCCGACGACGTTGAGGCATTCGTGGCCAAGCTGCGTGTGTACACGATTACCGAGGACTCCGACGTCGAACCGTGGATTCGAAGCACCTTTCCGGACCTCTTCTACGTATGGGCCGATCGAGACAGCACCTTTTCCGGCATCGCCGAGGGGGGGGACGACTCGATGGTAAGTGACGACTGGGTGCGCGAGAACATCCAAGAGGGTCACGGTCCCCTTGGAAGAGAGACCTACCCAGATACCAAGTTCATCATGGAAGCCGATACACCATCCGTCTTCTTCTTGAT
>JAPPOR010000081.1 GCA_028817905.1 Myxococcales bacterium
GCTAGGCTGGTCACGAACACACGCGGAATGGCCCGCCGGCCCCCCTTTTGTCTGTCGCGCCGGGCGGACCGCCCACGATCGGATCGTGGGCGCTTCCACCGGGGGCTGGATCGTATAGGGTGCCCTGCGACAGTCGCCTCCACCCGGATCATTGTCCGAGCTCCGGCGCTTCACCTGGCCTCGACTCCACAGGACACCATCGTCTCCCTTGAATCGCCGAAAAAGTCCTGTGAAGCCGCTTGCTCTGCGCGATCCCACGCGGCGGTTCATGAAGCATGGGGGCCGGCGGTGTACGAGCACTCACAATCCCTGATGACCAGCTACCCGAAGTGAGGACCCAACGATGGACGCTGATGCCAAGAAGACCACTCTGCGCATGATTCCCTATGGTCTGTACGTGTTGACTGCCGAGAGCGGCGATGGGGAGGTGGCGGCAGCTACGGTGAACTGGGTGACGCAAGCCTCCTTTGAGCCGCCGCTCGTGGCCGTCGGCGTGAAGGTGGACTCTGGGGCGCACACCATCGTCCAGCAAGCCGGCAATTTTGCACTAAACGTGCTCGGCAAGGACCAGGGCAACCTTGCTTTTGCGTTCTTCAAGCCCGCCCAGCGCGACGGTGACACCATCAGTGGCCAGCCCTATCGTCGGGGCACGACCGGGGCTCCCATTCTTACGGGCCTGCCAGCATTCGTCGAATGCAAGGTTGTCGAGATAGTCCAGAAGGGAGACCACTCTCCGGTGCTCGGCGAGGTCGTCGAGGCCGGTGTGTCCCAGGCACCCAGTGGGCGGGCGGACGACGTGACCCTCTGGCTCAAGGATCTGGGCGACAAGATGTACTACGGGGGCTGAAGCCGGGCCTCATGCGCCAGTGTTGCGAAATTCGCTAATATCTTTAAGTGGTTGCGAGGTCGCAGTGACGCGAGCCCGTGGGGACTTCAGTTGGCGTGTCCCGGTTTACGTGCGTTCCGGGTGAGCAGCAGCAGGGCGGTGACGGCCACGAGCACCAGCCCGACGGTGGCGTGGCCAGAGAGCCGATGGATCGGATCGCCGCTCCCGCAGTGTAGCTGGAGTGCGAGGTTGCCCATGGCACCGGCGGCCACGGCCGACAGCCACGGTGACATGCGTTGGCCGCGCCCCATCGCCCGTAGCAGTACATAGAGCGGCACCGCGGAGCCGATCCCGAAGCTCAGGCAGCCCATGGTGCGCTGCCACATGGGCATGGCCGCTTGCGCTTCTGACATGGGCGCGGGCACCAGGCTCACAACCAGTGGCAAGAACGCCATGACGAACCCCACCCCGAGCCCAAGGCCCAAGCGCGACCACAGGGCCCCATCGGTTAGGGAGGGGACATGGGCCGGGCGTAGAGCGGCGCTTCCGGCCCACAGAAGTACCACCGCGAAGACGCCACAGGCTGCAATGAGCGGTACCATCGGGGTGCTGTGCAGGTCCGCCCGGTGGGAGAAGAGCGCGACGCCCGCGGTAATGACCGCGGCGAATGCCAGGGTCAGGCCCAGGCGCACGGGCGAGGACAGATCGGCAAGCCTGGCGGTGGTGGGACGCCCGTCGATGCGCGCTTGCAGTTCCGCAAACATCGCCTGCACATCAGGCTCGGGGCCGGACGCTACCCCGTCCTCGGCCTCTGTCCACTTCAACAGCTCCGGATCCCGCTCAGACATTTCCCACTTCAGCTGCAATGATGTCCTTGAGACGCGCGCTTGCGCGGTGGGCGCGTACGCGCGCTGCTCCGGCCGTAGTGCCTAGGATTTCCGCGATCTCGGCGAAGCTCCGATCTTGGAACCAGTATAATTCCAGGACTTCCCGGTAGTTTTCCGGCAGCTGGGACAGGGCGCGCCGGACGGTGGCCGCGCGCTCCTTCTGCTCAAGCTTGCCGGGATCGTCGTCCGTGGCGACCGGGCCTCTCACATTGTCCAGGGTTTCTTCGGGGGGCCGCCGTTTCCGGGCGCGCCACTGATCCCGCACGTAGTTCATCGCGATCGTCATCAACCACGGATGGACACGGGAGCGCTTGTCGAAATCACGCCTGGCACCATGTAGCCGCATGAAGGTGTGCTGAACCAGTTCTTGCGCCTGGGCCTCGCCGGAAAGGTGCCGTCGTCCGAGGCGGAGCAAGGTCGGCACGTAGCGCTCGAAAAGCGCCCGGAAAGCCGCCTCATCTCCCGCCAAATAGGCGGCCATCAAGGCCTCATTTGTGGGTTCCTCGTCCGACACAACGCGGGCCGGAGGATAGCGCAGCGGGAGCATATTCCTAGCTGGTACGACAGCCGCGATCACTCCGGTCCCTACGTCGGGGCGTAACGTCCGTTACGCCCCGACGCCGTCGCTCGATTGGGGCGTTTTGCGTGGCGCCGACACCGCCCTTGGGCGCTTGGTCCCGGCACCTCTCGGGACCCGACCGGATGCGCGGGCATCGCGTGCCCTAGC
>JAPPOR010000234.1 GCA_028817905.1 Myxococcales bacterium
TGCGTCATATTTGGTCGCGTTGCCTTGATTGGAAGCGTTTAGACAAGGTCGCTAGCCCGCAACGAAGTCATGAAGACGCTGGGCTCCCGGTTCCCAGCGCCGGGAACAGCCTGTTCGCAAGCTTGTCGATCAAGGGGGCGCCGAGGAAGCCAGCGAACGCCGAGACAACGAACAAGCCGAGCTCGGTGTTACTCGCCCAGGCGGTGATTAGAGCAACGTTCGGTGCGATCAGCATCAGCGCGGTGGTCAGAAGGCCCACTAGCGCGCCCTCGATCGCCCGCCTGACAACCACCCGCGAGCGCCTCCCAGGGTGCGTCCCCCGGTCCTTGACCAGCGTAACCAGCGCGCCACCAACAGTCCCCCCAAGGAACATCGCAGCCAGGGCCAAGAGCGGCCAGGTGAGCTCGAGTTCCAACGGTGGCGAGCTCAGTCCGCCCTGCGACAGCGCCAAGGTCAGCGGTCCCACTCCTCGTGGATGAACCTCGATACTTCCGGAAGTCTTTCCCTTGGGGATCTCTACGCGGCTGATCTCGAGCGCGCCACGACTCGCTCTGAGCCGCAGTTCGGTCGTGCGCTGCGCCACCAACAAGGACCCATCCTCCTCCCGCTGCTGGGCAGTCAGCGAGAGACTCCCGAAACCGAGGCCTCGAATGCGCAAGGCCGACGCCACTAGCTCCGGCGGTCCAGGGCGGCGCGGGATCTCGAATGGGTAGCGCAGGGTGCCATGGTCGACGTGCACGGTTAGGAACTGCTTGGGGTGTTCATTCTTGACCGCCTTGGAACATCCGACCCGCACGGTGCTGTAACCACCGGGCCCGACCTTGACGACCCGCGCGCCCGACGGCTCAACGTCCTCGCAGCTGACAACGAACCGTGCTTCGATCGGGTGCTTGAGCGGGCCAGCGCCGCCGCCCTCCGGATCGAGCCCGAACAGGAACTCAGCCACATGTCGACCCGCGGAACTGCGCCACGTGATGGCGCGCGCAAGCGTCAAGAACGGACGCGCCGCCCGGACCGCCTGCACCGGACCCGTGCGTTCCGTCTCGACCACAAGCCAAGGAAGGGGCGTCTTGCGGTCGACCTCGATCGGGTCGTGCTCCGCACTTGTCTGACCGGGCTCCGAACTGACGATAGCATGTCCATTTTCGGGCAGCTCAAGTACCGCACCCTCGGTGCCCTTCCTTTTGATCTGGGCAGCGCTACCGACACTGATCAGCTTCAGCTTGTCGGGTGGGAGCACCGGGGATCCTTCAAGCGCTAGTGGCAACTGCAGCTTCTTGGCCACTGCCCGGCTTGCGAGGCGGCCACGGGACTTCGACGCTCCCGCCCTCTTGCTCGGCCGCTTGCGCCTAACCGTCTCAATGGCCCGCTCGAGCTTCATCGGCAGTGCACCCGACGCTGCCGGTTCCGGATGAGCCTGCGGCCTAGGCGGAGCCGACAACTTGACGGCACCCTTGGGCAACTCGCGCATCTTCTGAGCCAACCCGGCCGTCCTCCTTTCCTTGGAGCCAACCACGGGCAAAGAATGGGCCTGCGCGTGGACGCGGTCGACACAGACCACGCACAGCAAGCACCCTAGGATGTAAGCAAGCCCCCTGGCCCTATGCATTACCTGACTGTAAACCGACTCCACAACTATACAAAGTGAACTCGCTCTCAGGTACCCGGTGGACGTGGAGGCTCTGCCACTCCCGGTCCGAGCTCGCGGTGGCCTCCTGGCGCCTGCCGCGGACCGTCGCCATGCGGCAGGTGGCGCCACCCCACTTCTCACTCCTGAGCAAGTGATGGGCCTTTCAGGGGTTTCGATCGGGGAGGGAACACCCTCAGCGCGTTGGGCGGAAGCGAAAGTGCCGCGGAGTCGACCTCCCGCTGGCTCCGCTCCTCGTGTTTCTGGCCGTCACGATGGTCTCTATCGGGAGAGCGCGTGCGGTGGTGATCGTTCCGGTTCAGTGTCCCTCGCTCGGGTACTGCTCAGGGACCGAGCCAGGGTCTGCACTGGTCGCCTCGCCTGCTCCGTCGCTCCCGCTGAACGGCAAACACGCCCTGATATCCCTCAGGAGCTGTGGCTGCTCCCGCTGTTCGCTCAGGTACGGAAGCGACTTCCCCGCAACGATCCACGCGATCCCGAACGCCCACAGGGCGATCCATTCCACCCAGAAAGTCAACCGTAGTTCGTCGGCGACCTCGGGGAACATGCGCCCAACGCCGATCACGAGAATGCAAACCAGCATCGTGATCCCAGACACAGCATAGATGGGGCTGCGACGGCGCTCCATGCGCTCGTCCGAGTCGTGCGTGTCTTTCCAGAATACGAAGCAGAAGAATGCGAGAACGACAAAGAGCGCCGCAGCTGCAGCGTAGTGGACCGGGCTCGATGGTAGGTCTGGCATATCGACCGTTGAGGTCGGGTACAGAGCGACCATCGCGGCCGCCACACCGCCAAGCGAGCTGGCCACCCCCTGCGCCCTGGTGCGACCCCTGTAGGCAACCATAAACGAGGCGACGACGAACAGCTGGCCAACGAACGCGTCCTGAGCAGCGGTGTGATAGGAGGCGCTGATGGACTCAAGCGGCTCTCCCGCCAAAGCGGTCACCAAGACCGGCATCGCGAAGGCGATGATGCCAACCAGGAGACGGAGCGTCACATAATCGAATGTCCAGGACCGAACAGACCCGCTCTGCACTTGGTTCTGCGCCCCCACCTCAGGAGTCTCTTCCTTGACCACCATTGGACACCACTCCCTCACTGTTCGCCGGCCTGGTGAAGGTAGCGGACCGGGTGAACCGCAGCAATCGCTGCAAAACGGTACCAGCCAGGAGACGAGGGATGGCGTGCGCGCGCCGCGCGGCGGGCGCCTGAAGTCTCCGTGGTCGGGCTGTCGGAGGCCGCGCAGACGGGTGGGGCATTGCAATGCTGCAGTTGTCCGCAGCTCGGATCACACAGGAAGCAAGGATCAAGCACAGAGTTGCCTTGCTTCGTAGGACCCCGCCTGCGCAGGGATGGGGCGCTCGGCTCGAGAGGTGGCAAGGAAGCCCGCAGATGAATTTGTATGGCGAGTCACATTGTCAATGGCTGGCCTTTGGGGAACGGACATGCTCCGGGCTGACCCATGGGGGTCACCCGCGTCGGCCGCGTCCGCGATTGCGCGCGTAATCGGGGTATCCCTTTTGGTCTCGCGGCTGGGTTCGCCCTACTATCGTCCCATGCATGAGCGTCCACACGGTGTCTCACTCTATGACCTGACGACCCCATTCTACCCAGGCCACCTGAAGTCCCTCACTACTCTTGGTTTGCAGACGAAGGCCAATGCTGTGGCTGCTGGTTCCGTCAACGTGCCGCCCGAGCCGTCCTCCCGAACACCCTTCAGCCGACTATCCGCTCGCGCTCCAACCATCGGATCGCGCGCGGAGTCTCACTGCTAATACTCCGATGGAGCGCCCATCACTGCATAAGGCCCTGCTCGAACTAGAAGGGGAAAGCAGTACCCTTTTCGACAGCGTGTTCGACCTAGCACCAGTCGGCATCTACGTCGATCATCCTACGCGCGGATGCATCTTTGCCAACCGAACCCTGCTAGACCTTTGGGGCCTGAGCTGGACCGAATTTCGAGAGTTCGGGTGGGCGTCCCGGATCCACCCAGGCGACGTGGAGCGCCTGCAGGAAGCCGTAAAACGCTACGAACATGAACTGGGCGTATACGACGAAACGTATCGGATCACGCGCGGCGACACGGGCGAGCTCGCATGGATTCGGGCACAAGTCCGGCCCATTCAGAACGAGGGCAAGCACCTCGGAAGCATCGGAGTGGTCTTGGACGAGACCGCTGCACGCAAGCTAGACGCCCATTTTGCCCAGAAGCAATCTCTCGAAGTGGTTGGGCTGGTTGCCGGACGCATTGCGCACGACTTCAACAACTTGCTCGCGGTGATTCTAGCCAGCGTCGACCTGATGGAAGGAGAGTCGGAAGCAAGGGTGTCGCAGGCGGAGTTGTTGACGGAGATGAGGCACACCGTGCAACACGGGACGCAGATCACGCGCCAGTTGATGGCTCTGTCGGGCCAGGAGGACAGCGAGGCCGCCAGCTGCGTGATCGACGAGGAACTGAATCTATTGTACCCGTTGTTGCAGCGCATCGTTGGCGAGGGCATCAATCTGCACGCATCACTGGAAACGCCGGGACGGGTCATCGGTGTCACCAAAAGCCAGCTGGGCCGTATCGCAGTCAATCTGGCAGTCAACGCGCGGGACGCGATGGACGGCAGGGGGAACATCCAGATCAAGACCCGCGAAAGCGGATCGAACCTGACCCTTTCCGTGACAGACGAGGGCTGTGGGATGGACGAAGACACCATCAACAGAGCGCTGGAACCGCTCTTCACAACCAAGGGGCCTGGACGCGGGACGGGGCTCGGCCTGAGTATTGTCGCGGAGATCGTCGATCTAGCCAGCGGCAAGATCTCGATTTTCTCCAAACCCGACAGTGGAACCGCCATGACGATCGAGCTGCCGGTCGTCAGCCAGGTACCGCAGGAGTACGAGCGGCGCACGTCCATGCCCCCCAGGGGGGGCAAGGGGGAAAGAATTCTTCTGGTCGATGACAACGATGCCCTGCGCCAGTCCATCGGCATCGGTCTCGCCATGTCAGGCTATCAGGTGGTCACCGCCAATGACGTTCAGGCTGCACGCCGCGAGGTCGACACGAGTGTGCCAGCGCTTCTGATCACCGACGTGCTGCTGCCGGACGGAAACGGCGCGTCGCTGACAGAAGAACTACAGCGAAAACACCCTCACCTGCCCGCGATCCTGATGACCGGGTTTGCTGGCGATTCCCCCTCCCTGGCGGACGAGCGACAGCACGTCTCCCTGATGTACAAGCCCTTTTCCATGCAGGACCTCCGTGAGGAGATAGGCAGGCTGCTGGAAGCGTTCTCGAAAACAAGCTAGCATCCGCCGCGACCTCTGTTCGCAAAGCTGCCCGGCGCCTGAGCTGACTAACCCACGGGCGTCGCGAGCTCGGTCATTTCACCAACCTCGCAACCCGTCGACCTCGTCCCTGGCCTGTCGCAGGCCCGCCTGGGCGGCAGCGTACTGCAAAGCGGGATTCATCAGATCCATGCCGATGATGGAGGCCGCCCCTGCATCGGGCGTGACCAAGGTCACCTCTGCCCCTGACTCCGTCAACGCCGCGACCTCCCTCCCGACTGCCTGCCCCGGTGCCTCCAAATGGCCCAAGGGTGCCAGGACCAGAACTCGATCGTGACCCTTGGCAAGGTCTGCGTTGGTGAAGGTACGTAGGCTCCCGTCCATATAGCGGCGATTCTGAACCAAGACCGGTGGCGACCTCAGCGGAATCGCGCAGCTGGCGGCAACCGCCGCCGCGAGGTTTACGCCCGAAGCCGCGTCCCACACGACGAAGGCGCCGCTCACAACGTCAACGGCCGTGCAGGAAAAAGCGCGCGGCCAGGCCACGTCCGAGAGCGGTGCGAAGCGCGCAAAGTACACCTCTTCACTAGGAGTCTGTGCCTCCATCGCTCGGCGGCCGATCTGCGCGCGCCTCTGGTCGGCATCTTCTCGCGCCGACACTTCGGCAACAATCGTCAGGAAGCGTCGCGTCAGCTCCTCGGCGTGCCGGCCATCGTCCCGGCATTGCACCTTGTCCTCGCTTGCCTCTGGCACGCGCTCGAACCGTTCCAGCTCTCGAGCCATGTCGAGCCCAAGCCCGAGCCGAACACCCACAACGGCGCCGGCCGATGTGCCGATCAACCTATCGGCGGCGGATACATCGAACCCCGCTTCCGCCAGTCCCGCGACAACACCAGTGTGCCAGGCCATGCCGACGATCCCACCCCCACCCAACACGATAGCCTTGCTCACATCCTTACCAATACGGTTTGCCGAAGGGAAACTGGACACCGTCCCCTTGCAGATAGGTGAGCCTGTTCCGAAGTCGGTTGCCCTGTACCGGCAGTCCTCAATTCGCCTGTGATGCGGACATCGCTCGAAGGTAGGCGACAGGTGGTCTCGAGTCTCACTTGGGCGTGCACAAGTCAGCGGGCCGCCACACCTCGGAGCACACTGCTGTTCAATCGGTGCTGGGGCGCGTGAAGGGCCAGCGCTGGAGCTTGGACAGGCGCACCGGAATTTCAAGGACTACCACCACGGCTAGCGTTCAATTTCGCAGCGCTGTGGGGGGCGGGTTACGGCCGCCGCAGGCCGTTAACATACACCTGTGGGAGAGGTGATCGATTCGCGCTATCGGATAGAGTCCGAGCTCGGAGTCGGTGGGACGGCCGTAGTCTATCAGGTCTTCGACGGGGTGACCGGCCAGCACCTCGCCCTCAAGCGGTTGGCGGACAGTTGCCAAGACAAGCCGCGCGTCCATGCCCGCCTCAGGGATGAATACCAGACGCTCAAACAGCTCGCGCATCCGCATATTGTGGAGGCTCGTGAGTTCGGCCTCGATGGGAGCATTCCCTACTACACGATGGAGCTGGTAGAGGGCCGCGACCTCGGTGAGCTGGCACCGGCGGACTGGAAGCCCACCTGCGGAATCCTACGAGATCTGGCCTCCGCGCTGGCGCTCCTGCACTCCCGAAGTCTGGTGCATCGCGATCTGTCCACACGCAACGTGCGCTGCACCGAAGCGGGGCAGGTGAAGCTAATCGACTTTGACGCGATGATGCCGTTCGGGCGGGCCCAGGCGCTGATCGGCACGCCCCCATTCATCGCGCCAGAGACCCTGCGGGGCCAAAACCTCGACCAGCGTGTCGACCTGTACGCGTTGGGAGTACTCGCCTACTGGCTGCTCACAGCATACTACCCGTACGACGTGGAGGACGTGGGCTCGCTGCGTGAGGCGTGGAGCGTCGACCCCGTTCCGCTCGTCGAGCTCCTGCCAGACATCCCGCGGGAGCTCAGTGCCCTGATCGGGGAGCTTCTCAGCCTTGACCATCTGGCGCGACCCGCCAGCGCCGCCGAGGTGATCTCGCGCCTGAGCGCCCTGGCCGACCTGACAGAGTCCAACCGCAATCAAGCACAACGGGCCTACCTGGTCACGCCAACCCTCGTGGGCCGTGCGGAGCTCCTGGAGCTCGCCCGCGGCCTTCCGAGTGCACAGGAAAGGTCCGTCCTGCTCGTGGAGGGCGCTCCCGGTATGGGTCGTTCACGAGCCCTGGCCGCATGTGAGCTGGAACTGCGAGTCGCCGGGGTCACGGTCTTGCGCGCAGCGGGCTCGGACGCTGCCCGTCCGTTTGAAGCTGCCCGGCAGCTCGTGAAGCAAGTGCTGGAGGCAAGGACCGAACTGCGAACGAAACACGCTGGCAGCGCTCCCGGCGGGGACCAACCCGTCTCCGCAAACGCACCCGGCAACCGGACCACGTCGCGCGAGGCCGAGATGGCCTACGTAACGGGTGTCTTGAGCGATGCCAGTGCCGACCAACCGGTCGTCGTCAGCATCGATGATCTGCACCTGCTCGATGAGCCATCGTTGGCTCTATTGGCCGGCCTAGCCACCCAACCGGGCACGGGACTGCGTCTACTTCTGAGCGCTGACCCTGAAGTGGCGGGCACCTCACAACGCGCCATCAACGTGCTCCGCGGCGTAGCCACGGTCTATCGTCTCGCAAGCCTTGACGCCGGGCAGACCCGCACCCTACTCGCCTCGGTGTTCGGGGAGATTCCGCGGATCGCGCTACTGGGCGAGGTCATGCAACAGGTTCACGGTGGCAACCCACGGGCCATCATGAACGCTGCCCAACGCCTGGTCGACATGCGGCTCGCCCGCTACCGAGATGGTCGCTGGTTCCTTGTCAACGAGACGGCCACCCTGATCTCGTGCGTCGAGCAACTCGCCGACGTCGGCCAGGGCCAGCGGGACCTGCCACCAGACGCCGCGGAACTACTCGCCATCATCGCGCTTGACCGACATCACAGGCTGCAGCAGAGCGACTATCCCCACGTCTGCGGCGACGGTAGCCCAGAGCGCATCCGCGTGGCCGTCTCATCACTAACCAGGTCACGGCTATTGGGCCAAAGGAACGGGCGCTACGTCCTTAGACCCGGGGACCGCGCGGAGGTGCTTTCGCGACTTTCGCCAGACAAGGCCCGAGAGCTTCACCGCCGAATCGCCGAGCGCTGCGGGCTGGACCGGGAAGCGCCGATCTACGAGGCTTACCATGCTGTACTCGGTGAGGACCTGGAACGGGCACACGCCGCCATGGGTCTTCATCTGGACCGCTTGGAGGCCCAGCCTGGCGGAACACGTCAGGCGGTGGACCTCGACACCCTGAAGACCTTCGTTCAGCTTGGTATCGAGCGAAATTGGCCCGCATCCTTGCTGACGCACTATCGCACGCAGCTGATTCTGACGGCCGCGTCCCGAGGTGAGTACTCCCACGTTCCGCCGATCGCGGCGGCGACGATGGAAGCGCTCTGTCACTTCTGCAAGCTTCCAGGGCACGAGACCTTGCGCTCTAGCGACCCCGACCGTTCAGCAGATGCACAGGATACTGCCGACCGGCCACCCTTATCGCCGGAGGAAGCGGTCAGTGCCCTGGCGCGGGTGGGTGTGCTCGTGGCGGTCGCGGGCTTCGTCGTGGCTGAACCAGTGCTGTTCTCGGTGATCCCTGACCTGAGCCCGTTGGGTCGAAAGTGGCCACTCATCGACGCGACCGAGCGGCTCATCGACTACCTGCGTTGTCGCGCCCAGGGGCAGGGCTGGCACACCAGGCCGATGATCGAGGAAGTCTATGCCAAGGTGAAAGCCCTCTCCCCGGACGCCGTCAAGCCCCGTGCGCGCTTCGCGCTCGAGTACGTCGCACTGTCAGCGATGTGCGCCGTGGAGTGCCGCTATGCCGGTCCCAAATCGCTGGAGTACTGCGATCTGATAATGCGCTTTGAGCCCCACATCGCCGAAGGGTATCGCGCCGTCTACCACGCAGCCAACGGAGATTTGGAGCGGGCCAAGCAGGCCCGTCGGCGGGTCGAAGCGATCGCTCTGAGGGCGGGGTCCACCCGCGACTCACGCCAGGAGATGATGGATGTAGCGACCGAAGTCCATGTGATGGCGGATGACTTGATCGAACTCAAGCGAGTCGCGGAGGAGCTCGAGGACGAGATGCGGACCACGCCCGGCCTGGTGTTCAAGCGCGACCGCGTTCGCGGTCACGTACTGCGCCTCTGTGGGCGCCTGGATGAAGCGCAGGCGATGATCGAAAGCTCGCTCCAGCTGCTACCCGTCCAACACGTGGAGTGGGTCCCTATGGTCGAGGCCTTGCTGCGCGTGCTCAACGCGCGGGGCGCTAGCGACCTGGCACTGCGACGGGGCCTCAACTACCGCGCGCGAGCACACCGCTTCCATATGCCCACGGTAGGCCTTGATCTGGCGCTCGCGGACACGCTGGCAGCGGTCGACGCCCATGATGCGGCGCTAGACCGCTGGCAAACGGCGGTGGAGGCGATGCAGAACCACGATGTCGGCGGGCTTCATCTTGGCTACGCGTATGAGGTCGGCGCCCGCATCGCACTGTTGCGTGGGGACCCCGAAGCGTTCGAACAAAGCGTTGTCGCTTGCGGGCAGTACTACCTGCCTGGACGACATCCAGCCCTGGTCGCCAAGCATGAGCGCCTGCGTGCCGACGCGCGGCAGCGCGAACGCTCTCAGCACGGCACCACACATCTGACCCAGGAGGCGATCGAACGCAAACGGTCCGCCCGTCGTTCGAGCGATGATCCCGACGATACCAGGCGTGCCGTCCCGACGCTCACCATGGGAGGGACGGGTGCGACCCTACTCACGGGCGGCGCCACAGAGTCGCACGAGCGCTTCGAGCTCACCAAGATCCTGGGTCGAGGTGGGCTCGGAGAGGTGTTCGAGGTTGTGGATCGTCAGCGCGGCGAGTCCGTTGCGCTCAAGCGACTGATCGACCTCGACCCAGATGGGGATGGCTCGAGTGACATCCAGCGGTTGTTGGAGACCGAGTTCCACACACTCAAGCAACTGCAGCATCCCTCGATCATCGCGGCCTACGACTACGGCGTCGATCCGACGCTGGGACCCTACTATACGATGGAGCTGCTGTCCGGCGAAGACCTGACTGAGCTCTCTCCGCTTCCGTGGCAGGAGGTTTGTGCGCTACTGACCCACGTGGCTTCTTCCCTGGCGGTGGTGCACTCGCGCGGGCTGGTTCACCGCGACGTGACCGCCGCCAACGTGCGTCGCACGCCCGACGGTCGCGCCAAGCTGCTCGACTTCGGTGCCCTGATGGAGAAGGGACCACCCCAGCACGAGATCGGTACGCCGGCATACATGCCCCCGGAGTCGCTAGGGGGTGGCCCGATCGACGGACGCGCGGATCTCTACTCCCTGGGGGCATTGGCCTACTTCGCACTGACCGGGCGCCACGCCTACCCAGCCGCCCGCATGCGAGATCTGGAAGGCCAGTGGGGTGTGCGCCCCCCGGGCGTCTGCCAGCTCGATCCGAGCATTCCTGCCGAGCTCGGTGAGCTGGTCACAGCCTTGATGCAGCCCGATCCGTTGGTGCGGCCGCAGACGGCCGCCGAGGTGATGACACGCCTGGGCGCGATCGCGGGCGTGTCGATGGCCGAAGATGCCTCTGTTCAATACGCCTACCTGCACACGCCCCGCCTGGTTGGACGAAGGCAGGCACTCGGGGAGTTGCGGGGTGCGCTCGATCGGGCGACCGACGGGTACGGGGGAGTGTTCGTAATCGAAGGTCGGGCAGGCACGGGACGTACTCGCCTGGTGCAAGCCTGCGGGCTGGAGGCACAGTTGCTCGGACTGCTCGTTGTGAGCGCCGATGCTCGCGAGGAGGGTGCGGACTTCGGTGTCGCCCGCCAGCTCACGCAACAGCTACTCGAGCGGGCCTCCGACCTGCAGGTGGACGCAAGCATCCGAGCATGGATGGAGGACGCAACACTGCTGACCCGCAGGCAGCGTGAAGAGCTCTTGACAGACCTGCATCGGCAGGTGGTGAAGTTGAGCAAGACGCGGCCGATCGCGCTGATGATCGACGACATGGACAGAATCGACGAGCCCTCGTCGGCGCTCCTGGCCAATCTCGCAATGGATGCCAGCGAGCATGCGCTCTGCCTGATCGTGAGCCGAGCGCAAAAGCCCGGTGGTGAGCTCCCGCTTCCCATGCAGTTGATCTCGCAGCACGCCGAGACCATCACAGTCGGCGATCTCGATGAGTGGTCGGTCGGGACCCTGCTAGCTTCGGTGTTTGGGGACATTCCCAATCTAGACCTGGCCTGCAAACTTGTTCACGATGCCTTCGGTGGCAATCCACGCGACGTGATGGATGCCGCGCACCGACTTGTCGCGGAGCGTGTCGCCCGCTACGACGCCGGAAGCTGGCTGCTCGCCGACGACGCTGTTGCGATTCGAGCCTGCATTGAAGCCAGCGGCGACATGGCGCGACGCCTGGAGCCGCTTTCCAGCGATGCGCGCGAGCTACTGGCAACCTTGGCGCTTGATCGCGATCAGCGAGTAAACGCAGAGGACTACGCAAGCGTCGCGGAGCATGGGGATCCACAGCGCTCGCGCCGAGCACTCGCTGAGCTGGTGCGCGAGCACCTGATAGCCCGTAGTGGAGGCGGTCACCAAATCGTGCGCCCGGGCGAGCGCAACGGCATCGTCGCCTCTCTGGACGATAGCGCCCGCAGGGCTCTGCACAAACAGCTGGCACTCTACTGCCAGAAGAACCGGTCGCAGCCGATCTATGAAGCCCACCATTGGGCATGTGCGGGAGAGGCCCAAAAGGCCCACGACGCCATGCGCGCCTACATCGCGATAGACAATGCCCAACCGGATCGCGTGCGCCACCTGATCGAGCTCGAAACAATCGAAATGCTCGTCAGCGCGGGTGAAGCGCACGGCTGGCCAACCTCCCAGCTCACCCGCTACCGCATCCTGTTGGTGCGCATTTGCGGGATTCTCGGCAGGTGGGAGCGCATCCCAGCGCACGCGCCGGCGACGCTCGAAGCCCTGGCGAACTACTGTGGCCTCAACGACTACTGGGCGTTGTCAGACCGACCGGCGGAAGTACGCCTCAAGGAAGCCATCGCCCAAGCGCAGGCGCGCTCTGACGCGTGCGATGCCGCAGCAGATCCGATGGACCCTGCCGAGGCGATACGTGCACTGCCGAGGGTCGCGATGGTGACCGCGATCGGCGCACGCTATCACATCATGCCGGAGCTAAGCGAATGCATCCCAGACTTTGAGCCACTGACTGTTCTGTCGCGCGCGCTGTCGTTCTCCCACGCGCTCGTGGAGAACTATGGCTGTAACCTGCTCAGGGGAGCGACGTGGCAAAGCTGGGACACGGTGCGCGCAATCTACGACGAGATCCGCAGCACATCGGAAGAGGAGCTCGACGCGAGCGCGCGTTTTCCCCTGGAGCTGGCATCGCTGTCGGGGGTTTGCACCTACGAGGCACAGTATGCGACCAAGCGCGCCCTGGCCTTCTGCGATGCCATCGCCCATTCGCTGCCGGACATGGCGGAAAACTACCGGTCGCTCTACCACCTGGCGGCCGGAGACCTGGAGGCCTCCAAACAGGCCCGCAGGCGCTTCGAGCTGCTAAGCCTGCGTTCGGGCGCGACAGATGAGGCCTGGCGTAGACGCCAGCTGGCCCTGATCGACCTCTATTCGCTGGTTGGGGACATGATCGGCCTCAAGCGACTGCTCGAGGAGCTTCAAGAGGTCACCAAGGTCTTTCCCGGTTGGCGCTTCAAAGTTGAGCGCGTGCGCCTACGCACCCTTCATTGCCAAGGCCGCTT
>JAPPOR010000918.1 GCA_028817905.1 Myxococcales bacterium
TGGGGGACACGCGCGCGGTGGCGCCCCTGCTCGGCCAGGAGCACAGCGCCTCCTCAGAGTTGCGAGTCGCCACGCTGCTGGCGCTCGAGGCGCTCAACGATCCGCGCGCACTGCCCATGTTCGTGGCGGCCCTCGACGACGACGACGAGGGCCTGCGATTGCTCGCATGTCGCGCGCTCGGGCGCCTGGGAAGCGCCGAAGCGCTCCCTGCCCTCGCCGGCGCAGTCCGTTCACAGGACACGCAGACGGCCAGGGCCGCGCTGCTGGCCCTGTCAGACATGCGGGTTCCGAAGGCGATCGAGCTCGCCATGGAAGCGCTGCAGCGCCCCGCCTTGCGGGCGGATGCCGTGGCGGTGCTTCGCGCTCTGGTGGAACGGCAAGGCCCCGCCGACCCCACCAAATCGATGGCACCCACCATTGTACGTGCGCTAGCCACCGCTCTTGCACGCGATCCCAGTGACGAGGGAGCCGCCCGCTACGCGCCCGCGCTTGCCGGGCTTACCCAGGTCACCTCGATCGAGGCCGCCATCCCAACGCTCCTTGCTGCCCTACCCCACCACGCAACGCCCGCCATACTGAGCGCGCTCGCAGACAGTGGCCACCCTAGCGTGTTGCTTCCCCTGATGGAGCAGATGGCGCTCGCCCCGCCAGAACATTGGACGCGTTACCTCACGGCCCTGTCGCGCTACTTCGACCGCGTGGGCCCCAGCGACCTGGCGGCGGACCCGCTGCTGGCAATCCTCGAGCAGGCCCAAGCGGGGGCCGCCTCGCCTCCCGGGAGCGACGCAAACACCGGAGGCCCACCCGGACCCGGGAGCCACGCCGCGCCGAGCCTGACAGAAGCCACAGATGTGCGGCGGCAAGTGGTCGGACTGCTCGCGCGCGTGCCTGCGCCCAGGGTCCTACCGGTGCTGCGACCGCTCGTCCAGCACCCCGACCCGGGCCTCAGACTGGCGACGGTTCGAGCGCTGGGCGCCCATGGCGACCACGCGTCGGGCCCCGTGCTGCTCGCCCTGCTCGACGACCCTGAACCCACCATGCGCGCGGCGGCGGCGGGCGCCCTCGGCCAGGCCGCGGACACAAAGGCCGTGGCAACGTTAGTGCGGCGCGTCACCCAGCGAGCGTCCAACGACCGGCACGCAGCCCTGCACGCATTGGCCCTGGCCCTGCCGCGACTTTCGCAGACCGGTACACTCCCGGCACCGCTGGTCCGGAAGCTGGTCGCGATCCTGGCACCCCTCTTGAGCCATCCGGATGACAGGCTCGCGATCGCGGTCTTCGACGTGCTGGAGGCCTGGCACCCGGAAGCCGCGCTCAAACCGATCGCGCAGCGCCTGACCCATGTGGACGAGGCGCGCCGGGCGCGCGCCGCGCAGGCGCTGTCGGCCTACCCGCCGGCGCTCAGCCGACCCATTCTGCGACACGTGCTACGCCTGGCCGGACCCCGGACACTGCTCGCCAGCGTGGGCGCGCTGGCCGAAGTCGGCGACCACCGCGACGTGGCCGCCCTGCTGCGGCTGGCCGATCGCAAGCACTGGCCGATTCCAGGCGCAGTGGCCTACGCGCTATCGCGCATGGCCGCCCGCGGCGTGCTCAAACCCCACGCCACCCGTCGGAAGCTGTGCCGACTTGCCGCCCGCCGGGAGCCCTATGTGCGGGCCAACGTAGCCGCCGCCATGGCCCATCTGGGTGCGGGCGCCTGTGACGGCGGACCAAGTCCGCTGTCGTGGCTCGCCCTGCCCGCCTCCACGCCGGTGCGCGTTGCGGCGGCGCGTTGGGCGCGGGTGGCGCTGCCGAGCGACCCCGAGGAGCGGACGCCCGAACATCCGCTCGAACGGGCCCTGTCGCGCTGCAGCCAGCGGGATCCGGATCCACAGGTCGCGCGCGCCTGTCGCGCACCCAAGCGCTCCAGCCCGCCGGCATCGACGGAACAGGTGGCGATGTTCGCCTACGACCGAAACGGCAGCGAGTTGCTGCGGGATCAGCTGGTCGCGCTGCGCTTCGAAGACGGTTCGGTTTTCCTCGGATACACGGACGCTAACGGCCGGCTTCGGCTTCCGCGCGCTCCGGAAGGTGAGATCGTTCTGGAAGACCCGGGAGCGCTACCGCTCGAGGCACGCCCCCGGGCCACGACCACAACCGCAGTGGTCACTTCTGCGCGAACCGCTGCCTCCGCAGAAACGCCGTAATCATCTCGATGTCGTGGTCGGTCAGGTCGTCGGAGAACGACGGCATCTCGTTCATGTCGCCGTACTGCGCTTCTGAACCCGGATCCTTGATCTGGCCGCGTATCCACGCGCTCGAGCCGTAGCCGGTCATGTTCGGGCCATCGAACATGTCCGCCCCCTCGTCCCCGAGGATGTGGCAGTCCATACACTCATTCTCAAAGACCTCGCGGCCCTGCGTCGCAAGGGCCCCATCATGGGGGGGATCGCCCTTCTCATGCCCAAGCGAAAACAGAAACTCGGTGACCGCCTTGATCTTCTCTTCGCCTAGCTCATCCATCGGCTTCATCTCGTCGATCTCGGTCGTCCCGAAGTACTTCTTGGCCTGTGGGTCGTGCAACAGGCCCGTGATCCAGGCGCGCGAGCCGAAGCCGTCATGGTCGGGCGCCGAGCGCTCGCCCTGACCGTCCAGGATGTGGCACGTCTGGCAATGCTGTTCGTACAGGTCCGCCCCGTACGACATGGGATCGTTGCGCAGCATCTCGAGTGGGCCACCGGGCGGGATCCCTCCCTTGGCCAGAGCGATGGCACGCTCCGCGCGCTCGTGCGCCTTGGCACGTGCCGCCTGGAAGTCGGCGTCGTTCGCATCAGCGCTCATCGACATCCACGTCAGAACCACGATCCCCAAACCACCGACCAGGAGCGGCGCGATCCAGGGAAGCCGATCGCCGACCCGCTTCGACTCACCCTTGTCGAGGAAGGGCAGCAGAAACAGGAACGTCATTGCGAGCCCCGGCAAGATGATCGTGCCCACCAGCTCCATCGAACCCGGCAAGTACTTCAGCAGCTCGAACAGGAACAGAAAGTACCATTCGGGCCGCGGCGGATAGTCGGCGGAGGGATCCGCGGGCGCGTCCAGGTGCCCACCGTGGCTGATGCTGGTCAGGATCGCCATGACCGCCAGGATCAGCACCGCGAAGGCGACATCCTTGAAAACCTGGTTTGGATAGAACGGCTCAACCCGCTTCAGGTCGGCGCCGGCGGGCGGGGTCGCCCCGTTGCGCCGAAACAGGTACAGATGACCGGTCACCAGCAGCACCAGGGTCGCGGGCAACACCCCCACGTGCAGGACGTAGAAACGCGTCAACGTCGCCTGCCCGTACTCGGAACCGCCCACGACCAGCGCCTGCACCGCGCCGCCGATCAAGGGCACCGTGCCAGCGATGTTGGTCGCAACCTTGGTCGCCCAGTAACCCTTCTGGTCCCAGGGCAGCAGGTACCCCGTCAAGGCCAAGCCCTGCACGACACCCAAGAGCGCCAGGCCGAACCACCAGGTAACTTCGCGCGGCTTCTTGTACGCCCCGTAGATCGCCACCTGCAGCAGGTGCATCCCGAGCACCACTACCATCGCCTGCGCACCGTATGCGTGCAGACCTCGCACAAACCAGCCTCCGGCGACCTTGTGCTGTATGTAGAACACGCTCGACCAGGCGCTGGACACGGTCGGCGCGTAGGTCGCCATCAGCAACAGGCCCGTCAACACCTGAAAGCTGAAAATAGCCAACAGCCCCGAGCCGAACACATAGGCCCAGCGGGCGCCGCCCACGACCTCCTCATCCAGAGCCGCCGACAGCAGCTTTCGGTACCCGGTCCGGTTGTCCAGCCAATCCGCGATGCTCGCCACGACTCAACCGATCTCCTCGCGCTCGGGCGTCTGGGCCCGGAAGCGCACAAACCGCACCTCAACCTTGCCGTCCTTGATGCGCGTCTGAAGCGGATCGAGGGACCTCGGAGACGGGCCACCCAAGCGTTCGCCCGCGGGGGAAAACGCGCTCTCGTGGCAGGGACAGGCAAACTGGCTTTTGCTGCGATCGTAGCCGACCTTGCACCCGAGGTGCGGGCACTCGGCGTTCCAGGCCTTGACCGCGTCACCTTGGCGACGCACCCAGATGGCACCGAGCTTGACGTCCTTGGAGCGCGTCCAGGCATCCGTCTGATCACCGATCACCGGCAGCTGCACCGGATGGTCCTCGGGCATTCCATCGAGACCGCCGAGCGAAACCCATCGACCCACCTGCCCGCCCGTGCGCCGGAGCGGATCGGCGATGTAGCGCAGGCCAGGAATGGCCAGCACCAGCCCGATGACAGCTCCGCCGGCAGCCGACGCCAGCTTCAAAAACGAGCGTCTCGGCTGTGACTGTTCTACACCCATATGGCAACCTCTCGTCTCGCAGCCCGGCGCGCTCTGCCCTGAGCCCGTTGAACCAGTTCCGCCAGGGGCTTGCGGCCGCAGACATGATCATCTTTCCGCGAGATTCGCAAGGGCCTGGTCGGGCGCATCCACCGCTTCCAGCACCGGGGAGCGTTTGACCGGTGGGTCGTCCTGCGCGTGCGCGGCGGCACCCCTGCTCGCGCACTCCCATACGGATGTGTGACCGACGACTCACACTGCTCGTACTTGCGGCCACGATTGGCTGCGCCAGTGCGATTCCGCCTGGCAAAACGGGTGTCCGCACACTCGAATTGCGGGGCGTAGAAGCATTGGACGAGGGCGCACTGCGCGCCTGTCTGGCTACCCACGAGTTGCCTCGCTTCGGGTTTGACCTGGGCGGACGGGGTGAACGGATATGCGGTCAACCACCGTTCGACGCGGCGCACGTTCCCGTGAAACTGTGGGCATGGCCGTGGACTGAATGGCCCCTGTTTGACCCCGTCGTGTTCGAGCGCGACCAGGAACGCATCGAGCGCTGGTACCGGGCCCGGGGATACTACGGTGCTCGTGTCACCGGGACTCGGGTACGCCCCGTCGGGGACAGCGACGATGGGCGGGAGGTGAAGATCGCCATCGACGTCCAGGAAGGGCGCCCGGTATTGATCGAGCGCGTGTGGTTCGAGGGGCTCGGCCATCTCGAGGACTCCTTGGAGCGGGATCTGACCGCCGCCCTGACGCTCGTCGAAGGCGGGCGATTCGATGAGTTTGCGTACGAAGAAAGCAAGGATGCGTTACGCCGACACCTGGGCGAAGCCGGCTACGCCCATGCCCTGGTCACTGGCCACGTGCACGTGGACCCACGCCGGCTTCGGGCGCGTGTGCGGTTCGTGCTACGCCCGGGTCGCAAGGCGCGCTTCGGGCGTGTCTTCGTGCGCGGCCACGGCGAGCTGTCCGCCAGCACGATTTGGGGTGCGGCAGGCATCCGTTCAGGGGACCAGTTCCGACTGTCGACCCTCGAGGACGCGCGCCAGAACGTGTACGCACTGGGTCCTTTCGCCTCGGTCGAGGTCGAACCGCTCGTCGAACCGGAAAGCGACACGGTGCACGTGCTCATCAAGGTCGTTCGGAGCCGCACAACCCGCTGGGGCTTCGGGATCGGGATGGAGTCGGGTGGAAACATCACCCAGCAAGGCGGAGAAGGCAGCTTCGCCCAGTGGGACATTCACCTACTCGGCCGCTTCGAGCACCGCAACTTCCTCGGCGGAATGCGACGGGTGCGTGTCGAGGACCGCCCGCGGCTGATCTTCGACGACCGCTTCCCGAGCATCGAGCGCCCGAACTTGGGCAACGCGCTCGAAGTGGACTTTCGCCAGCCAGCCTTCATCGAGCCGCGCATGGCGCTGCTGTCGGAGCTTCGTTGGGACCTGGGCCCTGACCCTTTCGGGGGCCGCTTCTTTCGGTCAGACTTCAACCTCGGCGTCGGACCGGAGCGGGGCTTCTTCCGTGACTCGCTAGTCCTTTCGAGCACTGCCAACTGGCACCAGTTCCGGAGGCTTCCCGGCATCGAGGAGCAGAGCCCCTACCCCAACTACGATGCGTTCTTCCTGCGCCATCATGCCCGACTGGAGCTGCGCGACGATCCGCGCGCACCTTCACGGGGTGCCTTCGCAAGTCTGTCAGTGCTGCACGCTGGCTACTTCTTGCCCGGCGACTTCGACTACGTCCGGGTCACCCCCGATGTCCGGGGCTATCTGCCCCTACCCGCCGGCCTGGTGCTCGCGACCCGCGCGCGCATCGGCATCATGATCGTCACGAGCGCCAACATCCCAGCGGAGCGTGGCGAGACAGCACAGGAGCGGACAGCCGAAGGCTTCCGCGACCGACTGCGGCGCTTCGGTCCCCTGCGACACCGGTTGCGCGGGGGCGGGCACAACAGCGTGCGTGGCTATCGGCCCAACGAGCTCGGCGACGTCGTCCTGGTCGACGGCCGCCTCGATAGCGGTGGCCTCCGCCAGTGGGAAGCATCGTTGGAACTCCGGGTCCCCATCACCGCCAACTTCGGTGCCGTATTGTTCGCAGACGCGGGCGATGTCACACGCGAGAAACGCTTTCGCTTCGACCATCCCCAAGTGACCTTCGGACTCGGGCTGCGCTACCGCACCCTGGTCGGGCCCCTCCGGCTCGACGCGGGCTTCGCACCGCGTGGCCTACAGGTATTCGGAGAGGACACCCGTATCCGAGAGGGCCTGAGCCAGGCGACCGCCCTGGGTTTGGGCGACGGTGCCGTGCATCTGACGATCGGAGAGGCGTTTTGATGCGACTGGTTCGCGGGCTCCTGCGGGCCGGGTTCACACTCGCGGTGTGGACCGTGGCGCTGTGGCTCAGCGCGCGCTTTCACGCGCATACCGACCTGGCGCGGCGGGCGCTAGCCGATGTCATCAACGAGGGCGTCTCTGACGCGATCGCGGGCCGCCTGGAGGTGAGCGATATCGAGTCGTTCGACGGGCGGCGTCTGGTGGTTCAAAACGCTGTCCTGCGAGACACTGCCGACCGACCGGTGATCATGGCAGGTCGCATCACGCTTGCGGTGGCAAGCTGGAGTCCAGGCCAGCTGCTCCAAATTGCGGGCGCCAGCGTCCAGGGCGCCGAGCTGAGGCTTTACGACGACGGGTCCGGTCTGCCGACCTTTCTCAACGCCCTGGACGCACCCGACGCGGACACTTCGGATGAAAACGAGGGCAAGCCTCACACGGCCGTCGGGCTTTGGCTACGGTCGCAAGCCCCCCCTTCGGCCATCATCGACCGCATCCAGCTGTCACACGTTCGGATCTCCGGGGAGCTATTGGGCCTGTCGGGCATCCAGGCCCACGTGGATCGCGGCCAACTGACGATCGAGGTGGGTGAGCACGTAGACGTGCGCCTCGCTTCGATCGCAGGCACGCTGTCGCAACCGTTCGGGTTCAAGGGGCACATCGAACACCTGCGCGGCCTCATTTCCGACGATCCGGCACACGGCGTTCAGCTGCGGGTAGATGCGCGTCGAAGCGACGGTGGCGACGACGAGCGGGTCGACGCGCGCATCGGATACCGAACGGTACC
Organism: Myxococcales bacterium; assembly: GCA_028817905.1. Lineage (GTDB taxonomy): Bacteria > Myxococcota_A > Polyangia > Polyangiales > JAFGIB01 > JAPPOR01. The sequence goes on from JAPPOR010000918.1 coordinate 7,477, forward strand.
AGCCCCGGCTCCCAAGCAGGCCAAGCAGGCCAAGCAGGCCAACCAGACTGAGCTGGACGAGCTGGACATTCGCCTCCGGGCGCAGCCCATCATGCCGGACACCCTGGTGCGCGTCGGCTTCCCTTGGGCCGAGCCCATCGAGGGTCCCCTGACCGGGCGCTTCAGGTTGCACGGCCCGCTGGACGCGCTCGCGATCCACGCCGACGTACGTGGCCCTGGCGGCCAGGTCACGGTCGATGGCGAGATCCTCGCGGATAGCACCCGGGTCGAGCTCACAACCGAGGGCCTCGCGCTCGGCCGGGCGGTGCGGGACGCCCCGACCGTCACGGTCTCCGGGCGCGGGCAGATCACGGTGCCCGTCTCAGGAGACCCGAAAGTCGCAGCCGACATCGGACCCCTGCGCTACTGGGGCATCGCCCTACCCGGTTTCGAGCTACGCGGCGCGCTGCTCGACGACCGACTGGTGATCGACCGGCTGTCGGCACGCCAGCGGGGCGCCCAGCTGCGCGCTTCCGGATGGCTCGGCTTCGACGGTCCGGCGCGCCTCGATGTCCGCGCCCGCTTCGACGACGTGGGCAGCGATCCGCGCTTGCGCGGGCTGGTCCCCAACCTACAGGGTGCGCTCGACGCCCGGCTGCAGCTCACCGTCCGTGGTCACAAGCGGCCTCAGATCACCCTCGCCGGGGAGGTTGAGATGCGGCGCCTCCGATACCATCACGTCTCGGCTGGACGCATCGTCCTGCAGGGCACCGCCCGCGGCGACCTCGAGCGTCCGGCGTTGAACGTCACACTCGAGGGCCAGGCCGTGCGAGCCGCTGGCTACGACCTGGGAGCCGCGCGCTTCAGCGTGCAAGGCGGACCCCTCAACTACACCGCCAATGGGAGCTTTGCACGCGGACAACAGCGAACCTTCGGGCTGTCTGCCCACGTTGCGGCCGGCGCCGCAGGCCTGACAATCGACGCCGATCCGATTGAGTTTCGGCTGGGCGGAGCGGAACACGGTTCCTGGCGCGGCGCCCTTCAGGACCTGTCCATCGACGATCGCGGTCGGATCTCCGTGGGCATGCTGCGCCTCGCCAACCGCGCCCAACGCCTCGAGGTCAGTGGTCGTCTGCACGGCGACGACCGCGACCGACTGCTCGCCCAACTGCAGAGCTTCGACCTGCGCGCCGTGCATGCACTCATAGGTGATGCGTTTCCGCTCAGGCAAGGGTACGCAGACGCCATGTTGGAGCTGTCCGGAGACATGGCACAGCCGGCGGTCCTGCTCCAGGGCGCCCTGCGCGAGGCAACCCTGATCGGCGTCCCACAGGTGAGCGCGCTTTACTTTGTCAGCTATGGACAGGATCACCTGGAGCTGGACGGCGAGCTCGACTTCGGGGGTCGCGGGCGACTGACCGCGCGCGGAAGTGCACGCGTGCCAACCCTATCGTGGGATACGCCGGAAGCGCTCGAGGCGGGCGAATACGCACTCACGGTTGGACTCGAACGCCTGTCGTGGGACCTGCTGTCGGCCGCGGGCCGCTCGCCTCGCACGCAAGGGCCTCGAAGAGCGACGACCTTGAGCGCCGAGTTGCAGGTTCGCGGCTCGCCGATAGAACCCGACATCACGGGCACCTTCGTGCTCTCCGACCAGAGCCTATTTCCCGGCCACCCCCTGAGCGTGGCGGGCTCCGCATCCTATATAGGTGGCGAGACGCGCATCGATGCGGGCCTGCGCGATCATTTCGGCGACCTCGCAAAGGCCCAGGCTCGTGTGGTGATGCCCTGGTCGTCGCTGATGGGCGACGAGCTCAGCCCCCGCGCACTCCTATCGCACGCCTGGTCGCTGCAGGGTGAGTTGGTCGCGCGACCGACCGCGCGCCTACCGCCCGGCCTCGCGCGGCACTTCCCGATCCCACTCGAGCTTGGTGGGACCTTCGACATCGCCCGCCACCAGCAGCGAGCCCAAGGGCAGGTCGACCTACAAGCCACCCCTACCCAGGTGATCGGCGACGCGGTGTGTGGCCAGGTGCAGCGCCCCGAGCTCTCCGCCACCTTCCGGCTCGTAGACGGGTCGACGACGACCGCCGTGGCGAGCGCCCTGCTCAACGGCCGGGAACTGCTGACGCTAAACAGCAGCATGGAAACGCCGGTGGAAGCGTGGCTCGCCGGAGACGCCTTCAAGCCCACACGCCTCAAGATCGAAGTGCAAGCAAACGTTCCCGACTTCCAGCACCTGCCGTATCTATGCCGCGCGGGAGGCGGTGACCTTTCGGCCAAGCTCTTGCTTCTGAACGGACTGACCACCTTCCCCAGCGTGTCGACCAAGGTCCGGGCCCGCTACCTGCCGCGGGAGAAACACCACACACGTCGTCGACAGGTGAGAATCCGCTCGTGCGAAGACGACCCGGCGCTGATCTCGCTGGAAGCCCGTGCCAATAAGCAGCGTGCACAGGTCGACGGCCAGATGGCGGGTTGCGGTGGCCGCCACGCGGATCTGACCGTAAACGTGCCCGTCAGCTGGACAGGAGTCCTCCCAACGATCGAACAGAAAGAATCGATGCTCGGGTCGTTCGTGTTTGCCGGCGCCCAGCTGCGTCCACTGCTTGACCGCATCCCTGGGGTGCTCACCGGTGAAGCGATCGCCAACGGCCGGGTTTCGCTCACCGGAACTCCGGCCGAGATACGCTACTCAGGAGGCATCAACCTGTCCGACGGCCGACTGCACATCATCGCCACCGGACAACGCGTCCACGATGTGCAGGCGAGTCTCGCCTTCCGCGGCACGACGGCGCACTTGACGCATCTTTCCGCCCGCGCAGGACAAGAGGGGAAGCTGGCGATGAAGGGCCGCTGGTTGTTCGACAACTGGGTGCCCGACAAAGCCCAGTTCGTCCTGTCCCTGGCCGACTTCCCGGTGCGGCGCGAAGGCAGCAAGATCGCCTGGCTCACTGGCTCGGGGGCAATCGCCGCGGACATCGAACCCGATCACTCCCACACCGAGCTCACGATCCATGAACTCGACGTGCGGCTGCCCAGCAAGTCCCGCACGGGGCTCCAGAGCCTCGACCCCAACCCGGAGGTCGAGATCGTGGACGCTTCCGGCCCGACTCGCCCCGATGACCCCTATCGCCTGGAGTTCGACCTCGATGGGACGCGCGGGATTTCCGTGCGCCGTCGCGACTTCCAGACCCAGGTCGCTAGTGAGCTCGCCCTGTCCTACGTGGATCCGGACCTGAAACTGGGTGGGTATGTGGCCTTCGAGCGCGGACAGTTCGAGGCATTCGGCAAGGACTTTGAGATCCTGCAGGGTGGCATGCGCTTCAGTGGCGGGACCGATTTCGACCCGCGCGTCAACCTGACCGCCAGCCATCGTGCGGAAGGCGGGCGCACGGTGAACGTGGTGGTTTCGGGCCGGCTATCCAATCCCAAGGTGGCCTTCACCAGCGACAGTTGCCCCGGTGAATCCGGAGCGATCGCGTTGCTGCTCACGGGACGCTGCGTGGACGACGGTCGTGGCGGCCGGACCAGCCAAGGGGCGGAACAGGAGTTCGCCAGCGGCCTGCTGGCAGGACTCTTCACGCTGGGAGCGCGGCGAGAACTCGGAGGCCTCATCCCCAATCTGGCATTCGAGAGCCGCGGCCAAGGCTACGCGACCCGCGTACGAGCGGGCGTTGAAACAGACGCGTTTGTCCCCAAGTTCATGCGCTCGGTGGTGAAAAAGGTCTACGTACAGGGCGCTGTCTCGACTTCCGACGGGGACTCCAGCGTGCGCGACGCGCGCGATCGGGGCCTTTTGGACTTCCTGATCGAGGTCTACTTTCCCCACGACATCATCGGCACGGGCCGCTTCGCCCCCGACACGGACACATGGGGCCTGGACCTCATGTGGGAGCCCTGAGGCCATCCATGGATGCTGGCTAGGCCGGATATTTCACCACCCAAAGGGTGCCAGCGACGGTACAAGGGGAACCATGGGACGCAAATACTTTGGGACGGACGGGATCCGCGGAAAAGCCAACGAAGGCAATATGACGCCCGAGGTCGCCTTCCGGCTAGGAGCCGCAGTGACCTACCAGGCGCGCAAGCGCAACCGCCAGCCGCGCATCGTGATCGGCAAGGACACGCGACTTTCGAGCTACATGATCGAGTACGCGCTCACTGCAGGCTGTGCGGCCCTGGGCGGGCGCGTGTGGCTCACCGGCCCCCTACCCACGCCAGCGATCGCCCACCTGACCCAGAGCATGCGGGCAGATGCCGGCTTCGTCATCAGCGCTTCACACAACCCTTTCTACGACAATGGGCTCAAGATCTTCGGCCCGGACGGCTTCAAACTACCCGACGAGCAGGAGGAAGAACTGGAAGCCCTGATGGAGAGCGATGCGTTGGACAAGAAGCGGCCGGTGGGCCGTCAGGTTGGGCGGGCGATGCGCATCGACAGCGCCGAGGGCCGGTACGTCCAATTCGTCAAAAGCACGTTTCCCGCCGACCTGACCCTGGACGGCATGAAGATCGTGGTCGACGCAGCCAACGGTGCCGCCTACAAGAGTGCGCCAGATGTGTTCTCGGAACTCGGAGCCACCGTCTACCCCATTGGTGTGCATCCCAACGGGCGCAACATCAACGCCGACCGTGGTGCAGTCCATCCGGAGAGCTGCGCCAAGGAAGTCAAGCGACGACATGCTGACATCGGAATCGCCCTAGACGGAGACGCGGACCGCGTGGTCGTCGTCGACGAACGCGGGCGACAGGTCAACGGCGACGCGGTGATGGCGCTGTGCGCGACCCGCATGTTGCGCAACAAGACGCTGCGCAAGAGAACCCTCGTGTCGACCGTGATGTCTGGCATTGGATTGGAGCACGCGATGAAAGAGGCGGGGGGCAAGCTCGTGCGGGCCGGTGTCGGTGACCGCTACGTGGTCGAGAGCATGCGCCAGCACGGCTACAATTTCGGCGGCGAGCAGAGCGGCCACCTCGTATTCCTGGATCATGCAACCACGGGCGATGGCTTGCTGGGCGCACTGCAAACGCTGGCGATCATATTGCGCGAGCAGCGCCCCCTATCGGAACTCGTCGACGAGGTATTCCAGGAAGTGCCGCAAGTGCTCGTCAACGTGACGCTGCCCAACCGGCTCCCGCTTTCCAAGATGCCCAAAACGCGCGCAGCGATCAGCGACGCGGAAAGCGCCTTGGGCAACGGAGGCCGCGTGCTAGTACGCTGGAGCGGCACCGAACCCAAACTTCGAATCATGGTCGAAGGGCCGACCAAGGGCGCGATCAACAAGCTAGCGCGCGGCATAGCCAAAACCGCCCAGGCAGAGATCAGCTAGCCCG
>JAPPOR010000227.1 GCA_028817905.1 Myxococcales bacterium
AATGGTAGGTTGAGCAAGAAAGCTGCCGGAAGCCCGAGTTGCGGCTGCTCAACACACGCCGTGCCCGCGGTGCCTAGGTGGTGCTGTGCCACGGGCGAGTCGCGAGGCTCGCAAGCGGGAAGGTGGATGGCAACGCGCCTCCCTAGCTGTTTCGGCGGGGGCTTCTCAGCTTTCTTCATGTCCCGGTGCGCCTGGCGAATACGAGCTTGGGCGGTGACGGTGACAGCCAAGGGAGAGCATGACCATTCGGTACGCGCGCCACACGTTCGACATCGCTGCAACGATACTTCTCTTGGTCCCCGCAGCGCCGGTCGCCGCTGACGGGCCCACCTACGTACTGACCCAGGAAATCTCACAAGATGAAGTAGCGGGCCTCGGACCGGTTTTCGGTGGCCTGGACCTGTGCGGCAATCGAATGGCGATAGGCGCGGGGACCGAGCCAAACGAGTTCGGAATACGGACCGGCGCTGCTTACACCTACGATCTGACCGATGGGCTCTGGGTGCAGACACAGCGGATCGAGCCGACATCGATGGAGGAAGATCGCTTCGGTCAGAGCGTCGCGATCCGGGGCGATTGGCTGGCCGTCGGCGCCCCATACGACGGACTCAGTACGCGACCGCATATCAGTGGGGCTGTTCAGACATACTTCAACGGCAGCGGACAGTGGTTCGAAGAACAGAGGTTCACGCCAACGGCCGGAGGCTCCAATACACGCTTTGGGTTGGACGTCGAAATTGACGGAGACACGTTGGCGGTCGCCGTCCCAGGCTACATTCGCGAGGCCAAGGTTCGGTTCTACGAACGCGTAGGTGGGCAATGGGTATTCGACCAAGAGATAGGGCCTCCCGAACCGTACAACTATCAGATCACCGCGATCGACCTCGTTGACGATGTGATGATCATGAGCTCGAGAAAGGATCCGAGCCCTACAGTAGCATTCGTCATCAACGTCTTCCGCAGGACCAACGGGACATGGGTGTACGAGCAGACGCTCGAAGCACCAGAGCCTTCGGCAGAGGATTCGTTCTTCCGCGCCGCCTTGAGCGGAACGCGTCTTGTCGTAGGCGCGCCTGAATATGATGTGGGCAGTTCTAGATCCGTCGGTGTCGCATATGTCTACGAGTACGCCGGCGGCCAGTGGGACCTTGCGGAACGTATCGCGAGCCCTTACACGGGATGGAACGTTCGATTTGGTGGCGCCGTGGAAATTGCCGAGGATCGAGTCATAGTCGGCGCTCCGGGCTTGGACGTCGTCTATGTGTACGACTGGAATGGACAGACGTGGTCCACCACGCAGGTGCTGACGGGCGACGTGGACAGCGAGTTCGGCCTAAGGATCTTGATGCACGATAAGTACCTGGTCGTGATGAATTGGGGCACCCTTTCCGGTGGCGATCGCAACAGCCTTTTTGTCTTTGAGTATGAGAACCAACCACCTATTGGCGATGCGGGTTCGGATAGCGTCGCCGTAGCTGGGGAGCCAATCGAGTTGGATGGCTCTGCATCGTACGACCCGAATGATCGGATCGTCTCCTATACGTGGGACTTCGGAGACGGCAATCAGGCGACAGGGGCCGTTGTCTCTCACATCTATTCGTCGGTCGGCATTTACACCGTGAGCTTGACGGTGACGGATGAGTTCGGCGCAGCCGCGACCGATGAGGCCTTGGTTACGGTGCTGGCACGGCCGGTTGCGGACGCCGGGCCAGATGTCCGGGTGCTCGTGACCATCGAGGCAACACTCGACGGTTCGGCATCTTCCGACCCGGACGGTTTCATCGTTGACTACGATTGGGATTTCGGTGACGGCGCTACCGGAACGGGCGTCAACGCGACGCATTGGTGGGCGCCCCCTGGGACCTACACGGCGACCCTGAGCGTGACCGACAATGACGGCCTCAGAGCTGCTGACACAGCAACCGTTGTCGTAACTACGCCAAGCGAAGCAGCCACCGATCTCGCTGCTGCGGTCGATGCCCTAGCGGTCGATGGCAAGCTTTCGCAACAGCAAGCAGGGGCGCTGCGGAAGATGGTCACCGAGGCGAAGGATCGCATCGACGACGGGAACCCGAGGGCAGCTGAACGCAAGCTGTTCGACCTCACGAAGAAGCTCCAGAACCTTGTCAAGAGCGGAAAGCTCGGTCAGGCGGACGCGGACCCGCTGATTCGAGCGGCGGAGGACATCATCCAGGTGATCTCGAACTTGTGACCAGTCGTTGAGCCGGAGCTGGACCTGGGGTGATCCATCTTCAGCTAGTCCTACGGTCTGGGCGAATTCCCGCAGATATTGTGCTCGCCGACACGGATGGGCGGCACCGTGCTAGTTTTGGCACGAGAAGATGCGAGCACTACAAGCGCATTTGGCGTTGGTACCCTTGCGGAACGTGTCAACACGAATGAGACAGCCGGTATTTGAGTTCTATGTAGCGATCA
>JAPPOR010001107.1 GCA_028817905.1 Myxococcales bacterium
TTCCACCGCCTGTCCCACCTCCTGCCTCACCCTTTGCCCGACCTCCTGGCGTGACTGGCGTGACTGGCGTGACCGGGCAAGAGCCCGAACCGCCCGTCGCTCTTGGCGGTGTCGTCACCGGAGGCGCCGCCGCGGTTCAAGGCCCACCCAGCGAACGCATCGAGCTATCGGTGGCGGTAATCGATGAGGACGAGCAGACCGTCCCCACGGTGGTTCCCAGCTTGGACACCCTGGGTCAGTACACCGCGTTCGAGGACTTGAGTCCGCGCTCACGGTTGCTCCAGCAGGTGTCTCCCCGTGTCGTTGCCGCCGTCCTGGTGGCGATGGCTGCGATGGCGACCCTTTGGTACGTCTGGCCGACTTCGGGGCCAACGCCACCATCCACTTCGGAACCGACCTCAGGGTCAAGCTCAAAGTCCACTGCGCAGGCAGCCGCCGATACCCCGACAGGGCAAGGTTCTGGTGACGACCTTGGACCGCGGGCACCTTCGCCGGAGCCGCACGCGGTTGCGCCATCGCAGGGCTCGACCCCACCCGCCGTGGCACCCACCGCGACCTCGGAGTCGGCGCAATCGCAGCTTGGAGTGACCCCGGTCAAGGACGCGAAGGCGGAACCGCTTGTCGAGCGCGCCCCCGTTCGCACGTCGCCTGCCCGTCGCCGGGGGGTGGTGCGCCGCCGTGCGCCTCGCGCGCGGCGACCCCGATCGACCGTATCCCGCTCCGCACTGGCCCCAGAAGGGGAGGGGCCTTCGACGTCCGAGGGAGCGGACACGGGCGAGGACGTGGACGACGATCCGCTTGCCGTCGTCGACGCTCCTGCGGCCGCGGGCCCCCCGGGCGCTCGCAGTTCCGATACCCGTGCGCCGTTTGCGAACTCGGCTGTGCCTTCCCCCGGGGCCGTGGTGTATGGAATCGAGGTCGATCGGCGCACGACGCAGGACAAACCCAAGCAGTCGGCAACGTCCACCGCCCCCCTGCGCGCCCGCGCCAGGATCGCCGGCCTGGAGGTCCAGGGATCGCTGGCAACGTCCGTGGTGCGGCGCGCGCTGGCCCGCGGTGTGTCGGATTATGCTGCCTGCTATCGCACGGCGGCGACGCGGGCTCGAAAGAATGCTTTCGGCCAGGTTCAGGTATCGTTTGACATCGACCTACGTGGTCGAATACGCCATGTGCGTACGGGTACATCAGGACTGCCGGGTCTGGCCGCCTGTGTGGGGAAGGTTACCAGTCGGCTGGCAACCAACCGCCAACCCGATACCGGGACCGTCAAGGCTTCTTTCGAGGTAGCTTTCTTTCCATGACACGCACAGGCTCCCCCGCCCTGCTGTACCAAGCCGCTTGCCTGCTATCGCTTCACGTCTTTTTATCCGGATGCCTTGATCACCGCGTCGAGGATGAGCCTGGCTACAGCCATCGACTCTGGCCTCAGGGTCGCGAGCCCCGGGCGCTCGAGGACAACGAACGGTTGCTGGCCACGGTGGTCAGTTCAGATGGTCTGGGCGCACCACGCATGCCCCTGCACACGGGGTTTCTGGCGGGGGAGGAGGTCCACTATTGGGACTTTGGAGAGGCGGCAGGCGAGGTTGCGCCAGCGTGGATCTTTCGCCGGCGCCTCGGGGATGCCGGCGCCGAGGAGGAGTCGGTCGGGCATCCGGCCTTGGTGGATACCGCACCGGGAGATGACGACTATGGTCCTCTGCGCGCGCTCTTCGTCGCGTACGTGACCGATCGCTACCGAGGTCAGGTCATTCCGTCGTTTTCGGCCCTGGAAGACGCGGTGGAGTTGGGTCTGGTCGAGCAACCGGTCCCCACGGGCGAGGTGGTCGCATGGCCGATGGCCCGCCCGGGGGCTGAGCTCGAGCTCCATGACGGCCAGGTGGGCGAGCCGACCGGGGTCCTGTACCGAGGTCACCTGGTCCCTTGTTTCACGCTCGAGTCGTTCGCACCTGCCCTGGGAGAGGTGATGCGCAGGTTTGGCAATGCTTCGGCGGCCAGCGCCTATACACTGCGTCGTCAGAGCGAGAGCGGGACGATCGACGAACCGGGTTCAGGCATGGACCTGAATGGCGACGGGGACATGATCGATAGCAACATCGTGTTCACCGTGGGTCCGGGCGATATGGGATATACGGGCCTGGTATCACTGGTGGACGTCACCGTGAAGAACACATACATGTTCGGGGATGCGCGCGAGGCGGATGCGTTGTTCACCAGGTCGGAAAGCGGTCTCGAAGCCGTGCTCGAGACCGTCGTCGAGTACACCCAGTCGGGCACTGTCCTGTTCAGACCCATATTGCCCCCATGATGTCGGCCATCCATGTCGGCTCTCCATGTCGACTCTCTCCAGGGTTGAGAAACCATGAACCTGTTCAACTCGACGATGCATGCGGCGACCACGCGTGGGCTCTCGCGCGCGTTGCCAAGTCGGATGTTTCACCAAGGCGCCAGTTGGGGCGTGCGGCATCCCAGCGCCCCGAAATCCCGGATCGCGAAGCCCGAGCTCTGCGTGAGCCGCCCGGGTCGGTTGGGATCCTGGCTTGGTGTGCTTGCGCTCGTGCTGTGCGGACCGGCGTGCGTGCTGGATCTGGAGCCCGATGTCGGCGACGTGCGCGCCGGCTTGTGTCGCCCGGAGGATAGCGACCCCGACGCCGACGTGTCCTTTTCGGAGGACATCTTGCCGCTGTTCGAACGTATGGGTGGGCCCGGTTGTGGCTGTCATCTCCAAAGCGCCAGGCGCCCGATCGGGATTCAGTTCAGTGGTCTCGATCTGACGGACTACAGCACGATGCTCCAGGGTGGCGACCAGAGCCGTGGCGACCTGGTCGTGCCCGGCGATCCGTGCGCGAGCGTGCTGGTCCAGAAAATCTCCTCGGCGCCGCCATTTGGCGCGCGCATGCCTTCCAGTGGTCCGCCGTACCTGAGTCCCGAAGAACGCACCATGATCGGGGATTGGATCGCGGAAGGCGCCCATGACAACTAGCGGGCGGCTGTGGCTCTTGCTGCTGTTGTCGTCCGCGTGGGCCGCCGGGTCGTGTGCGAGCCAGCTCGAGGCTCGGCGCGGCGACGCACTCGACGTCTCCGGCTATCCTCCTGACGTTCAGGCCGCCTACGACGTGTTCGCGGTGCGCTGCAGCCGTTGTCATACGCTTGCCAGGCCCTTCAATGCTCGCATCACCGAGGACGCGCACTGGATCCGCTACGTAGCCCGGATGCGTTTGCAGCCGGCGAGCGGCATCAATCAAAAGAACGGCGAGATCATTTTGAAATTCTTGCTCTTCTACACGGCGGAGCTACGTCGCCAGGAGGCCTCGGAGGGGGCGCCGCCGGACATTCCGCGGCCGCCCGAGTCACCCGGATGGACCGACAGTGAGCCAGAACCGCCAACACGTCAGGTGGACGCGGGAGTGGTTGAACCAGCCCCGCCGGGAGAAACGGGTGTGGACTCCGGGGCTCCGTCGAGCGATACAGCACCAACCTCGCCGCCTGCGCCGGCGCTAGGGAGGGACTCGTGAAAACGTGCATGTCAACGTCAGGCCGCGCGTGTCGTGCGTCTGCCCGGCGGTCGGGCTTCGCGCTCGCTATTGTGTTTGTGGCTGCCGCTGCGCTAGGCAGTCTTCGCCCGACCCGCGTCGCCAGCCAGGATCACAACTTTGCCGGTTCGGTCCAGACGAACTACCTCTGGGTCGCGACGGACCCCGATGCGCGCGAACAGACCTTCGACGGCTTTACCAACGAGTTGTCTCTCAAGGTGGCGGTCGACTTCTCGGATGCCGTCTCCGCGAACATCAAGCTTTGCTATGGCTGTCATGGCGTGGAGCTCGGCATGGCCTTCACGGACCTGCGCGTCCTGGACGAGCTGAACTTCCGTGCGGGCCGCTTTAGCCCGTCCTTCGGCGACTTCCCTTTGCGACACGACCCTGCCAACCACCTGACCGCGGACAAGCCATTGCCCTACGACATGGGGCGCATGCTCCGGCTCCGCGAGTTCAACCTGAGCGTCCTACCTGCCCCGTATGTGGACCAGGGCCTGGAGATCAACGGAACCCATTGGTTCGGAGACTACCTTCAGCTGGACTATGCCGCCTACCTGATCGGGGGTCTGCGTGGTGGCCAGGATGCCGTCGATGTGGACTTCATGGAGAGTCGCCAGCCCTACTACGTCGACAACAATTCGGAGCCTGCGGTGGGGGGGCGTGCAGCGCTGACGTGGGATGCCACGCCCGACATGATGTTTACCGTCGGCGCCTCCGGCATGGCGGGCCACTACGACCCGAAGCGCGAGCTGGAGTATGTTCTGCTGGGGGCTGACCTCTACGCGCGCCTCTACACGCTGAACCTGCATGCCGAGTACTTGGTGCGGCGCACGCAGATGGCGCTCGGTGACGACCCTGACAGCCGCTTCCGCTATGGCCCGGGGGGGTCCGGAGAATACGACGATTTCTTTGTCAAGGACGGGTTCTACGTCGAGGGCAATCTACCCGTGACCCGCCGTCTGGAGCTGGTTGCCCGCTTCGACGGCTTGCGGCGCCTGGGGAACGTGACGATCAACAGTCCCCTGCGCAGTCGCAGTGTCGTGCTGCGGTACACGGCCGGTGTGAACGTCGTGTTCGACGGCTCCGTACGCCTCAAGGTGAGCGGTGAGGTCTACGACTTCTCGGACTTCGACGACGAGGTCGCCGCCAACGTGGGTTTCGTCGCGGCCTTCTAGCCCGCATCCATCACCAAGGCACGTGATGATCGTGCCTTGGTGATGGATGCGGGCTAGCTGCTAGCTACTCGATCACGCTGACCTCACTGCCCCGAATCTCCAGCGCCTGACTGGGGCCACCGTAGTGTGCGGCCAGACCGACGTCGATGCGCCAGACCTTCTGCTGACAAGCGGACGTGATCCCTGCCAGTTGGGGTGTGTGGCCGACGATCATGCGCATAGCACCCAGGGCAGACAGGGACTCCTCAAGTGCGTCGCAGGCCTCCGGGGCCCTCGAATACTCGCGTGACCATAGCGGGCCGCTCGGGTCGTTGACCTCGGGGGGCATCGGTCCTTGGCCCGTGAGCCAACAGCGTATCCTCTGATTCAGGCCAGGCAGATCGGCTGCAAAAGCTGGCAGTAGCCCACCGTGGACGAATACAGAGTCACCGACAACGATCGCGGTGTCGTTTGCCGCCAGCCGTTCGGCCCAGGGGCCGCCTGGCAGGAACGCGGCGGCCCGGCCGCGAAAGCGTTCATTGAAGCGTGCAACCTCCGCGGCGAGTGCTGGCCGCGCCTCCACATGGGCAAAGTCGGTGAAGCCCTCGGGCGTGACATAGCGGAAATCACCTGCAGTATTCATCAACTCGTGGTTGCCGTGGAGGGTGTGCACAGCGCCGCCCGCCGATGCCGCCTGCTCACGCAGCTTCGCCAGCAGTTCGATGACCTCGGGCTCATCGTTTCCTCGGTCCAGAACATCGCCGACATGGACAAACACGGTTCTGCCGCCAATCCAGTTGTCTCCAGCATCGGTGAGCCCCGCCTTCTGCAGGATCCGACGGGTCGCAGCGAGATCGCCGTGAAAGTCGCCCATGGCGACGATGCGTTCCGGCGAGGGAAAGCGAGCAGGTGTCGTCCGTACCGTGCATGGTTCCGTCGACTTCTCGTTCGACGGGGTGTCCGGCGTCGCCCCCTCGTTCGACGGGGTATCCGGCGTCGCCTCCTCGTTCGACGGGGTGTCCTGCGTCGCCTCCTCGTGCGAGCGGGTGTCCTGCGTCGCACCCTGGTTCGACGGGGTGCCCGGCATCGCACCCGGCTGAGTCGATGAGCACGCCAGCAGTGAACCGAGTGACACGAACAGCAGGCGATTGAACGAGGGCATCACGGTCACCTAGCCATGATCTAATCATTGATCCCAATTGCGTTCAATGGCGCCGGACGCGCCCTCCTTCCGTGGTGAGGAGGCGGCCGTGCGATCATTCCAAGTCGAGCGCTTTCCAAGCTGGCATGGTTCGGACTAGACTGACGGTCGGAGGCGACCATGACGGACGCGGAACGCAAGGCGTTGCTCGAGGATGCTCGCGACGTATGGATCGACGCGCGCGCCATCGGGGTAGCCTATGGGCGGGCTATGCTCAGGCATGCACGCTTTGCCAATCTCCTGACGTGGATCACACTCTGCCTCGCGCTGGCCAGCTTTCTGCTGACGGGTAGCAACACCGCTTCAGGAGAGGCCGGTGACGGAACAAAAGTGAGCCTTCTGGCGCAGTGGATCGACGACGTCGTACCCGCAGCACTGCTTGTCTTGACGTGTAGCGGACTCACGGCACTGATGGCGGGGGTCGAGCGAAGCTTCCGGCCCAGCGAGTCTGCCCATACGCACCAGCGCCTCGAAGCGGATGCCCGCAGGCTTCTCAACCAGCTGTCGCGCTTCCATATCGATCTGGCCGAGGTTACATCACTACGTGCCGGGGCGGATTTTATCGGCAGTTACCGAGAACGTTTCGAGGCCACCCGGCGCGAGTCACCTACTCGGGCGACCCCGCAGGATGCGGCGGCGGCGCAGGCCGCGTTTCGAGACACAGCGCTGGCACGCGCGCTCTCAGACCTGGAAGGGATCGCAGCCATTCGGTCGACACCGCCTCCCGCGGTGTTGCCTGACTTGTCGACTGCAGACGTTCTTCCTGACTCTGCGCGTGGCGTCATGCTTCCTCCGCGCGGACGGCGCGCCCCGGGGAGTACGACATGAGTCGCATCCGGCGGCTTCGCAGCCTCCACGGCGAGCAGTTTCGCTACGAGTTGCTCAAGCGGGATGGCCGCATCCAGTTTCGCAAATTCCAGGAAAGTGGCCGCGAGCACTATCATCTGCGAATCTGGCTTGAGGCGCCTGCCGACACACTTGCGCGCATCACCAAGGTTTCCTACCGCCTGCATCCCAGCTTCTCGCGCCCTGTCCGGACGAGCAACGATCGCGAGCACCGATTCGCAATCGAGATCTGGACCTGGGGTCTATTCGAGATCGAGGCCACCGCATATTTCGACGATGGCTCCGCGGACAGCACCAGCTTCTACCTCGGCTACGAACTCCCGGAAGACGACGGCCACACCTACGTGGACGTTGGCTAGCCAGCCATCTGGGTTTCCTTCGCCTGCGCGCGCCGGTCGGCGGAGATCGCCAGGACCTGGGTGCGTAGCCACATGTGGGCCGGGTCGCGATCGAATCGGCCGTGCCACATCACGTGGTATTCCCGGTCGCCGGTTTCGAAGGGAGGAATGAACGTGCGCAGCGGAAGCCGCTTGAGCAACGTGGGGGCCATGTGCCGCTTCACCAGCAGGACGTGGTCCGACTCGGCGACGACCATGGCCGCCAAGAGGAAATAGGTCGTGCGCAGGGCGACCTTGCTGATCGACCCGGCCTGGATCAGGCGATCACAAAAAAAGTCCGTGTCGGACCCGGTCGTGGGGGGACTGAACACGACGTGGGACAGCCGTGCGTACTGCTTCTGGGTGGGGCGGGGCACGACGTGGGGATGGTCATTGCGCGCGAGTCCCACAAGCCCATCCCCGTAGAGGAACGCCTGCTGAAGCCCGGGTAAGCGATCCAGTTCGGAGCCAAACACCAGATCCACCGTGCCTCGTTCCAACTGCTCGGCACGCGCGTGGGGGCGCGGCTCGAGCGGCTGCACCTGCCAGGTGACGTGGGGCGCGTGCTGGGCCGCGGTCGCCATCAAGTCGGGCACGATCGACAGCGCCACTGCGTCCGATACGCCCAGGGTGAAGGTCCGGGTGGACGTACCCGGATCGAAGCTTGGGGACTGCAGCGTGCCACGCAGGGTGTTCAAGCCTGCGCTTACCTCGCGCGCGATGCTCGCCCCCCGCGGGGTGGGGCACATGCCTGTCGGTGTGCGGACCAGCAGTGGATCATCATAGAGCGCACGCAGCTGCCTGAGCGACTGGCTCATCGCCGATGGCGTGACCCCGACCCGCTGAGCCGCCCGCGCCACGTGCCGTTCGCGCAAGAGCGCGTCCAGGGCGACGAGAAGGTTGAGGTTGACCTGTGAGAGGTTGGTCTCCGAGGCGTGCTGCGGGTCTCGGGTATGCATGCTTGGTCCTTGGCCTTGGGTAGGTCGGGCGGGCGATCTGGGTGCTTCGTTCCGGGATGTCCGCGCGCAGGAGCGCTCGCGCGAGCAGCATCAGTCCCGCTAATTGGCACCTGACAACAACTGACGCGCCGCCAGGTTATTTCCACCGTACAAGGGGATCGAAGCGAAAACCTCACCGGAATGGAGCGGAACATGCGGACTTTTCATGCGTACGGTGTACGTGCGGCAACGTTACTGGCGCTTTGGGGGCTCTTTGTCATCGGCAGCCAAACCGCGCGTGCCCAAGCGCGCGATGCCTGGCAAACGCGCGCTCGGCAACAGGTGCGGGTGGCGCGGGCCAGGTTAGCCCGGGCGGCCCAGGCCTTCGGCGGGGTGGAGGCCCTCAAAGAGCTGCATTCATTTAGCTATACTGGACAGGGTCAGCGCCTTTCGATCACGCAGAAGGTTGACCCCGGAGGCGCAGCCAGGGGGGTGAGCGCCTATGAGCAGCTCGTCAGCGTGGACCTGGCCACCGGATCACTGCGCCAGGACATCACGCGCGAGATCAGCTACCCGTTCGCGGCCGTGACGGACTACACGAACTTGTTGAAGGGTCAGCTGGGATACGTCGAGGGCACCAACAACATCCTCGGAGCTCCCGAGGGCCCGATGGACTCGGCGCGGTGGGCCGCGATCCGCAAGGAGCACCTGCTCCTGAACCCCTACCTGATCGTGCGCCATGCCCTGCTACACCCGGAGGCGCTTCTGCCACGGCGCTCCGGGTTTGCGGTGGACGTCAGTGCCCTCGGTGCTGGCGAGCGACCGGTGCGGATGTTCCTGGAACGCCGTAGCGGTCGCGTCGTACGCGCCCACGTGGTCGAAAACGATCACCTGCTGCGCGATGTCCCCGTCGACGTGTACTACGCCAGCTATCAACCCGTGGACGGTCTCACCTTGCCAACGGCGGTTTCCCTGGAGGTGGACGCCGAGTTGGTCGCCCACGAGGAGCGCAGCGAGGTGGCGGTCAACCCGGTTCTGGACGGCGATTTGTTCGCCTTTCCAGACGGCCCCTCTCCCAGCTACGATCCGGTTGCCGCCGAGCGGGCCTCGGACAGTCATCAGTGGCATCAAGGCTTCATCGTCGTGGGAATCCCCGCCGATCAGCTCCAGCTCGATGTCGTGGCGACCGAGCTCAGCGAGGGCGTATTCCACTTGACCGGCGGGCTCCACCACTCCCTGGTGGTCGAACAGCAGGCGGGCATCGTGGTCGCGGAGGCGCCCCTCTACCCGGAGCGCGCCGACGCGCTCATCGCATGGATTCGCGGGCGCTTTCCCACGAGGCCCATCACACACGTCATCGCCAGTCACCACCACGCGGACCACTCCGGCGGGTTGCGTTCCTTCGTGGCTGAGGGGGCGACCGTCGTCGCAAGTCGACGGGCCCGTTCCCTGTACCGCAGGGTGTTTCGCGCCGAAAGCAGCGTATCGCCGGATCGACTGGCCAGCGAGCCTACGCGCGCGCGTATCCGGAGTGTTGCACCCGCGGGGGTGGTTGGCCTGGACGATCCGCTCCGCCCCGTGCACGTACATCACATCGAGTCGGGTCATGCGACCGACATGGTGGTCGTCAGCCTGCCGCAACAGGGCATGGTGTTCCAAGCCGACATCTACAGCCCCGGCTTTCCCCTGAACCTGGAGCTTGCCATCGAGCTACGCGACCAAATCGTGTCTCTCGGGCTGGATGCCACCCGTATGCCCGCGGGCCACGGAGCGGTCGGCTCCTTTGCGGAGCTCGAGGCCGCCATCGACGCGGCGATCGCTGCAGACACGCAATAGCAGCCCTGCCCAACGGTCGTGGCGGCGCTGTCCGTTCGGCCCGGCATGGTGTGGGCAGCTGGCGGCGTGGAGCCGCGACCGTTGGGCTCTGTAGGAGGTGTAGCCAGGGTAGGCCCCTGCCGGGCGTCCGGCCGGGGCCCTTCTCAAACAGCTCCTTCTGGACCGGATTTCTACCGTCTTCGGTGGGGGGATGCGCAGTATTTCGGACACCGTTGGGAGGCCTGGCGTGGGATGATTGGCGCAGAGCCTTGGCTTTCCACGATGCCCGAGCCCCACGGTCAGCAGGAGTTCCGCTTCCCCAGCCAACACCCGCCTCTGCGGTCCGTTCAGGGCAGTGAGTTCTTTCGGCTGTGGGCGCGGACGGTCCTGCGCTTCCGCTGGCCATTGCTGCTGGCGACTCTGGCGGTCACCGTGGGGACCGGGATACGTGCCTATCGCGATCTGCGGGCAGACACCAGCGATGAGCATTTCCTTGCAGAGAGCTCTGAGGCCGTGGGCGCGCTGCGCGCGATGCGCGCCGAATTCGGGCACGACGCGCTTTTCCAGGTGCTGGTGGCCGGCGACGTGTTTACCGGTGCGTACCTGCGGCGGCTGAGGTCCCTGCACGCAGATCTGGAAGCGATCGACTTCGAACTGGCTGATCCGGACTTCGGTCAGCGTGACGGCCAGGCGTCGATGGGTGCCGACGGGGATGCGACGGTCATCGACCCGGGCAGCTTCGAGTTCGGACAAGGCGACGATTGGGCAGGCGAGGCGGGGGGCAGCGTGGTCGACCAGGTCGTCTCACTGGTCAACGTTCGCCGGACCCATATGCGAGGTGACGCCCTGCACGTCGAGGGGCTGCTCGAGACCTGGCCCGACAAGGCTGACCTGCCTGAGCTCAGGGCCTGGGTGCTTTCCAACCCGACCCTGATCGGACAGGTCGTCGACCGCGTCGGGGACCACTCGGTGCTGGTGGTGCGCGCCCGCGAGCTGTCGCCGACGGACGGCGGCACCCTCAACCGGATCTTGAACGAGATCGCGGCGCGGCATCGGGCACCTGGGTTCGAGGTGATGGTGGCGGGCGCACCCGCCGTCAGCACGACCATGCAGGACTTGCTGCTGCAGGACACACGCCTGTCCCTGGTGCTTTCTTCGATCGTCATCCTGCTGATCACGTTCCTGCTGTTCCGGCATCCCCTGGGGATGCTCGCCCCTCCGCTTGTGGTCTGGCAGGCGGAGATTTGGACCCTCGGCACGATGGCGATCACCGACACGCCGCTCACGATGGTGACAACCATTCTACCGGCCTTCATCGGCTGCGTAGGGCTGGGCGACGCGATCCACGTGCTTTCCGTGTACCGCAACAGCCGCTCGGAGGGGGTATCGAACGACGAGGCGATCGTGGAGGCGGTGGCCACCACGGGCATGCCGGTATTCATGACGACCCTCACCACCGCGGTCGGATTGCTCAGTTTTCGCCTCGCATCCCTGTCGGCCATCCAGGAGATGGGCACGTTCGGCGCCCTGGGGGTGTGTGGTGCCCTGGTCAACTCGGTGGTGTTCTTGCCGATCATGCTGACCTTCAATCGACGGAGCCTGTTGGGCCTACGCCCCGACGGTACTGGGCAGGTAACGATGGACCGGTTGCTGCTGTGGTTTGACCGGCTATCCACAGCCACCCGTGACCTGCGAGACGGCACCCTGTCCCACGCGAGGCGCAACCGTGTACTGTGGGTTGCCGGTATACTGGCTGGGCTGGCAGCGGCCGGGGTCGTTCGCCTTCGGGTGCATCACGATGGCCTGGAGTGGATCCCCCAGGACGAACCGGTTCGGATCGCGGTCCAGACGCTGGAACAGAGCGTGGGTGGCACCGCCAACCTTGCCATCGTGCTGCAGGCGCATCGCGGCCAGACCCTGCGCGATCGAGAGACCATGCTCGCCCTCGAGAGGCTCGAGCGCCACATCCTCGCCTACAACGGCACAGAAGCGGGCCAGCGGGCAGGTGGAGACGTGGTGCGCAACGTGACCAGCGTGCTCGATCCCATCCGGGAGACCTGGCGCGCGGTCCACGACAATGACCGTCGCCACTACGCCGTACCGGACAGTCAGCGCGGCGTGCTGGACATGTTCCTGCTGTTCGAGAACGCGAGCCCCGAGGAACTGTCCCAGCTGACCACGGTGGATATGCAGCGGGCGCTGATGACGGTGCGGGTCAAGTGGTCCGATGCGCTTTCCTACTTGCCGCTGCAGGCCCATTTGGAGTCGGGCATCTCGAAATACCTGCACGGCACCGTCGATGCCCAGGTGACCGGTTCGGTGAACATGAGTGTCGGCGTGGTCACCTCATTGCTTCGCGATCTACTTCGTAGCTTTGGCACCGCCGCCCTCGTCATCACGATCTTCATGGTGTTCGTGCTGCGCGATGTGAGACTCGGCCTGCTGGCCATGCTCCCCAACCTGCTGCCCATCCTGATCGTGATGGGCTTCATGGGGTATGCCGGCATTCGGCTCGATACTGCGACGCTGATGCTCGGCTCGCTTGCGATCGGTATCGTGGTCGACGACACGATCCACTTCCTGCATCAGTTCAAGGTGTACCTGGATGAGCACGGCGATGTGGATGGCGCGGTTCGGCACGCGTTCATGCACACCGGACGGGCCATGATCGCGACCAGTGCGATCCTGACGCTGGGTTTCAGCACGGTGCTGGTCTGCCAGCTAGAGAGCTCGCGGCTGTTCGGCGGCCTGGTGGCCCTGACGGTGGTGGCCGCCCTCGCGTGCGACTTCACGTTCCTGCCCGCCTTGCTACGCCTGGTCTGCCGCAGCCGGCGCGTCGAGGCCACGCCCGTCGTGCTCGACCGAGCCGCCTAGCCCGCATCCACCACCAAATCACGCGCCCTCGCACAACTGCTCGACTCCGCA
>JAPPOR010000006.1 GCA_028817905.1 Myxococcales bacterium
GCCGATCCGAGGCCCAGGTCCGCCTGAATCGTCACCTCGGGGGCATCCATCGCCACGGACAGCGTGGACATGTCGACGTCAGTGGGCACCCCGGCCCGGAAGGCGCACTGGTCGCCGATGTGAACCGTGATGCGCTCGACCTGGACCTCCGCACCCGAACGACCCAGCGCCATCATGACCCTGCCAAGGTTCGGGTCGCGACCCGTGATCATCGTCTTGACCAGCGGCGAGGAAACAATGGTGCGCGCGGCCAGGCGTGCGTCCGCTTGGTCACGGGCACCGGCAACGACCGCCTGAATCAAGGTGCGCGCCCCTTCCCCATCCCGCGCCAGGTCACGGGCAAGCTCGATCGCAAGCGCAGTGAGCATCTGCTCGACCGCCCGGCCCTCGGGGCCTTCGCCAGACCATGGCGCTCCGCCGGCCGCGCCGTTGGCCAGCAGCAACATTGTGTCGCTCGTGGACGTGTCCATGTCGATGTCCACCATATTGAGGGAAACGTCTGCTATCCGCTTCAGCATGGGCCGAAGGTCGTGCGCGGCAAGCGGAGCGTCCGTGGTCAGGAAGCCGAACACCGTCGCCATGTCCGGGTGCGCCATGCCACTACCCTTCACGGCACCGCCGACGTGAATCGTGCGGCCGCCGATCTCGGCCGCTAGCGCGCGTGCCTTGGGGACCGTATCGGTGGTCATCATAGCGCGCGCGAAGGCCCCACCACCGGCCCCGCTCAGCTCGATCTGCTCGATGCCTTGCTCGATCGCCGCCATCGGAAGTGGGCGGCCGATGACCCCCGTGGACCCGACGAGTACCTCGCCAACGTCAACACCAACCTTGGCGGCCACAAGGGCGCACATGCGCCGGGCGTCTTGGAGCCCGCGCTCACCCATGGCGACATTGGAGCAGCCCGAGTTGACCACCAATGCCCGGGCCAGGCCATCGGCGATGTGCTCCCGGGACACGATCACGGGCGCCCCGGGAATGCGGCTCTGGGTGAACACGCCCGCGACCGCGGCGGGACGGTCGGACACGAGCAGGCCCAGGTCCAGCCGGGGCTCGGGCCCATAGGTCTTCACACCGGTGTACACGCCACCAGCGGTGTAGCCGCGGGGTGTCGTCACCCCTCCGCCCTCGATCCATGGGGGGTCTGTTGCCATGACGGCGCAAATCTGCGCCAGAACCGTGGTTCAGGCAAGCGGTTCCGGTCCCGTCGGAACCGTTCCGGCTTGGACGGGCTATACTCCCGCCATGATCATCACCTGGATCGCCACCACCCTTGCCGTCTGGGCGACCGCCACGCTGCTGCCCGGTTTCACCGTCAAGAACGGAATGAAGGGCGCGCTGGTCGTCGGCGCGGTTTTTGGCGTCCTCAACGCTCTGCTGCGCAAGTTCCTGGTCGGGGTCATCAAGGTCGGCACCCTGGGCCTGGCCAGCCTGCTCGGCCCACTGGTGACCTGGCTTGCGGTGGCGCTGCTGCTGGTCCTCACCGACAAGCTCTCCGACACCCTGAAGATCAAGAACTTCCCTACCGCCTTTGTCGGCGCGATCCCGATCACCATCGGTGTGGAAGTTGTCAGCCGCGCCCTCCGCGCCCTCTTCTAGCGAGCTGCACCGGCGCTACTGCCCCTGGAATCGGGCGCGGCGTTTGCCCAGAAAGGCCGCTACGCCCTCCTTGTAGTCGGCGCTGGCATAGCACGCGCGGATGGCCGCGTCGACGCGGCTGCGGTCGCGCTTGGCCGCCGGGCGCAGAATCTCCTGCGTGGCAATCTTGGCGGCCCGAATGGTCAACGGGGCGTTTTGTCCGATTTCCTCCGCGATCGCCAGTACGCTCGCCTCGAGGTCCGCCTTTGGGAAGACCCCGTTCAGCAAGCCCATCCGCAGTGCCTCCTCTGCCGAGAAGCGACCCGCCCGAAAGAACAGCTCCTTGGCGTTGGACAGGCCCACCGCATGCATGAGCGTTTCGATGCCGGCCATCTGGTAGCCAAGGCCGAGACGCGCCGCCGGAATCCCGAACCTTCCGTCATCCGCGCTGTAGCGAAGGTCGGCCGTCAGGGCGAGGGCACAACCGCCGCCGATGCAGAAGCCATGGACCATCGCCACAAGCGGCTTTTCCAGGCCTGAAAGGGCCGCAAACGCTCGCCGGTTGTCGGCGTCGTAGTCCTCGGCCACATCACCGCTCCGCACCCGCTCAAACTCGCTGATGTCCGCCCCGGCGACGAACGCCACCTCGCCCGCACCACGCATGACAACCACGCGGACATCCGTGTCGCGGGCGAACGCGTCCACAATCGCGGGCACGGCCCGCCACATCTCCGACGTCATGGCATTCCGCCTGGCCTGATGATCGAAGACGATGAAGCCGGTATGGCCCTGCTTGTCGGTTTCTATTCGCGCCACCATGCTCTGCCTACAGCTCGAAATTCCACGCCTTGATGACTGCGGCGTGCTCATGCAAGAAGCCATCCACATAACCGCGATGGTCGGGATGTTCCCGGTATCGACCGACGGCGTCAAGGTCGGCGAACCGCAGGACCAGACAGGCATCCCAGGCGTCGTGGGCATGCTGGTCGGCCGGCCGCAGCAGGGCGAAGGAATCCACCCCAGCAATATCGCACAGCGCTTTCGAGGCCTGGGCGAGGGCCGCTCGGCCGGCCTCGCTCTGGTGCTCGCTCTTCAGCCGAATATAGACATGTCTCGCGATCGCCATCTGGCAACCCCTTTCTGGGTCGAGGGCCGCTCGAGGCCCGGCACCCTGGGTACACCAGCCGAGGCGTCCCCGCCAGGGCTCACGTTGCGGGCGGTTGCAGCGGGCTGGTATAGACGTAGGTCTGCCTGAGAAACCATGAGCGAAGGCCCCGCCCCCCGGACCCTACCGGTCGATGAAGACCTGCTGCGCGCCCTGCTAGACGGGACGTTCGAGGGGGTGCTCATCCACGACGACGTAATCCACTACGCCAATGCGCGGGCAGCCGCCATCACTGGCCGTCCCGTGGAGGCTCTGGTCGGACTTCCGGTGGCGGAGCTGAGCAGGCGAACCACACCGGATCCTTCTCCGACAAAGCCCGGGCCGGGAGCGCACTATGGACCAGTGGAGTTCACCGGCGTCGGGCCGGACGGCAAGTCCGGGGGGACCATCGAAGCCCAGGGCCGCGCGATCGAGCTGCGTGGCCGCTGGCTGTGGCTTTCGGCCTTCCGCGACATCACGCCACACAAAGCCGCCCAGCTGCGGCTCCTAAACCGACTCGAGTTCGAGGACCTGATCACTTCGATCTGTGCGGACCTGATCCACCTTGAACACGACCAGGTCCAGCCCGGCATCGACGATGCCCTGATGCGAATCGGCCGCTTCGCGCGCGTAGACCGCAGCTACGTCTACATGATCGATGGCGACCTGATGCGCGCCTCCAACGTGTGGACGCATGAGCTTGAGCCCGAGAAACGGCGAGCGTTCAGGGATTGGACCACGCCGATCGGCGATTTCGCATGGGCGATCGACAAGCTGCGCAACGACGAGGTGGTCGTCTATACCGTGCGCGAGCCATTCCGGTTTTCGAAAGATGGCAAGCCACAACCACTCCCAGAAGGACAGCCGCGCAGCAGCTGCTGTGTCCCCATGATCGTCAAGGGGGACCTCCTTGGCTACCTGGGCTTCGACGCCATCAGTGACACCCACGATTGGGACGAGGACGCCACCCGCTTGCTGCGCACCGTGGGCTACATTCTGGCCCAACTCCTGCATCGCAAGCAGGCCCAGGATGAGCTGGCGCGCGCCTACGCCAGCATGGAGGCAACCGTCCGCCAGCGCACCGACGAGCTGGAACAGCAACACCTTCATCTATTGCATGCCGAGAAGATGGCCGCCCTTGGACAGCTCGTCGCCGGGGTGGCGCACGAGATCAACACCCCGCTGGGCGCCATCAAGAGCAACACCGACACGCTGCTGAGGACGCTCAATCGCCTGCAACAATCCGTGACCGCCACGGAAGCGGGCGAAGAGGGATCGAACCCAAAGCAATTCCGCCGACTGCTGAGCGCAAGCCTCCAGGTCAATGAGATCAACGTACAGGCCATCGACCGCATCACGGGCATCGTCAATAGTCTTCGCAAGTTCGCACGCCTCGATCGGGCGGAGAGCGACCTAGTCGACCTGCACGAAGCCATTGAGACCACGCTTACACTCGTGCGCCACGAGTTCAAACACCGCATCAAGGTCCACCGGGATTTCGGGGAGCTGCCACTCGTGGAGTGCTTCCCTGACCAGATGAACCAGGTATTCATGAACCTGCTCGTCAATGCGGGCCAAGCGATCGACCACAAGGGCGAGGTCCACATTGTGACCCGGGCCTCCCAGGACCAGGTCACGCTTGCGTTCCGGGACAGCGGGCGCGGGATCCCCGAAGCCGACCAACAGCACGTGTTCGATCCGGGGTTCACCACCAAGGGTGTGGGGGTGGGTACAGGATTAGGGCTGTCGATCGTGCAGCGAATCCTGGACGAGCATCATGGCCGCATCGAGGTCGAAAGCGCGGTCGGGGAGGGATCGACATTTCGCTTGATCCTCCCCATCCGGCAGCCCGAACGGGCGGACCCCGGGTAGCAGCACCCATCGGGCCTCGGGCCCCGGGAATTTCGAGCGTGCCGACAACAGGGCAACCGGCGCACAAACATGTTAGATTCCGCGGCCATATGTACGACTCCGTTCCCCCTGGCGCCGGCCCCTCCGCGGTCCAGCGGCTCGTCAATCGGTGGTTCTTCGACAACATCCAGATCTCGGACGACTGGACCGACTCGGTGCGTCTACTGGCAGCCCAGGGCACGGTCGTCTATGTCCTGCGGAATCTCAATGCGATCGACTACCTGGCACTCGATCACCTGACCCAGCGCTGCGAGCTGCCCCCCATCGGATTCGTCAACGACCTGCGCCTGGGCCCCCTTCTGCCGCAGCGCAAAAGCCGGCTCTCGCTGCCCGCCCTGCGCAGCAAGCCCAACCAGGCGGCTGCCCTGAGAAGCGCGCTCGAGCGCGGGGAATCGGCCGCGATCTTTCTCAGGCGCCCCCCCGGGATGATCGATCTGGCTGCCGGGGCCACAGGTGGCCGCGGACTCAGCGACGGCGATGAGATCGTACGCACCCTCATCGCGCTGCAACAACGGTCCGAACGACCGATTCTGCTCGTACCCCAGATCATCATCTGGACCGCGCGACCAGACACCCAAGGCACCCACTGGGCCGACATGTTCTTCGGCCCGCGCGAGTGGCCCAGCCCAGTGCGCACGTTGGGGCAGCTCCTATACAACTACAAGCACGTGGCGTTGCGCACCGGTGAACCCCTCAACCTGCGGGACTACCTGTCGCGCCACGCGCATAGCAACCACGAGCACCAGATCCGGCGGCTGGTTTACACTATGCTTCGCCGCCTGGAACGGGAGCGCCGCACGGCCACCGGGCCGGCCCTGAAACCGCCTGACAGGCTGCGACTGCAAGTGCTCCGCAGCCCCCAGCTCCAAGCGGTGATCACGGGCATGGCGGGCGAACGCGAAGAAGACCAGCAAGCACTATCGCAGCGAGCACTCAAGACCCTCCGAAGTCTGCAGGCGATGCCAGACACGGCCACCGTCAAGGGGCTCGAGGTCCTGCTCGACCGCGTCTTCAACCGCATCTACGCGGGTATCGATGTGGACTGGCAGGGACTCGATCGCCTGCGCGACTATGCGCGCGAGGGCACCTTGGTGCTGCTGCCGAGTCACAAGAGCCACGTCGACTATCTGGTATTGTCGTTTCTCTTCAACGACAACAACCTGCAGCTACCCATGATTGCGGCGGGTGACAACCTGTCGTTCTTCCCACTCGGCCCCATTCTTCGACGCGCTGGCGCGTTCTTCATCCGCCGCTCGTTTCGGGGCGACAAGTTGTACGCAGCGACACTGGAAGCTTACGTACGCCGCCTCTTGCGCGATGGGCACACCATCGAGGTCTTCCTCGAGGGGGGCCGCAGCCGGACCGGCAAGCTACTCAAGCCGCGCATGGGGCTGCTCAACATGCTGGTAGACGCGGCCAGCGCCATCGCGAGCCGCCAGGTGTATTTCATCCCGATCAGCATCGGCTACGAGCGCGTGGTCGAGGCCCAGGCCTACGAACACGAGCTCAGTGGGGGAGAGAAGGCGCGAGAAGACGCCGCGAGCCTCTTCAAGAGCACCGAGGTGCTGCAGCACCGCTACGGGCGCATCAACGTCCAGTTCGGACAGGCCCTGACCCTGCAAGACCTACAGGTTGACTTGGGTCTGGGAAGCGGACTGCTCGTAGAAGCCCAGCAGCGGGCCCTGGTGACACGCCTGGGGAACCGCACCATGGATGAGATCAATCGCGTCACAGCGGTCACCCCAGGCGCCCTGACCGCGCTCGCGGTGCTCAGCGACCGCCGGCGCTCGGTCGAGCATGAGGAGCTGATGCTGCGTTGTCGCCGCTTGCTCGAGGTCTTGATCGCGGCCGGCGCCCGCATCACACCGCGCACCGCAACCGCCGGTCGCTTGCGCCAGGAGTCGATTCGAGAGGCGCTTCAGCTGTTCGTCGACGCCGAGTTGCTGGAAGCCCATGCGCCCGGCGACGATCTGTCCGGGCATGAGCGCCGCAGTCACCGAACCGGCCAGGGCGTCCTATACCGTGTCCCCGAACGCACGCGCATCGAGCTGGATGCTACCAAGAACCACATCGTGCACTTCTTTGTCGAGCGTGGCCTGGTGGCGATCGCCGCACTGATGCCACCGGCGCTCCCGACACCCGTGTCCGTCGTTAGAGATCGGGTGCTGCAGCTATCACAGATCTTCAAGCACGAGTTTCGTTTCCGGGCAGACGCCACGTTCGACACCATCTTCCAGGACACGCTCGAGCAGATGGCCACCGACGGTGAGCTGGTGCAGAACGACGACGAGCTCGCCCTAGGAGGAGGCCGCTGCGATTGGGGCGCGCACGTATGGTTGCGCACCTATGCTTCCATTTTGAAGAATTTCGTCGAGTCGTACCGGATCGCCGCCCGCGGCCTGGGGGCCCTGGTGCGCGGCCCGCTCGCCGAGAAGGAGCTGACCAAGAAGACGCTGGCCCTGGGAAACCGCATGTTCCTGGCCGACGAGGTCGAGATGCGCGAGGCGATCAACAAGTCGACCATCCAAAACGCGCTAGAAGCTTTCAGCGACGAGGGCTACATACGACGCGACAATGGCAAATACGCCTTGACCAAGTCCTTCAGCTCGGAAGCCGCCGTACGCGCAATCGAGGGCCGCATAGCAAGCTACCTGGAGATGACGTCCGAACGCAGCTGAGGCAGTACAACGACCGGAAACCTGCATGGCACTGCTTCGCTTCATCCTGCGCTCCGCCGGTCACTTGACCGCTGCGGTGGTGCTTGTGGGGCTCGTCGCAAGTGCCTCCAATGCGGGCGTCCTGGCCACGATTCACGCGGCCGCCATGCCCGCTTCCGGAGCCGTTCCAGCCGACAGCAAGGTTCAGCTGGCGATGCTGTTCATGGCAGCCGTGGGTGCCAGAATCGCCTCAACCTATGCATCCGGCGCGCTGCTAGCGCGCTACGCGCAAGACACAACCGCACGCTTGCGGGCCACCCTGGTCACGAAGCTCATGACGGTGCCGTTGGCGCGCCTGCAGAAGATCGGCGCAGCGCACATGCTGGCGGCCCTGACCGACGATCTCATGCGTATCCAGCTAGCGCTGCAAGCCACCGCCTCAGCGCTCGTAAACGGGGCGGTCATCGTGGGCGGAAGTGTGTATCTCTTGTACCTCTCCCCGGCGCTCTTCGCCGGACTGCTTGCCGTAGGGACAGCTTGTACCCTCGCCCACCTAATTTTTCTTCGGATGGGCCGCCGTCTCATCGAGCGCGCTCGGGACCTGGACGGGCGGCTATTCGACCTCTTTCAGCAACTCACGGGTGGGCTGAAGGAGCTCAAACTCAACGCCGAACGCCGGCGCGCGTTTTTGCGCGATGGTGTGGTCAAGGTCACCGAAGCTCTCAAGGACACCCGCGCCGCCGCCCAGAGGCGCTACCTCATGGGCCAGGCCACCACGCAACTGCTGATCTTTGGAGGCATCTTCGGGTTGCTCTTTGTCGCTCCACGCGGCGAACCCGGCGCGGACTCCGTGGTCGGCTACGTTCTGGCTGCCCTGTATCTGATAGGGCCGATCTCGAGCCTACTGCGAGCCATGCCCACATTTGCGATGGCGTCGGTCGCCATGCGCCGGATCGAACGAACCGGCGCGGCTCTTGGAAGGCCGGACCCGCAGCCGCTTCCGCCCCCTGCTGACATGCGCCCGCCGCCCGGGCTCACCTCGATTGTCCTGCGCGATGCGTGTTACTCGCACGGGGACTTCGCTCTCGGCCCCGTAAGCCTGACGATCCAGCCGGGCCAGATCACCTTTGTCACCGGAAAGAACGGGAGCGGAAAGTCGACCCTGGCACTCCTGCTGTGCGGGCTCTACGCACCGAGCTCTGGCACGGTGGAATGGAACGAGACGCCTGTAGACGATCGCTGTCGGGACCGATACCGCCAACTGTTCTCGGCGGTGTTCTTCGATTTTCATCTCTTCAAAGAACTGTGGGGCCTGCCGAAGGAGACTGCCGAGTCCTGTGCCTCGACCTGGCTGCCCGCCCTGCAACTCGAAGACAAGCTATCCATTTCGGGCGGAAGCTTGTCGACGGTCGACCTTTCCCAGGGTCAACGGCGCCGGGCAGCGCTTCTGATCGCCCTGCTTGAGGATCGCCCCGTGTACCTCTTCGATGAGTTCACCGCCGACCAGGATCCGGACCTTCGCCGCTGGTTCTACGAAGAGTTGATCGTGGATCTGCGCGCCGCCGGCAAGGCGGTTGTCGTCGTAACACACGACGACCGCTTCTTCGCCATCGCCGACCAGCATCTGGTACTGGACCACGGCCGCCCGCACTGGTCGCGTGCCGACCCACAGGGTGACTAAGGCGATGGTGTTGTGGTCGCGGGTCGCACTCAACCAGGAATCCCGCGGCACGCTTGCCTTTCACTGACATCGATCTGCGATAAACTGAAGGGCATGAAGGCGGCTTGGGGATGGCTTGTGCTCACTGGCATGATGCTTGTCGGCGCTTGCTCGTGCGGCGACGACGAGGCCCCGCCCACGGCAGGCACCAGCAGGCCCGACGAGATGGACTCGGGCAGAAGGAGTCCAGATGACGATGCGGGCTTACCGCCCCTGCCGAAGCGACCGGACGCCAAGATGGACGAACCGGTTCGCATGGACGCGGGCACGCGAGACGCAGAGGTCGTGCCGATCGATCCGGAACCCGACGCGGGCGACAACGTGGACCTGGCGGGCCCGGCGCCCGAGGAATGGACATGTTCGGAGGCGCTCTGGGCCGAGCGCGACAGCACCGGCGACTTCATCTGCGATTGCGGCTGCGGCGCCATCGACTTTGCCGATTGTCTCGGCAACAGCTGCCTCGAGGAAGACTGTGACGCACCAGGATGCGACGTGTGCCGCACCAGCGACGGCCAGTACCGCGCTTGCGATGCACCGGATCCGGACGACTCGAAATGTAGCCCCCAGGACATGGGCAACGATGTGTGCGACTGCGGCTGTGAGGCGCAAGACCCCACCTGTGCCGGGGACGGATGCCTCGAACCCGGCTGTTTCACCCAGGCCTGCGATGTGCTCCACGACCGCAGCGGCGACCCGCTACCCAAGCTGACCAACGCCTGGCAATGCTCACCGGACCGTTTCGGAGACGGCACCTGCGACTGCGGCTGCGGCGAGCCCGACTCGGACTGCTTCCGCCAAGGCTGTGACACCCCGGGCTGCCAGATGCCCGCCTGCATCGTCTGCCACGCGGGTGGCGACTACGTCATACCGTGCGACGAAGACAGCGCCGACTGGAACACAAGCACCTGTAGGCCGTACCGCTTTGGCAGTGGCGACGGCTGTGACGAGGACTGTGGAGCGACCGATCCCGATTGCTCGACAGCCGTCTCGGGTGACCCGCACCGCTGCTGGGGAACGAACTCCCTGCAAGGATGCAACGTCCCACTGGCCAGCGCGGACCCGGACGAAAAATGGACCTGCCACGTCAAGCACTATGGCACAGGGGACGGTTGCGACTGCGGCTGTGGTGCACCCGACCCCGACTGTGGTGACGCAGGCTGCCAGAGCGGCGACTGCTCGGCAAACGACAGTTGCGACTACTGCCACGACGGAACCTATCTGGACACGGGCGACGCGGCGGACTACCTGGTTTGTCACGGCTGGGACGCGGACCGATGCACCGCCGACATGTTGACCGACGGCACCTGCGACTGCGGCTGCGGTGCGCTGGACCCGGACTGCCGACAGGTGGGTCGCGTGGGCTGTGCCGAACCGGGCTGCGCGGGCGGCACCTGTCAGACGTGCTGGGACAGTGAAGGCGCATCGAGCGCCTGCGCCGAATGGGACCTGGCCGCTTGCGACGCGGAGCTAGCACGCGATGGCGTGTGCGACTGCGGCTGTGGCGCACGCGATCCGGACTGCGCTGAGGGCGAAGGCTGCGCGGAGAAGGGCTGCCGTGCGCCCGGCTGCGATTTGTGCCACGTGGGCGATACGGGCCTGCTGCAAGCCTGCGGGGATTGGCATTGCGACTGGGCCGCCTATGCTGATGGTGAAACCTGTGACTGCGGCTGCGGCGCGCCCGATCCGGACTGCGGCAGCGGTGTGGGGCGCGGCTGCATCCAGCCGGGCTGCCGAGATATCAAGGGCAACCCCAGGGCGGACGAGTGTGAGGTGTGCCACGACCACCTCGGCAGGCCGGTGGCGTGCGCTCCCAAATGAGTAGCACATGATGAAACCCGGCTGGCAGGTTTGGCGTGCGCGCACACTGACGGTGATCCTGGTGACGGGCCCGTGGGCGACGGCGTGCGGCGACGACGAGGCGCCGGCGCCGGGGGTCACCCTGTCCAGACCGGATGCGGGCGACGCGGACATGCCCGACGCATTCGTGGGCAAACCGCGAGAGCGGCCCCCCGAGCGCGACGCGGCAGCGCCACCACCCGACCCCGACCCCGAGCCTCCGCGTAGGCAGCAACCCGACCCGGTCGAAGACGAGGACGACGCGGGCACCTGCGACCCGGAGTCCTGCGCGGAGCGGGGCAGCGAATGCCTGGAGGGCATCTGCAACGAGGACTCGGGCGCATGCGAACTGCTCCCGGTCGCCGACGACACGCCATGCGGCAGCGGCGCAGACACCGCGTGCACGGATCCCGATACGTGTCAGGCCGGTGCCTGCGTTTCAAACCACGCGGACGAGGGCAGCCCGTGCGGGGACCGGGGAGTGGAGTGTCAGGTCGACGACAGCTGCGACGGTCAGGGCAGCTGTGTCGACAACGGCAAGCAGCCCGAGGGCACGGCCTGTGGCGACCCGACGCGCACCGACTGCGACTGGCCCGACGCCTGCGACCAGGACGGCCTGTGCAAGCCCAACTACGCGCCGAGCGGGACTTCCTGTAATGCGGACAAGCTGGAGGTCTGTGGCCCGGACGACACCTGCGACGGAACCGGCGGATGCCTATCGCAGGGAATCTACCGACCCAAGTCCGATCCGTGGCAAGCGGACGCATGCGAATTCGGCTTCGAGACCGAGCACGACCGCTGCCGCTGCGTCTTCGAGGACATCAACGCCTGTCGCCCGACCCACGGGCCGCTGTGCAACGACGCGGGTACCGCCTGCTACTTCCCAGACGGCTCTGCCTGGTTGGAACCGGGCACCCCCTGCGGAACCGGCTACGAGTGCAACGTATACGGCGACTGTGTCCCCGCCGAGTAGTCTCAGAAGCACGCTCGAGCCCCCCAAAGGCCTGTAGCAATGGCAGCATTAGCGACCTTGTCCAAACGCATCCAATCAAGGTAACGGGATCAGCTCGAATCAAACGCCCACGAAACGCTGACCCTAGCGACCTTGTCCAGGCGCCTCCAATCAGGCGAACGCAATCAAACTGACGCAGACGTCCACGAATCGCTGACTCAAGGTCGCTAGCGGCACGCGATCTGTAGCGTCACCTGGTAATCGCCCGCGTCGCGTTCGCCGCCGCGTTCGCCCGTTGTCCAGACTCGGCTACGGCCCTCGGCAGGGCCGTCACCCCGGTACACCGACCGTTGTTCGAAGACGATCATGGACTTCTGCCTCGACTCGCAGGTGTAGTAGCCCTCCTGTTCCGCGCGCGAGTACGCACCCGCTCTGGTCGGACTATATCCGACCACTGCGTACATATCGCGACCCCTGGGCAGCACGGTGGCTACCCTGGCATGGCCGGGAGCGCACGCATGGAACAAAAGCGACAAGACCGTGCATTGGACAACACGTTCGGGGATGCGCATGGGCGGACCTCCTCGGGCCCCGCACCGGGTCGGTCGCGGGGATGCAAGCGTGGCGGGCCCGGAGCATCAGTGTGGTCCGCGCCCGACGTGCATCTGCTATCGAGCGGAGGAAGGGCCAGTTGCGTGATGAAACAACGGGACCCGGAGCCCGATCCGTGGGCTGGGGCTCGCCCTTGCCCTCATCGCTAGCCGGCAGCCAAAGACAACCTTCGCCTCCTGCTACGAGTCGGACCCGTAACCGTGACCGATCCGGTCTCCGAACCCGGCATCGGATGTCGGAGACCGAGGTCCAAGTCGGAGATCCGAGTCGGAGTTCGGGCTCGGCCTCAGGTTCGAAAAACAACCGCTCCCGCCCGCCAGGCCAACTCCTCGGCTATTGGCCTCCATTTTGC
>JAPPOR010000172.1 GCA_028817905.1 Myxococcales bacterium
CGCGCAGTGCAAGGAGATCCATCGGTAGGGATGGCTCGGACGGAGGAGTTCCAGAGGTCGCTCCTTCATGCCTCAGCCGAGCCGCGGGCGCCGAGAAAGGAGCCTTCCCATGGAGAAACCACAACGTGGAGTCCGGGCACCGAACCGGAACCGGTCGAACAGCCCGGTGCCAGGCATGGCGCTGATGCAGATGGTGCTTTGTCTCGCAGCCGGCGCAGCTGGCGCATGCGACTCGTCGGAGGCGTCCCAAGTCGTGGGGACCAGAGGCTCGGAAAGCCGAGCCGGGACGGCAGGGCCCCAGAGCACCACGACTGTTCCGGAGACCGTTCTGGAGACCGCCATGCCCGCCCCGGTTGCCAGCCCCGGGGGCGACACCGGGGCTGCCCCGTCCACCCAGCCGGTTGCGGGCTCCGGTACGCCACAGGCGGGCGCTCCGCAGGCGGATGAGCCCGGGCAGGCAGATGAACCAGGGAAGACGAACGCCACGGGTCAACCGTCACCGACGGGGGCTATGGAGCCCGACGTCGAAGGGGCCCCACCCGAGGAGCCGCCGACAACGGGCTCGGAGGAGCCGCCCGCTGTACCCTGTGACCCGGCCGACGAAACCGCGCCACCAGAGGCCGCCTCTTTTACGCAGATCCCTGGCTACGAGCGCATGTCCAGCGCGCCCACGTCGGGTCCAGCAAGCGCGGTACTGGAAGAAGACCCGGGACTGCCGGAATGGACGGTCTATCGCCCCGAGGATCTCAGCGGGGAACCCAAACCGGTGCTGATCTGGGGCAACGGCGGCTGTCTTCCTAACGGCACCCTGTACGGGCAGTGGCTGCTGGAGCTAGCTTCTCACGGATACATCGCCATCGCGCAGGGCTCGCCGCAGCCCGAGGGCGCGTCACCCAGCGCAGGTGGCGGACCATCGGGAGCAACGGGTGCCGATATGCAACGCGTGATGGACTGGATAACCGCTGAACATGATCGCCCCTGCAGCCAATACTACCAACGCGTCGACGTCACCAAGATCGCGGTAGCCGGCCAGTCTTGCGGGGGCACGATGGCGATGACAGCGGCCGCCGACGAGCGCGTCACGACGGTGATCGTGGCCAACAGCGGGCTGTTCACCCGCAACCGTTCCCTGTACGCGTCGTACCACGCACCGATGGCGTTCTTGATCGGCGGCCGGAACGACATCGCCTACTCAAACGCCGAAGCGGATGTCGCCGCCATCGACACAGTCCCGATCTGGTACGGCAACCTGAATGTCGGCCATGGCGGCACCTGGCGAAGACCCAACGGCGGCGAGATGGGACGCGTGGGCCTCGCCTGGCTGGAATGGCACATGAGGGGCGACGCGGAGGCCGAGAAGCTGTTCGTGGGCCCGGACTGCGGGCTATGCAACTCGGAATGGGTGATCGAGAAGAAGATGATCGATTGACCCGCGGAAACGATCGAGAGCCTTCAAGCTTGCTCAAAAAAGGTTTTCAAGGCCGTTTAGCGGGGCTCCGCCCTGCACCATTTGGCGTCCCAGCCCAACGAGGCATAGAACCCTGCGGATTCTGATGACGACCTCTCGACGAGTCTGCATGAGGCAAGTCTAGCCGCCCATCACTGCCCGGGAGCGCCGCAGGCGCGACCCCAGTCCCCTTGACGTGCGGCGCGTCCGGCACGAAGGACCCAACCAAACTTGACGCAAATGTCCATGACCACTCTGGTCAAGGGGACTAGTGGATCCGCAAGCCAAGCTTCTGGCCCCGGAGATGCCAAAGGAAGCCGGGCGGCGCGGAACACATGTAGGGGTCACGGCCGGTCGCGCACGCCCTATTTCCAGAACGACTTGAAGAAGAGCCAAGACATGCGCGCCAAGTGCAAGGCCGTGTCGTTCGTATACAGCAGGTGTCCGCCGAGTCGCTGGGTCCCTGCTTCCACGGTGCAGAAGCGGACCTCGACGTCCTCGTCACAGCCGCGCCAGACCTGACAACTCGACTCCGGTCGGTCGCTGGGACACGCGGCGATCGGCACGGCGTAGGGGTCATCCGGCTCTGGGGATCCAGGACCGTACGGCTCCTCGAAGCACACCGGCTCGTCCGAGGTATTGGGCCCGCCGTAGTACACGGTGTCGGCGGTCGAGTCGCAGTTGTTGTTCGCGGCCATCTGTTCCGCCAAATCGCGATCATCCGAATAGCTCGTCAGCGAGTCGCCGGTGGCGTGGAACGCGATGTGGGGGATGGGTCGGTCCACGCTCCTGCAGCTGTTCGTCAGCATGGCAATCGGCGCCATGCCACGCCAGCGGTTTGTGTCTTCGCAGCCTGTTGCCACCGTGATCATACCGCCCATGGAAATCCCCGTCAGGTAACGCTTCTCCGGGTCCACCTCCGCCATGGCTTCCACCATGTCGGCGACCTCGTTCAAGAAGCCGGGATCATTCGCTCGACTCCAACGCAAATCGATGCCTTCGGGTGTCACCACCACGACATTGTCTCCCTGGATCGCTCGCCGCCATGAGGAACCGTAGCCGAGCGGGTTCTGCGAACCGGAGAACGTCTCGATTCCGATGTGAACCTCGATCGACTCGCTGGCGCCGTGCATGTCCAACACCAACGAGGCCGGTTCGCAAACGTTGAAGCTCGGGGGCGCGTACACGAAGAATTTGCGCCGCTCACCACTGTACGTGAACTCGCACAGGCGATCATCGCCAGGTCGCAATGGCGCGGTACACGGATCGGCGTCCTCCGGGGTCTGCTCCATGTTTTCCGGGCAGTCGGCTGGCCCGTCGATCGGAGCGTCCCCATCGCCCGGGTTCGAAGCATCGCTCCCCCCCGTCATCGGGGCATCGCCATTGCCTGGCGTCATGCCGTCGCCATCGCTGCCTGTGCCAGGAGCGGGAGGCGCAACACCATTGCCCGGTACGGGCGCATCGGCACTGCTGCCTGCGGCCGGTAGCTGGGAAGTGCTGCCCGGCATCGATGCGAACGCGCCTGAGCCGCTACCGGTGGGGCCCTGCTGCTGGGTACCCGCGGGCGCCGCCTCCATCCCAGCACCGGCCGGTGCCGCGGGACTCGGCATCGCGCTCATGCTCTGGTCGACCTGCCCGGTGCCCTGTTGCTCTTTCGTTGCGCAGGCCGCAAGCACGACCAGCGAAAGCAGCCATCGCATTCCCATCGCCACCACCCTATCCGCTCACACGGGGCCGCCACGTCACCCGGATGGCCCCGACCCACCTATCTCTGTAGCCAGATTGAGCAGACGCGTGCAAGCACCGACCTGAGGATGCAAGTGCGATTCAGGAAGGGATGTTCGGCGACTCGGTAGATCGAGACACCGGACGCGGCGCTGTGACGCCCGGCGCTATCGCGTGCGAACATGGAGATCACTGACCGCAAGCGCGAACCAGTCACGGGCCGGCTTGCCCGGGTTGGCCCGGTTCGCGACTTCGCGTCATACTCGCGCAGGGATTCGGTGGTTGCGAAGACACTTCGCGACGTGTCTGTGAGAAGCCAAGCCAGCCGCCCATTACTGCCCGGAGCACCGCCGTGGAGTCGAAGGACAAGCGAGGCGTCGTCGAAGTCGTGAACACTCCGGGTTAGTACTGTCGTCAGATTTGCGACAGGATCCAGACAGGAGGGGCAGGCTAGAGCGGGGCGAGCGGTTATGGGTGCAATGATGGTGAGGTGTGGGCATGGTCGACAGGATTCGGATTTGGGAAGTCGTTCACGCGGTGGGTCTGGCATGCGTTCTTGTTGCCTGTGGTGAGGAGGCCTCTTCCAACGAGGAGCCCGAGGACACGGCGAACACAGCGAACCCCAGCAAGATGATGGCGGCGGAGCGAGCCGCCGGTGCCGGCACCGGCGGTGACGATGCCAGTGCGACGGCGGAAGGTGACCAAGCTGCCGGCGACAGCACGGACGATTCTGGGCAAAGCGGCAGCCCGAACGGAGCAGATAACGATGGGGACCGCGCCGGGCCGGCGGCCAGCGGCGAGGACAACGGGGCCGGGGCCGGGGAAGACAGCGGTGCCGGTGCCGACGAGCCGGGCGCCTCGGATGACCCGGATGCCATGGACGACGGGGTCGACGATGGCGAGGAGCCGGTGAATGCCTTCGGAGATGGCAGCAACCCAGACGCAGTCAACCCCTACCCCGACTACCGCAGTGAGAACTACGCGCGGGATGACATGTGGATGTGCAAGCCAGGCCTGGCGCACAACTATTGCATCGAAGACATCGTGGAAGCGACCGAAGCCCTGCCGGACGGAAGCTTCCGTCCGTTCATGGACGATCTGGGCACCGATCATCCGATCGACTGCCTTTTCTGGTACCCGACGGTCAACAGAACAGAGGACCCGACGAGTCTCGACTTTTCCGACCCGAAGCCCATGCTGTCGTCCATTCGTAGCCAGGCAGCGCGGTTCTCGCGCGTCTGCAACGTCTATGCACCGTTCTACCGTCAGGTCTCGCTCAACAACGGCGGCGACCGCCAGCTGGGTTTCATGGACGTGGTCGACTCATTCAAGCACTACGTCGCCAACTGGAGCGAGGGGCGTAACTTCGTCGTCTATGGGCACTCCCAGGGCACTGGCCACGCCACCCGCTTGATTCAGCAAGAGATCGACGACAACCCCGACCTGCGCAACCGACTGGTGTCCACCCTACTCATCGGTGGCGGGCTGACGGCCGACACGTTCGACAACATACCCCTGTGCACCGCGCCCGATCAGACCGGCTGCGCAGTCGGTTTTCAGGCCTATGGACCGGAGATGTCTCTCAGTGGCATTCGTGCGGGGCTGGCTTGCACCAACCCCGCCGCCCTGGGTGGCGGCAAGGCGGTGCTCAAGGGAGCCTTCTTCCAGTCCCGGGACGCCAACTACTCCCCCGACCTGGGTCCAGACTTCACCGCCTTTTGGGGGTTGTTCCGGGACTTCTTCACCGGCGAATGCGTGGAGGCGCCCAGCGGCGGGCAGGTACTGTTGATCGACTACGTCGACGACCCCAACGACATGCGCGACCGCTTCCTGAACCTGGATCGGGAGATCGGCTTCGGTCTGCACGTGTTCGACTATCAGTTCCCGCTGGATGACCTGGTCGAGTTGGTACGCTCACAGCGCGACGCGAAACTCAGCGAGATGCCGTAGCCCGGATGTTCCACCAACTTCACGGCCCCCCGCCCGGGCTTCGACTCCGCCGGAAACCCCGCGGAACCGAAGCCCTTCGCGATCCCCCCGCGAGCTGGTGGAACACCCGGACTGGCTACAGGCCCCCTATCGCATCGAGGATGTTCTCGTTGTCTATGCACCGGCGGTCGGCCCCGGGTACGCAGAAGGGACCGGTACAACCGTTGAGCCCGTTGTTGAGAGAGCCGGCTGGATAGGCGGTGACATACAGGTAGCACATCTCTTCTCCGGTCCCGTCCCCAAAGCCGATGGGAAAGTCGGTCACGTTCTCGTACGTGCACGAGGCGCGCAAGCGATCCTGTGCGTTCAACACAACCGGCGG
Organism: Myxococcales bacterium; assembly: GCA_028817905.1. Taxonomy (GTDB): domain Bacteria; phylum Myxococcota_A; class Polyangia; order Polyangiales; family JAFGIB01; genus JAPPOR01. The sequence goes on from JAPPOR010000172.1 coordinate 5,484, forward strand.
ATCGAAGAGGTGGGAAACCTGATTGTCAAACTGAAACGCGCTGTCGTGCAGCACTTCCATTGTGCCACCCGCGCGCAGCACCTCGAGCTTGGCGTGACGCCCGGCTTCATGCATGTGCGGCGTAACACTCAGCAGCGTGGACGTCTGCCCAGCCGTCAGTCTCGGCGTGCAGGTGTCCCCCGTCGTCGCCGACTCACCCGGAGGCACGAAGATCTTTTCGGTCCCCAGCCAGTGTTGGGTCGCTACATTCGGGCGCGGCGCCGGTGCCAGGCATAACTCGCCACCGCTGCGATCGGGCGCGTCCTCGCCCGGCTTGGCGTTGTAGTAGTGGACCTCCAGGGTCACGTACGTGTTGGGACCGAAGGGTAGTTCCTGACCGATATCCTCCGGGAACCGCCGCCCCGGGACCCCGGGGGCCCAGCCGCCGAGTAGAATCCGCTCCTGATCACTCTGTAGCTGGCACTCCCCTCGCACCCCGCCGTCAGTCAAGTCGCCTGGTGCGTTCGGGCTCGCGTACAGCAACCAGTGATGAAGCACACGGCTGTTGTCGACCACGGGTCGGAAGCCACTCGCGATGGCATTCTCCCCCCAGGGAGCCTTGAAGTAGAAGCACGCATAGTAGTTGGGATCGCCCAGCGAAAGGGCACCGCCGACCTCAGATGCGTCGAAGGGGGTAGTATCGTCAGTCTTCTCTTCACCATGCGCCAGGAAGCGCATGGGCGTACCGTCCTCGCACGAATAGGTTCCGCAATCGATACAGTTGGGATCGTCGACGACGGTGCCGCCCTCGGCAGGTGCGGTGGTCCCCCCCAGCGCCCCGCAGTCCCCTCCCGCCGGAGCACCCGCGTCCATCCACGCGGCAAGCTTGGCGACCTCCGCCTCGGCGAGGCGCGCCGCAGGGGCCGGCGGCATGGGCCGAGCATCGTCGCGAACGCGGTCGAGCACAGCCTCAAACGTTGGTCGGCCATCCGAAGGAGCGGTTGCCATCAGGTCGGCGTGGGAAGTCAGCGCCATCGGCGCCCCAAACACCGGCTGCTCGGCGTGGCAATTGGTGCAGTTGGCAGCCAGGATGTCCCGCACCTCGCACCAGCCATCGGCCTCGGCAGGCGCATGGGCGCTCTCGGCGACGGGCGGCGCCCCTCCGAGCCCGGCGCGTTCAGGCAACAGAGCAGCGGACGCCGACACGGGCGCTGACATGTTGCCTACCGGCTGCGCCGGAGTGCTCGCCGTCAACGGGGCCGCCGCATTGCCACCGGCCCCCGCCACGCTGGGGGGCGTGCCTGACCTTGGTGCAAGGCCCTGAACGCCATCGTCAGCGGGTGCCACGGCGGAGCTCGGGCCCTCCGCTCCGCAGCCGCCCAAAATGCCAGTCAAGATTAGTGCTGTTAATCCAACATGAAGTCTACACCACCGCTTTCCTCCGCGTTCCCCCGGCGGACGGTCCAGAAACGCGAGCCCAACCCATGTTTTCATAGCTACTTATCTCCTTCCACCACCTGTCTAGTAAGGGCTGGGAGAACACTCAAACGATCAATTCTTGTTTCTATGTCAGCTGTGCTAATGTGTCGACTGGTGGCAGGGGAGACCCCTGTGCCGAGGCAGGGGACGCGTTGTTCAAGAATCTTCCACCACTTCAGCTACTTCTGACCTTCGAATCCGCCGCCAGGCTGGGCAGTTTCAAGGAAGCGGCCGGGGAGCTGCACGTCACCCCGTCTGCCATCAGCCAGCAGATCCGGGCCCTCGAAGACGCGCTGGGCTGTGCGCTGTTTCACCGGCGCCACCGCGAGGTGACACTCTCAGAACTGGGGCGGCGCTACGCCGAGAGCGTCACCGAAGCACTGGCGGTCCTGGACCGGGATTCCCACCGGCTCAGGCAGGACGCCCGCGAGCCGGTCCTCCGTGTCACGACGGAGGGGTTCTTGGCGAACGAGTATCTTGTCCCAAACATGCCGGCATTTCGCGAGCTGGCACCCGGGGTGGACCTGCGCGTCGAGACCAGCATGGCCCTGGTCGACCTCAAGCGCGAACCGGCCGATGCGGCGATCCGCTGGGCCACGAAGCCACCCGACGACGATCCCACACTGCTGTATGCGAGGCTGCAGCCGCAATTCTTCCAGCTTGTGTGCGCACCCTCGATGGCCAAAGACCTCACGATCCCCCAAGGTCTTGGCGACGCACCGATCGTGTGCCTGGAAGACCGCTACGATGCCTTCCGGACAACCGTGTCGGAGCACCTCAAGATGAACCTGGACCCCAAGGACCTGCTTCTTGTCGACACGTTCTACGGCATGCTCCGGGCAGCCGAGAATGGGCAAGGGGTGGCGTTTGGGTTGCGACCGATGATCGATCCATGGCTGCGGGACGGGCGGCTTGTGGCACTGCCCGGAACCCAAACCCAGGTTCCGGGTGCGCTGTACTTTGTATGCCTGAAACGCGACGCCGAGCGCCCGGAAATGCGCGCGCTGCACGCTTGGATAAGGGGGATGTTCCAAACGACTTCCGCTGCTCCGGAGGTCGCCTGAACGCACCCTCGTTCTCGCTCGGGCAAACAACAAAGAGCATGGGCGCAGCCGCAGGGAGGTCGGGCACGGCCTGTCAGGCCAGACCAAGCGCGGCAAACAGGGTTCGACCGGCCATAAACAGGATGATGAGCGAGCCAGGTGTCCACAGCATGGCTCGAGTGTCATGCGTGCGGCCGGTGAAGTACGCGGCGAAGTGAAGCAGACGTGTCGCCACATAGCCGTATAGCAGCAGGCGCGCCAGGGTTAGCGAAGGGGCGGTCAGGATGAAGAGGAAGCCAGCGACGAGGAAGAACGGAATGTTTTCCAGATCGTTCATGTGGATTCTGCGGATCCGCTCGACCCGCTCGTTGGGCTCGAGCTGCTGTGGGCTGGGAACCGGATTGAGGGCCGTCTGTTTGATGTCTTCAGGTGACCGGTAGCCACCCTTGACCTCCATCATGCGCACCACGGTCAACCAAGACATGCTGGCTACCTTGAGAATCATGATGGTCGCCGCGACCGCATACGTGGCGAACAACGGGTCGTCGAGGGTCAGCGCATTCACTGCATGACCCCCGAGGCGGCAGAAGTCAGCTGGGAGCCGAAGGCGTCGGCGAGCGCCAGCAACGACTTGGAGCAGTCTCGGGCGCTCGAGGACCCGTGCATCACGGCGAGTGTGTGGGGTTCCAGTGCGGCCAGGCGCCGGATCGTCGGAGCTGTTTCGCTGGTGAGGGCCGTCGCCCGGAACATCTCTTCGGTTGCGAGCGCCGGTCCGACGATGTCCCCGGTCGCAAGCGCCGGACCATCCCCGACCTGGGCGAACAAGTCACCGCAGAACAGCGTCTTACCAGTCTCTTCGAACAGCACCCGGGACTCCCAGCCATGCGGAACATGGGGCGTGTCGATGTGCCGGACGCGCTTGCCGCCAAGATCGAGCACCTCGCCGTCGGCCAGCTTGCGTGGTGGGCGGTCGCACAGGTCATCGAGAGACACCATGCATCCGATCTGTCCGTGGGCCACCTCGGCGTGGGGAGCAGCAGCCAGCAGCTCGTTCATGGCGCCCGACTCGTCCGACTCCACATGGCCGAAGGTGATCCAGCGGAGAGTCGTCAACGGCACAACGCGTTCGATCGCCTCCGACACGAGCGGAAACAGGCGCCGCGGACCGGTGTGAAAGAGCAGTGGCTCTTCCGCCTTGATCAAGAACTGGTTGAAGGTGAAGCCACCCGGAGCCGCTTCGGGAACGCAGGTCGACAGGCGGAAGATGTCGTCGCTGATCTCATCGATCTTCGTCTTCATTGGGGAACCTCGCTTGCTCGGAGTCGGAGGAAACCGGCGGTGCCGGAACTCGATTTGAAGACCATAGAACAAAAAAACTGACCCTTGGTAAAAAAAAAGATCGTTGGACAAAAAAATCATCCGATGGTAAAAACTTGCCCATGCCACGAAACGACAAGCGCAAGCGAGGAGGTGGCCGCGAGCCGCTCCAATCCCCCGAAACGCCTGAGGTTTCGGCTCGGGTCGCCCGCCGGGAACGGCGCCGCGAGCGCTCGCGCGAAGAGATCATCGAGGCCGCTCGGCGGGTGCTGCTACGGGACGGGATCGCGGCGGCAACCCTCGAGGCCATCGCCCAGGAGGTTGGGCTGACGAAAGCCGCCATCTACTACTACTACCCGTCCAAGGACGTGCTGTTGTTCGAGGTGGTCTTCGGCATCTTTCAGGCCCAATCGGACGCCATCCACGCCGCGGTGGAAAGCGCCGAGAACGGCGGTCAGGCACTGCGGGCCATCATCCGCGAAACCATCCATGTGTTTGCCAGTCACATGGACGACTTTCGGCTCGCCTTCTTGCATGGTCAGGTGGCGAAGCCCGGCACGGTGCGGGTCGGTGCCGAGCAGTTCGCCCGCATCCGCCCCCTCAACGACCTGGCCTACGGCAGCGCGACTGAACTGCTGAGCAAGGATTGGGATCGGGCGCGCGGGCGCGCGGACGTCGAACCACGCCTGATGGCATTTCTCGCGGGCATGGCGTCGATCGGGATCCTCACCATGAAGGGCATGGTCGAGAGCCTCGATGACCCGCTTCTCTACTCCGATGAGCAGCTCATCGAGGGCCTTGCCAGAATCTTCGAAGCCGCCGCCCAGCCGTAATGTGCACCCGCCAACATGTGACCCCGGCGCCACAGGAAACCGCTGTCGCTCGCTGCCCATCCCCGGAGCGCCCCAGCGCGACCTAGCGACCTTGTCCAGACGCATCCAATCAAGGTAACGCGAGCCAACTTCACCCAAACGCCCTCGAACCGCTGACTCAAGGTCGTTAGCGGGGTCACCATCACCGTCACTCGCCGCTTGGAGGACTCCGGAAGACGACCGCCCTCTAGCTCGGTGGGCGCCGGGGCCTTGCTGACTTGGATCGCGACGATGGCATCGGGTACGCCCAGCCGGTGCAACGCGAGCGCCACGATTTCGGCCCGGTCCAGGGCGAGGCGGTCGGGCTCGGCCAACCGCCGCTGGCCATAGCGAACCGGCTCCGTGGCCGCGAAGCCCACGATCCGCACTCGCTTGGCGTCGCTGGCTCGCACGTAGAGTTGGACTTGCTCGAGGATCACCTCCGCGTGTTGATATTGGAGGAAGCGCCTGCCGAACTCGAAGTAAATGTGAAAGGCGCGCCGCACATAGGGCGGCGGAGGCAGGGTACGGGGTTGGCTTGACGGCGCCAGCATCGCGACCGGCGGAGGTGACGGACGGCCAGGGTAGCCTTCGGCGGCGAGGATCTCACGCGTACAGCCGGGTTCAGGAAGCACAGAGACCCGTACGGGTTGTAGGACCACGCCGCCGCAGGTGTCCGACGCCTCCGTCACGACGCCTTCAACCAGGACCGGCTTGCCAGCCTGCGGCTTGATCGGGGACCAGGTCAGATCGTAGCGCGCACCGGTAGCGGGGTCATCGGCGAGCCAGCAACCGGACTTGCGACCCTGATCGGTGTCGCGATAGATCGGGCACGCGACAAAGCGGACCGTCGCGCCCGCTTCGGGTCGTCGGCCGTGCCCGGCCCGCACTCCGACGCCCCATCCGGCCAAGACCGATAGCACCACGGCCGCGGTCCATCCGCGTCGCGACAAGAGCGGCGCGATCACAGGACCTCCAACAGATGGGTGAGGTCAGCCTTCTCTTGCTCGCTGAGCTCTATCTTGTAGCGCTTGTCGTAGTAGTCGACGACCTCGCCCAGGGTGCGCGCCGCGCCGCTGGCGAAGTAGGGCGCCCGGGCGGCGAGACCGCGCAGGGACTGGGCCGTGATCTTGCCGATGTCGATGCAGCGCCCCGTGGTCAGTGCGAAACCAGGGTCGTGTGTCTCGACGACCGGTCCGAGATGCGGGTGGGGCATTGTTCCCGGCTTGCAGGTCAGCCGGAAGAGTGGCAGCTCCGCGTCCACGTTGGACTCCGAAAGCTCGGCGAAGGGCCGGTTGACGGTCCCGATGTCGACCTGGCCGGGGGCCACGTCGAGGCCAGCGTGCTGCATGTTGTGGCAGAAGGCGCAGCCGTTGCGCACCGGGTTGCCAAAGCCAGTGTCGGTGAGCCCGGCGCTGTCGACCACGAGAAAGGTGCGCTGTGAGAACAGTGCGGCGCCCCGCGCGACCGATTGACGCATCGCTTGGGTCATCGTCTGTTGCGGTCTTGCCCGTGGGCCCCCTACGCCCGGGTCAGGCTGTTGTTCAGCGAGCCACGGGTAGAACTCGCTCCAGATCGGACTCGAAGCCCGCTGCAGTGCGCCCGCCGGTGCCTGCGCCAGGATCCGGGGGCCCCCGCGGGCGCCCGCTTCGTCCAGGTTGCCCGCCAAGGTGTGTGCGCTCTGTGCGCTGTAGAGCCGCCGCTCGAACGCAACGATCTCCGAAAGCGCACCAGGATCCGGCGTGCCGTGCAGCTGCATGTGATCGACGAGCGCGCCGATCGCCTGCGCTTCCAGTGTGAGGGCGCGCGCGTCCGCCAACAGGTTGTTGCTGGCGGCCTCACCCGTCTTCGGGTCGGGTTTGAGCGGCAGACCGTTCTTGGGATCGAAGGGAAATCCGATCGCGGTGACGTACTTCAGGTTGGCCGCCGGCCGCGGCCGCCGGTACACCGACACCACCTTGGGATCGCGGTTGCAGCCGGTCGGGTCCCGCAGGACTTGCAGGCTGAACTCGGGCTCGATCGAGTTGCCCTGTTCGTCCCGCGGCGGCCACGGCCTGAAGATGCGAAACAGGCCGTGATTGAGCAACAGGGAATGCGAGGCCTCCTCGTCGCGGGGGAGATCGGGGCAGTTTGACCCGTCGATGGGTTCGAACAACGGATCCGAGGGGCCGCGCTCCTGCCATCTCGCTCGCACGGTTTCGACCGACAGGCCCATCCCGTCCGCAGGTTGATGACACGTGATACATGCACGGGGGTTGTCCCCGATTGGGGTGAAGAACGCGTGGCCGGTTGTCGGCGTCGGTCCCGCGAGGTTGAGGGTAGTCAGCACACCGGCCCCGTTCGGATAGTCCAGCCTCCTGGGAAATACGCGATCCTCGCCAGCAGCCCAGTAGCGGGGCGCAGGCGGTCGCGGGGGGCGGCGCTCGGGACCGGGGGTCGAGGCCGTGCCTGAACAACCGACGGTGCTCAACACTAGGACAAGGCACGTGGCTCGGACGTTCGTGCACATCGGTTCGCGGGGGAAGCATAGGTGAGGCACACGCTGAGCACTACGGGATCGCTTCATCCACGACGACT
>JAPPOR010000189.1:0-6191 GCA_028817905.1 Myxococcales bacterium
TTCGAGTCGGAACTCGCCGCTGCATCGGAAACGGCCCTTAGGCATTGACCTTCCGCATCTCGGCACTCTGGGTGCGCTCGGCACCAGGAAGCTTCGACGGGAATGAGCGCAGCGATGGCTGGTGCACCTGGGAAGGGGTGCGGTTGTTTAGTGCCTAATACGGCCTTCATCGTTGTACTCCGCGCAGAGGAGATCGAACAGCTCTTGCTGCGCTTCCAGGTCGTTGGCCAGCGGACGGCAGGCAGCAGCCTTCAGAGTACGGTGAAAGCGCTCGTGCCTTTCATTCTGCTGGGGCTTCCCGGGTTCGATCCGCTCCGGGAGGATCCCCAGCTTCACCCACCACGCCGATAGCCGAGTCAGCTCCCCGGCGCCTGCGCCCGCAAAAGGCACCCCGTTTGCATGCAGGACTCGACGCATGACCTCATCCGACCGGCTTCGCCTGTTTGCGCGCGATCTCCAGGTCACCTGGTTGTCGGTCAGCGGATAAGCCTGCATGGGGTCGTGAACTTGTTGCAGCCAGTGACGGGACGCGTCTCGCGGGGAAGCGGCGCGTTTTGTCGAGACGACTCGTCTCCGAAGACACGTCTACGGATCGTGGTCTCTGGTAAGGCGCACTCCATCCCCGGTGACCGCCTTGGGTCCGCGCGTACGTCGAGGTCCAGGGACGGGAATCGGGTGCGCGACCGCCGTCATTGGCACCTGTCATGCCCTGCCATAGCTTGCGGGCCTGTACGCCCACTAGGGTAGTTGGAGTTGCTAGCGCCATTCATGACCCCAGTCTTGACTCCGAAGGAACAGTACATGCACCAGCTCCCCGAATGTCGCGTGATGACGCTGGCTGTCGCGATCTGCCTGGTATCGATCCGAGTCGCGAATGCAAACTTGGGAGATCCTGCTGAAGCCGGGGTGGCCCCGTCCTCGTCACAGCCGCACATCCAAGCACCGGAAACCACGGCAAGCCGGCCTTCGGCCAAAGCCGACACGGCACCCGCGGAGGACCCTCTGGCCCAACCCGCTTCCGACCCGATCGACGTGCTGGGCGAGATCAGCAATATGCGGAGCGCGCGTGGAGATTATGATGCCCTGCGAAGCCTTCTCGGCAGGGAGCACGTGTTGGTTACGGCGGGCGTTGTAGCGCGCAAGATCTGCGCACGTCGGGGTCTGAGCGCGCTGCGTTGCGATCTCGGCGCCTGGTCTGGCGGAATGGCTACCCTCGTTGGGGTTCCGCTGGTGGGTGTTGGTGGCGGGCATGGTCTCGACTGGTATCCTGTGTTGCACACAGAGCGAGAGAGTCATGCTTTCGAGACGTTCGAGGCGCACGCGCGGCACTTTCAGCGGGTGCTCGAGCGACTGACGAGGCTGGAGGCTCCGGCCAACCACGTTCGAGATCTGCATACGGAGCTGTTATCCATGGTCGAGCGGCTGACTGCGCGGCCACAGCAGGACGACGCCACCTTCGCGCAGACGGCCAGCTCCTTGTATCAGTGCGTGCGGCACATCTTGAGACCCACGGCAGAGCCGATGCTGACACGTGCGGTCGGTGCCTCCGCGCTCGACGACTCCCGGTTGATCACGGGTTGTCACCGATCGTTTGCGCTGCTGCGGGGTCTGGCGGCCGATGCCATGCCGATGCGACGCCTAGCCTTGGCCGTGGACCGAGTGCGTGAGTACTTCTCGATTCTCGACGGCGCGCACTTGGGAGAAATTTCCAGGCACAATCTGCTGCTGGTTCCCACGTTGGGCATGTCCTTATCCCACGCGATGTCGCAGGGCCTGATGTGGGGCCTGCTGTTGGAGCTCGGCTGGCGCCACGGCCTTCGCCTTGGGGTCGGTGGCGGCTTTGTCGCCCAGCATGACAAGCCTCTGGCGCCCTTGTCTGGGGCGTATCTGGGCATTTCGCTATCCGGTGAGATCGCCGACGACCTGTTTCACCTGGTCGAGGGCGCCGTGCGCTAGCCCGCGTCGGCGCACTTTCACCGAGCCGTAGACCCACCCCGGCGCTGCATCGCAGCGCGCAAACCGAAGGAGACGAAAGACATGGAAGCGTCGTGGACACAAATGGTTGCTTGGGTAGCGCTCACTGGCCTTGGGGCCTCTGCGCTCTGGTTCGTCCGACACCCGAGGGCCCTGAGGGCCGCCGAGGGGGACATGCCGCGGCCCTATAGCCTATCGCGGGTTCAGTTGTTCTGGTGGACAATGGTCGTCATCGCCTGCTGGCTCGGGGTCTACGCGTCGCGCGGCGAGTTTTGGCAGTTCAACGCCACCTGTCTCACCTTGCTGGGCATCAGCGGGGGCGTCGGGGTCGCGGCGCGCATCGCCGACGCTCGGCAGAGCGCGACTGGCGGACCAACGCCGTCAGCTGCTGCCTCAAAGGGCTTCCTCACCGACATCATGTCGGATGGAGTCGGCGTCAGTGTCCACCGCTTCCAGGCGGTCGCCTTCAACGCGCTGTACGGCGCGGTGTTTGCGATTCGAACCTTTCAGGGGACAGGCGCGGAGTTTCCGACCTTCGGCTCCACCACATTGCTGGTGCTGGGCATGAGTTCCTCCGCGTATGTCGCCATCAAGCACGCCGAGCGGTCGAAGGGCGAGGGAGGAAGCGCCGGTAGTCCAGCAGTCTAAGGGCGGTGTGGGCGCACATCTGAATGACGTCCAGCGACCCGTCGCTGTGGATATCAGCTTCCGATGGAGGAGCAGATGGAACTAGTACGCCTTGGTGACAAACGCACCGTTAGCGCGGCCTTGCGCACAGGCGTCGGCCGCGGCGTGCACAACCTGCTACGCACTGACCACCCGGCGTCTTCCGGTGCCCATGCGATCTTGCAATGGGGCCCGGATGGTTGGACCGTGCGAGACCTCGGGAGCCGGAACGGCACCTTGGTCAACGGGGAGCTGGTCAGTGCACGGCAAGCGCGGCCCTGTGGGCTTGGCGACGTGCTTATCTTCGGGAACGCCGCCGAAAGCTGGCAGGTCGTGCAGGCCGACAAGGTTCGAGCAGTAGTGCGACGCCTTGCGCCGGAGGCAACGATCGAAGTCCGAGGAGATAGCGTGACATTGCCTGCAGATGGGGCGAGTCGGGTTCTGCAGCGCGAGTCCGGTGCCTGGATCCTGAAAGAGTCGCGCGGCAGTACCTCAGTGGTTCCGGGTGTTCCGTTCTGGGTGGCCGGAGCGATTTGGACGCTTTGGGATTGCAGCGAGCGCGATCGAACGTTGTCAGAGGACCCCCGGGAGGGTGACCGCGCCTGTCTTACGTTGTCGCTCGCGCGCGACGAGGAGTCCGCGGCCCTCCGGGTTGAGTGCACCAATGGCGCCTTCGACGTTGACTATCGGGCCCATAGTTGTGTGCTCGCACCGCTGGTGGTGGCGCGCCTGAAGGACCAGCGGGCGGGCGTTTCCCCTGCGGATGCGGGCTGGGTCCACTGGTCGTTCGTTGCTGAGTGGCTTCGCTGCTCCCAAGGCGATGTCAACACGTGGGTGTATCGTACGCGTCGAGCCCTTGCCCGGGCCGGGTACCCGGACGCCCCACGGATCGTCGAGCGGCGACAAACCTCTGGCCTGCTGCGCGTTGGTGCTCGACGCCTTTCGTTGCTGCGCGCGACCGGGTAGCACCGGGCTTCCGTGCGGACCAAAGGCGCGCGATGCGGGCTGCACCCCGCTTTGCGCCGTGCCGAGCAGGGCCTTCACGCCGCCTGCCGTGTGGGGTAGGGCCCGTTGCCATCAGCTGGGCCGAGGCGAGCCCGTTCCTGGGTAGCCGCGCGCCCTGGCCCGTCGCGCGCCCGGTGCAGGGGCGGGGATAGCGACGCCCTCAGGGTGCCTGCTTGACTGCGCAGGTTCTGGGTCTCAGCAGCCCCGCTCGAGACGTAGCGATCGGACGCCGATGCGTAGCGGTCCATTGACTTCGCGTCGCTCGATGATCGATTTGGGGTCGGCGTACCCTGCCTTCAGCAGCGCACGCCGTGTTCGGTGGACCCAGGTGTTGATGTCCCGTCACCCTGGTCTTTGAGTCTCGCGGCGGTCAATGGGACAAGAATGTGGTTGTGGGTGCGGTACCCGATTTCGACCAGGCCCGTCGCTCGAGGCGCACCTTGGCGGATTCCTCGTCGCGTGCAACGTACACCGCAAGGCGAGTCCTGGAATGCCGACGGGGGTCTTAGGTTAACGTAGGGAGGGCTGGGGGCCGTCGCAGGACAGCGTCCACAGGTCGTCGCCTACCCGAAAGGGGCTGTCCACGTTGAGTGGCGTCCTCTGCTGCCCTGTGGCCAACACCCAACCGACGCCGTCTTCGTGGCGAACCGTCCGCACGATGCCGTCCCCGCTCGGTAGGACGGTTCCCTCCCGCGCGATTGGGATCGCCGAGGCCGTGCGGCCACCGCGAACTACCGCGTCGGGACTGATCAGGCGGCCTATCCGCCACGCTTCAGATTCGTCGCCGAATATCAACGTGTGGCCCACGTGGCACGGGCGCGCTTCGGAGGGCAGCAGATAGTCACTGTTCAGCAACGTCCCATTGCGGCTTCCCAAATCGCGTACCAAGCAGCTGGAACCCGGACGGCACTCCAGGACAGCGTGTTCCGCCGAGGAAGCCGCGTGCCCCGTACGCAGTCCGCATATCGGGCTGCGTCCCACTATGGTCTTGCCGGTGAAATTGACCCGGTTAGCGTCCTTCAGCCGAATGACAGTGGCGCTTCCCATACCGATATCCTGATTCGGGACGTCTCCCGGTGCGAAACGGCAGCTTGGGCCGCATCGGAGGACGAGAGAGGTTGTCGGGCTGATTGTGTGGAGCGGAACACGGTCAAGGGGCGGCCTCCCTGGCGATATGGTTTCGGCTCCAAGGGAAGAGCAAGTTCCGGTCCAACGGGGGCTGGCGCGTCCAATCCACATGTATCGGCGGAGTCGCGCAGTCCATCCGGTGGCCTGCCTCATCTGATGACGCGGTGCGTCACGTATTGACGCGAGCGGCCTCGGCTGCTCGTCTCACCTCTGGCTTCCAGTCGGCCATGCCGGCTCGCATGATCCTTCCACACTGCGGCTCCATGGTATCGCTCGGCTTGGGCCGTCGTGCGCCGGACGACGCGGGGCCGCAGACTCCTCGGCCATGACGGGCGCAAGTTGTAGTTGGCGTTGGCGGTTCTCGTGATCTGACGTCCCCGGGGGCCGGACCTATTTGCCTGCGAGGAGCCGGCACCGGCCGAAGACGCCTATTGCCGGGGCCGCCACTCGCTGGGATTCGCCGTGCGTGTAGCGATTGCCCAGCACGCTCAGCACTTGCCACCCGTCCCTGTCGATGCGGCCGTCGAACACGGAAGGCGAGTGCGCGAGGCGGAGAGGACTGATGAAGTTCATCTTTCCGCTGTTCATTCCGCTGATCCGGCGTGACCTCGCCAAAGGGCACGCGAACTTCGTTCATCTTTGCGAAGCGGCGGACTGACCGGAGCCGACGTCTTGAGAGCCAAACTGGGCCGCGACAAGGCTCGCGCAACCGCAGAAGCTTCACACCGGCGGCGCCCGACTCGCGAGTTGCGATCCGGTATGGACATGGTCGACTCCCTGCTCGTCGCGATGCGCTTGAGGCGCACTTGAGCATCTCGGAAGCAACCGGGCCATCAAAGGTGCCGTTGCGGCAGCATCCGCTCGCGAAGCACATGCACGATCTCGAAGCCGTCGTCGACCACGCGGAAATAGATCATGTGGCGCTCGCAGCGGAGCATCCGGAGCTGCGGCCGTTCTGGAACGGGGCGAGCCAGGTTGGCATTCGCCGGAATCCACTCCTCGCAGGCGGTTTCGAGCAATGACACGTAACGCTCGCATTGCTCGGAGCCCCACTCGCGCAACGTGTAGCGTGCAAGGTCGCCGTCGGATCGATCTTCGTCATGACAATTAACAATTGTCCGTCAGCGGACCTGCTCGTCGCGATGCGCTTGAGGCGCACTTGAGCATCTCGGAAGCAACTGGGCCATCAAAGGTGCCGTTGCGGCAGCATCCGCTCGTGAAGCACATGCACGATCTCGAAGCCGTCGTCGACCACACGGAAATAGATCATGTGGTGCTCGCAGCGGAGCATCCGGAGCTGCGGCCGTTCTGGAACGGGGCGAGTCAGGTTGGCACTCGCCGGAATCCACTCCTCGCAGGCGGCTTCGAGCAATGACACGTAACGCTCGCATTGCTCGGAGCCCCACTCGCGCAACGTG
>JAPPOR010000189.1:7002-12699 GCA_028817905.1 Myxococcales bacterium
ACAGGTTTGCGCTGGAGCGACGGCGCGAAGGTCGTGGGTGGTGGTGAGTCCAGCGCGATGATCACGACCACCAACGTAGTGCGGGCTCGCCCGCCACGATCTGGAACCCGTCGGCTTTCACCGTAGCGTTCGAGGCGAACTCGGCTCCGGAAGCCTTGCGGCACTGCACGCAATGACAACAGGCCATCAGCTTGAGCGGGCCCTCCGCCAGAAAACGAACCGTACCGCACAGGCAGCTACCCTTCAGTATGGCACTCTCCTCACTTGTGGAAACATAGCAGACGCTATTGCGAGACCATCCTGTGTACCTGCTTGACCCACTCCACCAGGTGGCCGGCCTCGACACTCGCTCGAAGGCTGTGGTCGTCGGCGACCTCGAGCAGGCGGACCAGGCTTGGGGTCCCCGTGCTGGCCAGTGCGCGGCTGTCCTGGGGATCGATGATCTCATCGGCCTGACCGTGCACCAGGAGCACCGGAACGTCCGGTGGGAGGGCCGAGTGCCCGTAGCGGACGGCCGCCTGTGCGAGCAGAAGCGTCGGGCCGCGCCACAGGCCCCGCGCGAGCAGTGCCACCGCCACCGCGCCGCCAAAGGAGGAGCCCACCAGCACTTCAGGCTGAAAGCGTCGTAGGGCGTCTCTCTGCACGACGACACAACCTTCGAAGTCGCTGGTATCCATGGTTGGCGTCACCGTGTTGAACGTTTGCGCGAGTACCTGCGCTTTGCGCCCCTGGGGGCTTCCCTCCAGGCCGTGGATGAACTGGACCCCGATCGCGCAGCGTCCTGGTGACTGTGGCGGTTCTCCCCCGCCTTCGAAGACCGTCATGTGCGTGTTCTGGCCCCTTGCCGTCGCACGCGCAAGGGGGCGCATCGGGCGCTCGAGAGGCGGCACCTTGCGGGGCGGAGCGTGGCACGCATACTGGCCCTATGCGGTCTCCCGGCACGCCCCACATGGGCTTCGTTCTAGGTTTGACCTCGGCGGCCCTGGTCCCGCTCGGGCCCTGGGCCTGCGCGGGCGAGTCGTCGGGCGAGGAAGGGGGCGGAGGCGAACAGGCACGGCCCGAGGTGACACAGGAGCCACCGCCCGAGTCCAGTCCGGCGTCGGGTGGGGAAGGCCAAGAGCCGTCAGGGTCCGGAGGGTCGCCACCGCCGACTGGGCCCCTCGACCAGTGCTTCTCGACCATGTGGACGGGTCCCGACGAAGCAAGACGAGAGGCGGCCTGCATCCAGTACTGGGACGAGAGCGGCGACGAGCCGGCGTTGCGTTACGTGTGCAGCTGTGACGTCGAGGCGTGCCCCATCAAGCGCCTCGTCCTCGATGGCAACGATCCAGGGACGCCGCCCAAAACACGCCTCAACGACTGCGTGGTTGATGGCGTCGAGTCGGGCTGCCAGGACTCCTTGCAGTCCGCGTGCGGCACAACGACGGGTGAACATGGCTTCTGTGAACGGGAGTACTTCGGCCTGACGCCCACGCGCCCGGCGCAGGACCCGCCGGAACCAGTGACCATCGCCTGCTTCGAACAACCGGACGGAACCCACGCATGCACATGCCCAGATGAGCCCGAGCTTACGCCCACCACTGAGGCTGACTGTCAAAGGGCGTTGCGTCGCACGTGTCAGGCCCCCTGCGAATCCGCCGCTGGCCGCTGCGAACCCGGCGAGAACGGTTACAACTGCGCCTGTTCCGCGGGCTTCGAGCGCCCGGTCGAGACCGCACTGTGCGACTACGCGCTGTTCTGGGCCTGCGAGCCCGCTTGCTCGAACGAAGCCGGCGCGTGCTACTGGGATCCGAGTGGCGGGCCTCAGATCATCTGTCGCTGCAGTGACGACACCGAGCCGCGCGTCATGGACCGCGATCCCAACGTCATGGGTGACGAGTGCCGCACACCGCTCGTCGAAACGTGCGGAGGCAGCGCCGAGGGGCCTGACGCCTGGCCTTGAGCTGACGCGAACCCGGGGGCCTGGTTGACCTGAACGAGATCGCGTCCCAGGGAGGGCGACCGCGGGCACTTCGCCGGCGATCCGCACCTGACGCCACCGGGCGTGTGGCAATTGCGCGAGACTCTTGCCCGTGCGGGAACCGTAGCCCGGCTCGGGTGTCGAATCGAGCGCGAGGCCAGTGTCACTGGAGGTGGGCGCGTGATCTCTTCGATTTCAGAAACAGCGAACTGGGTTGCGTGGTACCGCGCGCTGGAATCGGCGCGGCCCGAGCCGCTCTTCCAGGATCCCTGGGCTGCCGCACTGGCCGGCGATCGCGGCCGTGCCATCGCCGCGGACATGCGTGGCCTGCGGGATGGCGCGGGCATGGTCGCCGCCCGCACCGCGTTGATCGACCGGATGGTCGCCGACGCCGTCACGCGCGACCGCGTCGATACGGTGCTGAACCTCGCTTGTGGTTTCGACACTCGAGCGTTCCGCCTCGACTTGCCAAAGCACCTGCGCTGGTTCGATGTGGACGGGGCACACGTCATCGAGCGGAAGCGGGCGGTGCTCGAGGGCGCATCCCCGACGTGCAGCTGGCATCCGCTGGTCGCTGACCTTGCCGAAGCGGGGCCGCGTCGTGAGGCGCTGCAGCTGGCGACCAATGGGGCGCAGCGGGCTCTCGTGGTGACCGAGGGCCTGCTGCTCTACCTGCACCCGGAACAGGTCGCCGCACTGGCTACCGACCTCAACGCGCAGCCAGCTGTTGCGGCTTGGATCACCGATCTACTCTCGGCGGAGGGCCAGCGTCGCGCTGCCAAGATCTACGAGACCCCGTTTGCGGGCGCCGACATCGCGGTTCGCTTCGGGGTCGATGACACTGAGGAGTTCTTCTCCCCCCATGGGTTCGCTGAGGTTGAGTCGCAATCGACCACGCGCGAAGCCCACGAGCGCCAGCGTCTGTCGCGCCTCTACACCTGGATCTTCGCGGTGATGCAGCTATCAGCCAGCGGCCGCGATCGTATGGAGCGCTCGTCGCGTGTGGTCCGGTTGAAGCGTCGAGCGGGGTGCAACGAAGATTCGGCGCGGCAGACCCCGTAGCGTCTCCCAAATGGCCCTGTTCACGCGGTATTCCTCAACGTGGTCCCGCCAGAACCTCCTGCCAGGACGCTGGCGGTTGGCCGTTTCCAGCGCCCTGCGCTCTGCGTCGACTGTGCTAGGTATTCGCGCGGCCCTCACCTATCCCACAAGTCCACGGATACGTACGAATGATCATTCCCAACCTCATGGTCACCGACATGGAGCGCTCCATCGCCTTCTACCGGGATGTGCTCGGACTCAAGGTGGCTTTCACAATCGACGGAAGCCGCGACATGACCTCCGAAGGTGTCGGGAAGGGCGCCGTATTCGCCACCCTCGAATGGGAGGGCTCCCAGCTGATGCTGCAGACAGTCGGAAGCCTCGCGGAGGAGGTTCCGGGCATCGATGCGGATCAGGCACCCGGCGTCGGAGGTACGGTCTACTTTCGTGGGATGGACCCTCGTTCCGTCCGCGAGCGCGTGCCCAAGGAAGCGGTCCAAAAGGGGCCAGAGCGGGCCTGGTACGGGATGCTCGAACTGTACTTGCGCGACCCCGATGGCCACGTGGTGTGCCTCGGGATCCCCGAGGGACCGGCGCCGGGCTAGCGGTGGTCGCTCGCGGGGTAGACCGGGGCGGGCTGTGGCGCGTATACGAAGGGTGTGGACGCGCTGATCATCGTCGATCTCCAAGAGTCATCGTTTCGCGACGACCGCTACCATGACCAAGATGCCGTGATCGAGCGGATCGAGCGGCTCGCGAAGTTCGTGCGCAGTGCCGGTGGAGCGATCGTATTCGTTCAACATGACGGCACTGAGGAGGAGGGGCTGCTTCCTTTCACGCCTGGCTGGCAGATCCTGGCATCGCTGACTCGCGAAGAGCGCGACTTGGTGGTGCGCAAGACGACGAACGATGCCTTCTTGGGTACATCCCTCGATCACCGTCTTCGCGAGCTGGGTGCCGCGCGCCTGATCGTATGCGGGTGGGCCACTGACTTCTGCGTAGATTCGACCATTCGGGCAGCAATAAGCCGTGCCTATCGGGTGGTCGTCGTGTCGGATGGCCACACCGCGGCCGACCGGCCGCATCTCTCCGCGGCGGGCGTCGTCGCGTACCACAATTGGCTGTGGCCGCAACTGCTTACACCGGCGGACCCGGTGACCGTGCTTCCCGCCGCTGCGCTGCTCGCCGTTACCTGACAGTCACGGCGGTTCGGCGCGTCTCACGTATCCCGATTCTGGTGGTCTTGATGACGTCGGGCGTGGCCGGCTATGCTCCTCAAGGGGAGCGGCGATGGGCAAGAAGGCGAAGGCGAGGTCGGACAAGCAGCGGCGCAAGGAGCAGAAGCGTGCTGAAAAGGAGGCGCGCGCCGCTGCTGAGCGGGCCGCTGCCCAACGTCGCAAGTGGGTGCTCGCCGGGATCTTGCTCGTCACAGTCGGTGTCGCGGTCAGCAACCAGCTCTTGGGTGGCCCACGCATCGCATTGGGCGCCACACTCTTGGTTGGCACGGCCGCGTTTCTGGCGGTGGCCCTGGGTGCCCTGGGCGCTTCCGTGAAGCCCCGCGACAGGGCCAAGGCCTCAAACATCGACTACGGGAACTAGAAGCCATCTCATAACCTCCCGCGTACATCGACACTGCCAGTGCGCCGGGTGCAAGGCGGCGAGGATTCGGGCCTACTGGCGCCAGCTAGCAAACTGCGTCCGCGCATCTTGCCGAAGCCGCCGCCCGAACCGGAGGCGGACGATGCAGGTTGCGACCACGCACATGCGCCACTCGACCCAGTCTTCGCCAGGGCCCGGCGGGTCCCGAAGGGGAAGGGTAGTCGTTACTGGTCTTGGCGGCTGCTCAAGGCGCGCACATTCGGGGAGCCGACTACCGCCTGCCCCGAGTGCTGCGGCGAGCTGAGGTTGCGCGCTCTGGTCCAGGACCCACAGAGCATCCAGCGCTTCCTGACCCATTTGGGCCTGCTCGCGCTACCTCACCTCGGGCAGCGCGTTCGGCCGTTCTCGGCTGCCCAGTCTTGCCGGAGGGGGCGATCGAAATACTTAGAGGCCTTACAGGCCCTATTTCCCGAGACCGTGCTCGTCGCGTGCCCTCGATTGGGGCCTTACAGGACACGAGACTAGCTATTCGGCGGCCCCGACGACGCAAGCAAGCTCGTTGATGAACTGGCGGCTTCGGCCGTGTCGGGAGTCAGCCGACGTGCACGCTCAGCAGCGATGCGCAGCACCAGATGCAGATGATTGCTCAGGATGGCGTAGGCACACACGTAGATTGCGAAGATGCCGGACAGAAACTGTAGTCGGTCGACGACCCAGGCCTTGCGATGGTCGAAGTTCTTGCCGGTGTACCCATCCTGTCCACAGAGAAAGGCCCGCCGGACGCAGCGACAGATGCAGTGGTAGTAAGGCGTTGCCGCCAAGTTCACCCGCCAAGTTCACCTGGTTCCCTCGGGCCGTCGTGATGCCTATCCATCGGTCTCCAGGAGGCTGAGTTGCGAGGAATTCTTGGGTGTCCTCCAGTCTACCCCTTTGTGGGCATCCCCCCGCGCTGTGATCCCATATTGCGTCCGGCGCTAGGAATCCTCGTTGTGTTGGTCGTGGGATCGGTCACAATTGAGTCATGAGCGCTTGGGGAAAACGTTGCGTTTTGGGGGGAATCGCGTCTTGTCTTGTGGCATGTGCCGGAGCGCTTCCGG